>JBAUAR010000405.1:0-33881 GCA_049675875.1 Streptosporangiaceae bacterium
ACCCTGGGCCGGGCCCGCCGGGCCGCCGCCGCGCTCACCATCACCGACGCGCTGCGGCTGCTATCCGGACCCGGCGGCATCGCCGCGCACCTCCGCCACCTTCTCCTCACCGGACCCGCCGCCACGATCAGCCTGCCCCTGGACATCGGCGCCGCTACCGACACGATCCCCGCCCACATCCGCCGCGCCGTCACCCGCCGCGACCAGCACTGCCGCTTCCCCGGCTGCGACACCCCCGCCGTCCGCTGCCACGTCCACCACCTGCGCCACCGCGCCGACCGCGGCGAAACCTCACTAGCGAACTGCTGCCTGCTCTGCACCTTCCATCACCTCACCGCCATCCACCGATGGGGCTGGCACCTGACCCTCAACCCCGACGGCACAACAACAGCAGTCAGCCCCGACCACACCCGCACCCTCCACAGCCACGCACCACCCACCGCGGCCTGATGAAAGCTCACGGGAACTTCGGACGTGAGCGTAGGTCCGGATCGACGGGACTCATAATCCCGACAGGGTTTCCATCTGGGTCCTCGACGATCGCGTAGCGGGCTCCCCAGAATGCATCGTAGGGCGGCTGCTGGCCTGCATATCCGAAGCCCGTCAGGTCGGAGTAGAGGCTGTCGACTCGTTCCCGGCTGGAGACTCTGAACCCGATCACGGCGCGTCCCGACTGCCATCCGACGTCCCAATGCGTGGCGAACTCGGCGCTGTCGAAGTCAAGATCGACGCCGCCAGGCAAGCGGGCGCTTCGATGGTGGGCCTGAAATGCGGGATCAGTGTCCGGGATGTCCAGTCCCAGCCGACGGTAGAAGCTCACGCAGGCTTCCATGTCCGAAACAACGAGGTTCACCTGGTCAAAGCGAGGGCTGTCGTCCATAGCAGCTTGGTACCACCGCGGAGCCCACAAGAACTGAAAAGACGCGGAAGTCATCGCCCACCGGATTGGCTCATCACGGACGCAGGTCCGCATCGCGGGGTAGCCGCCCGACGCGCGCCGATGTTGACGACGAAGCTGGAGGGGGACCAAGGGACGACGCAAATGGCATCCTAGGGGCAAAGGCGATCACGAGGAGATCAGCAATGACCCAGCCTCCTGGCACTCAGCCGGCACCCCTCTGAGCGCGGCGGAGAAGGCCCGAGCTGAGGTGAACTTCTCGCCTATGTCATACAGACACTGGTCAGCAGGGGCCGATTCCGGGTGAGCGCCGATACTCCCGAGATGGTGGAGCTATTCCAGAACGTCGCCCGCAGGGTGGGCGACACGCTCCGGCAGCCGTGGTCAGCTACGCCAATGGCAGGGAGATCGTGATCACCTTTGGCCACGAGGAGCCGCGATACGCGGCTGGCCAGGAGGTTTGATGGGCGACCCGGAAGAGGTCACGTTCCTGATCATCGGAGCCGGGTTTTCCGGGCTGGGTGCCGCTATCAAGCTCACCCAGGCGGGTCACACGGACCTGGTCATCCTGGAGCGGGCCGACGACGTGGGCGGCACCTGGCGGGACAACGTGTACCCCGGCTGTCGCTGCGACGTACCGTCGAACCTCTACTCGTACTCCTTCGATCCGAAGCCAGACTGGCGCGAGACGTTCCCCTCCCAGCCGGAGCTGTGGGATTACCTGCGCGATGTGGTCAGCAAATACCGGCTCCGCAACTACCTGCGGTTCGGGCACCAGGTCAGCAAGGCCCGCTGGGCCGCCGGACGCTGGCACGTGAGCACGTCCAAGGGCACGTTCGCCGCCCGGTACCTGATAGCCGGGGTCGGCGCGCTGGTCGAGCCGTCGCTGCCCGACATTCCCGGCATCGACTCGTTCCGCCGGACGATCATGCACTCGGCACGGTGGGATCCGACCTGGCAACCGGCCGGGCAGCGGGTCGCGGTCGTGGGCACCGGGGCGTCGGCCATCCAGATCGTGCCGTCGATCCAGCCCGAGGTTGCGCAGCTCACCGTCTTTCAGCGGACGGCGCCGTTCGTCATGCCGCACACCAACCATCCGGTGCGGCCGTGGACGCTCGCGCTGTACCGGGCGCTGCCCGCGACCCAGCGCGCCTCGCGACTGCTGATCTACTGGTTCCGCGAGATCCTGGCGCTGGGCTTCACCAAGTACCCGAAGATCCTCAAGCGCGCCGAGGTCATCTGGCGCAAGCACATGGAGGGCGCCATCAGCGATCCGGTCATGCGCGCCCAGCTGACCCCGACCTACGACCTCGGGTGCAAGCGCGTGCTGCCGTCGAACGACTTCTACCCGGCCCTCGCGAAGCCCAACGTCAGCCTCGTCACCGAGAAGATCATCGAGGTACGCCCGGGATCCGTCGTTACCGCAGACGGCGCGGAGCATCCGGTGGACACCCTCATCCTCGCCACCGGATTTCACGTGACCGACAACCCGACCTTCAGGAAGATCATCGGCGTAGATGACCGCGCGTTGGCGGATGCATTCGGCGAGACCTACCTCGGCACGGTAGTGCCGGGCTTCCCGAATTACTTCCAGCTCACCGGCGCCAACACCGGTCTCGGCCACTCCTCGATGCTGCTCATGATCGAGAGCCAGCTCGCCTACATCATCGACGGCATCGCGAAGACCGAGGCCGCGGGCGGCCGGTTCGAGGTGCGGCCTGTCGTCGCGGCCGCTTACAACGCCGAGTTGCAGCGTAAGATGCCGAAAACCGTGTGGGGGTCTGGCTGTTCCAGCTGGTATCTCGATAGCGAAGGCCGCAACCTGACGCTCTGGCCAGGCTTCACCTTCGACTTCCGCCGACGCACCCGCGAGTTCCGCGTGGCCGACTTCATCCTGGCCCGGTCGTGATGACCGCGCTCGCTATCGGACGGCCCGGCGACGGGGCCCCATGGTCACCAGCCGCTGCGTGGCCTGGCGCACGCGGGGCATAGCACTGGGGTCACAGTGCGAAGGGGGATTCGATGGCAGTCGCTGACTTCGAGACGGCGATCGATAAGTCCACGCTGATCGACCTGACCGCCACCGGGCGGGTGTCAGGCCGGAAGACGTCGCGGCCGGTCTGGTTCGTGCGGCAAGACGACACTCTGTACCTGCTGCCCGTTTCCGGCTCGGACAGCCAGTGGTACAAGAACCTGCTCAAGACCCCGGCGATCCGGCTGGCGGCCGACCGAGCCGAGGTCACCGCGACGGCCCGGCCGGTAACCGACCAGGGCACGGTTGGCCAGGTGCTGGACAAGTTCACCGCCAAGTACGGGGCGAGCCAGGTCGCCGAGTACTACCCGGACCAGGACGTCGCGGTCGAAATAGCGCTCCGCTAGACGCGCACCAGGTCCGGCCGCTTGGGCTTGATGCCGTCGCCGCTGGACACCCCACGGAGCCGGCGGCTGAGCCACGGGGCGGCGTAGTTGCGGGCCCACGCCAGGTCCTGCTGCCGGGCGGTGCGCCAGTCCGGGGCCGGCCGCGGCGGCAGTGGCTCGCGCCAGTCCTCCGCAGCGGGCACGCTGGCCACCTCGCTGGCATGCAGCGCGACCCGGCGATGGCCGTCCGGGGAGAGGTGCAGCCGGTCGGCGCACCACTCCCGGGTGTCAGCGAGGATCTTCATCGACCACAGGTCGACGTGCAGGCAGTCGTGCCGCCGCGCGATCTGGCGGAGCTGGGCGTTGTACGCGGCGACCTTGCCGCGGACGAGCCGGATCACCGGGAAGCCGCCGGGGTCGAAGCCGGTGAACAGCAAGACTGCGCAGCCGGCCGCTCGCAGCGCGGCGACGGCCTGCTCGAACTCCGCCGCGAGGGCGTCCGGATCGGCCCCCGGCCGCAGCAGATCGTTACCGCCGGCGGCGATGCTGACCAGGTCGGGCCTTAGCTGGATGCTCACCGGCACCTGCTCATCGATCACCTGGCCGAGCACATTCCCGCGGATCGCGAGGTTGGCGTAGGTGAGACCGGGCGACATCGCGGCCAGGTAGCGGGCGAACCGGTCGGCCCAGCCCTGAAAGGCTCCGTCCGGATACGGGTCGCCGACCCCCTCGGTGAAACTGTCTCCGAGTGCTACGAAGGACCCGAACGGCATCAGGTCAGGCTAGCAACCGGCCGAGCTGGTCGGTCATCGTGGCGGTCCGGCTCGCGTCTTCGGCCGGCGCCGGGTGGTCCCGGCCCGCGCTCACGCCTGATCCTGCTCGGACAGGAGCTGTCGCAGCCACTGCTCGCTCGCGGTAGCGATACGCGGCGGGACGCCAAGCTCCCGCAGCAGCGCAGCCGAGGCAGCCATCTCCTCGGCCCGCCGGGCTGCGTGCTGGACGCTCCCCCGCTCAAGCCGGTCGACGGTGGCCGGGGACGCCGCGGTCAGCTCGGCGGCGATGCTGTCGCGGATCCAGTCCTCGCACCCCGCGGCGCGCGCGGCCCGGAGCGACTCGGTCACCGCGGCCGCGAGCCCTTTGAAGAACACGCTGCGCACCAGCTTGCGGTCTGCCGCCGCGCCTGCTGGCGCCGAGAGCACCTCGACGAACGCGCCGAGCGCGCGGAGCAGCCGGGCGTAGTCGGCGGCGGCGGTCCCGCTCGCCAGCATGGGCGTCCGCAGGCCCTTGCCGGGCACCGGCGACATCAGCGCTACGTCGGCGAACCGGTCGACTCCGGCATCGCGAGCGAGCGCGGCCAGCGTGCGCTTGAGCCCGGAAGATGAGGTATTGAGGTCGGCGTAGATCGTGGCCGGCCCAAGGCCGGGTAGCGACGCCCTGAGCGCGCCCACTGCCTCGTGCGCGGTCGTCAGCGACAGCACGACGTTGGCGCCGCGGCAGGCATCCGCGTCGTCCGCGCACGCGATCACGCCGGGACCAGCGGGCACCCGCGGGTCGAACCCGCGCACCACCGCGCCCGCGGCGCACAGGTCGGCGGCGATATGCGAGCCAGCCTCGCCGAGCCCGAGCACCGCGATGACTGCCCGCGGCGGGCTGGCTGCCGGCTTGGTCATGAGCGCGTGGCGGCGGCCCGCAGTGCCTCGAAGGCGTTGATGACGCTCTGCAGATGATCGTGCATGGCCTGCTCAGCCGCGACGGGATCGCGCGCGGTCACCGCTGCCACGATCGCCTCGTGCTGCGGCAGTGACACCAGCGCTCGGCCGGGCACCAGGGACAGCGAGAAGCTGTGCCGGACGGTCTGGTCGCGCAGCTGCCGCAGCAGCCGGGCTGAGGTCTGGTGCGCGGCGATGTCGCGGATGGCCGCGTGCAGCCGGGCGTTCAGGTCGCTGTAGCGCAACGGCTCGGCCGAGCCGACCGCTGCCCGCATGTCCTTCACGATCGTGCGCAGGCTAGCGGCCTCGGCTCTGGTAATCCGTTCGGCGGCTAGTGACGCCTGCAGGCCCTCGAGCAGCTTGCGCACCTGTGTTATCTCGATCGCCTCGTCGAGGGAGATGTCGCGGACCCTGGCACCACGGTTGCGCTGAAACTCCACCAGGCCCTGCGCCGACAGCTGCTGTAGCGCGGCCCTGGCGATGAAGCGGGACGTGCTGAACCGCTCGCACAGGTCGGTCTCGATCAGCCGCTGGTTCGGCGCGTACTCGCCCTGCAGGATGGCAGCGCGGACCTCCTCGACCACCACGGTCCTCGGGTCTTCCGCCATCCTCGTCATGCCCGGCTCACTGCCCGGCCGGCCCGGGCGGAGTGCCGTGAGTGTGGAACGACTCGATCGTCTTCAGCCCCCACGCCTGCCCCTTCGAGCGCTCAGCCTGTGTCCAGGTGATCGGCGCCCAGTCGGGCGCGAAGACCAGCCGCGCCGCCGGGTTGCACAGCTCGATCCGGTTCCCGCCCGGCTCGTAGACATACAGGAAGAAGGTCTGCTGAATCGCGTGCTTGTGCGGCCCGGTCTCGATGAACACGCCCCGGTCCAGGCACAGGTCAGCGGCCTTCAGAATGTCCTCCCTGCTGTCGGTCGCGAAGGCGATGTGATGCAGCCGCCCTGAAGACCCCGTCCAGTCGTTTGTATACACCAGGTCGTAGGACTTCTGTGCGAAGTGCAGCCACTGCGCGGAGATCGTGCCGTCGTCGAGCTGGATCTGCTCGGTGACCCTGGCCCCCAGCGAGCCCGCGATAAAGTCGCCGCACGCCTTGCTGTCGGCGGCCAGGTAGTTGACGTGATCGAGCCGGCGGACGCTCACCCCGCGACCGGGGAACGCCTGTGCCTGGTTCTTCAGCGACGGCTTCAGCGCACCGGTCGGCCGGTACCACTCCGACTCGAAGTACAGCTCGATCTCGTGGCCGTCGGGGTCACGGCACAGGTACGTGGAGCCGATGCCGAGATCACCGTCCTGCCAGCCGATGCCGAGGCCAGCGGCCTCCACCTCGGCGACGCGGCGCTTGAGCGCATCCTCGCTGGCGGCGCGCAGGCCGGTGCGGCCCAGCCCGGACGTCTTCGACGCGGTGAGCTTCAGGCTGTACTGCTCGTAGTCGTCCCAGGTCCGCAAGTAAACCGAGTCCCCGCTGCTGCCGTTCTCGGTCAGCCCGAGGATCTGGGTGAAGAACCACAGGCTCTTCTCCGGCTCAGGCGTCAGCAGCTCGGCGTTCGCAAGGTGAGCGATGTCGTGCAGCAAGGGCATGGTGGGCCTCCTCATGCGGGCGGGACCGTGGCGGGCGGGAAGACGGTCCCGTCGAACAGCTTGCGGGCTGTGCGGATGACGCCGGCGCTCCGCACCAGCGGCGGGGAAAGCGAGGTGTCGAGGTCTACCTCCACCTCCAGGTGCCCGGTGGGGTGCTCGACGTCGACAACATGGCCGTGGGGCGGGAACGCGGCTAGCTCGGCGCCGGTGCCGCCGGCTAGCAGCGCGGTAACGACGGTGATGGCCCCGAGCACGCCGATCGAGGTGTGCAGGCGGACCGGGATGAACGTGCGGGTGCAGATCGCGCCGCCGGCCCGGGGCGCGCTGACCAGCGTGGTCTTCGGCACCGACAGGTCGCTGACGTCGCCGAGACCCATCAGTTTGCCGGCCTGCAAGCGCAGCGACTGCACCCGCTCGTTGAGATCGGCATTAGCGGCGAGTTCGGCCACGGGTTCGTAGCCGGTGACGCCGAAGTCGGCGGCTCTGGCCACCACCACGGGCATGCCGTTATCCATGCACGTCACCGGAACGCCGTCGATCACGTCGCACAGGCTCCCGGTCGGCAGCAACTGCCCGGTGGCCGAGCCAGCGGTGTCAGCGAACCGCAGCAGGATGGGCGCCGCGGTGCCCGGCACGCCGTCGATCGCTGTCGATCCGTCGTAGTGGGGAATCCCGCCTGGAGTGGGGAACGTGGCGGTGACCACGCTGCCGGAATTCACCATGGCGATGCGCGTCGTGGTCGACTCCTGCCCCGCCGCGATCAGGCCGCGCTCCACCGCGAACGGCCCGACACCGGCCAGGATGTTCCCGCAGTTCTGCTGGTCGGTGATGGTCGCCGCGTCGACGCCGAGCTGCAGGAACAGGTAGTCGACATCGGCGTCGTCGCGCTGCGATGGCGACACCACCGCGACCTTGGAAGTGAGCGGGTGACCGCCGCCGACCCCGTCGATCTGCAGCGGATGGCCGCTGCCCATCACGGCGACCAGCAGCGCGTCCCGCTCGGCTGCGTCGGCTGGCAGGTCGGCAGCGACAAAGTACAGACCGCGGGACGTGCCGCCGCGCATCTGCATGCACGGAATGCCACTGCCGCCGGTCATCACTCCGCCAGCTTGCTCAGGTAGGACTCGTAGTCCAGGTACGTCACGCCCTGCTCCGCAAGTATCGCGCGGAGCCCGTACCGGTCGAGGCCGAGCTCACCACCGGCGAACGCGGCCCGGGAGACCTCCTCCTTCTGCGCGCGCGCTCTCGCGGCGGCGAGAGCGCCAGTGACCTCGGCCCGCGGCACGACCGCCACACCGTCGTCGTCGGCCACGATCGCATCGCCCGGCGCGATGCACTGGCCGCCGATGCTGACCGGCACGTTGACCGCGCCCGCAGTCGCCTTGACCGTGCCCTGCGCCGAGATCGCGGCGCTGAACACCGGGAAGCCCATGGCCTGGAGGGCTGTCAGGTCCCGCACGCCGCCGGTGGTCACCAGCCCGCGCACGCCGCGGTGGGCCAGCGACGTGGCCAGCAGCTCGCCGAACGCGCCGTCGGCGGACGGCGAGGTGGTCGTCACCACGAGGAAGTCGCCGGCCCGGCATTGCTCGACCGCAGCGTGGATCATGAGATTGTCGCCCGGCCAGCACAGCGCCGTGACGGCAGTGCCGCCCACCCGGCTGCCTGGCCAGCGTGGCCTGATGGCGGGTCCGAGGTAGCCGGTCCGGCCGGTGGCCTCGTGCACCGTCGCGACGCCAAAGGCGGCCAGCGCATCGACGGCGCTCAGGTCTGCGCGCGGCCAGCCGGTGACGACCACGTTCCTCACTGAAGGTCCCTTGTCACCTGCGGGTAGACGCGCTCGTACGCCTCGGCCATGGTGTTGTGGGCCAGGCCCAGATTCGGGCCAGCGTTGCGCCGCAACTGGACGCCGCGCCGCTTGGCCAGGTCGGTGTAGTAATCCCACATGTGCTGCTGGGCCGGCAGGCATTGCATGGCGGCCTGCTTGCGGTCGAACACGTCGGTGATGTCGAGCAGCACGTCGGGCTTGAAGTCGCACTGCTCGGGCTGATGCGGCTCGAACAGGAACACTGGCGGTGCGCCGAGCGGCTCGCCGGCCGCTTCATACCCGATGGCCTGGGCGAACACCCGGGCCTGCAACGCCATCCGGCCGGCCGCCGGGTGGTCGGGGTTGTACGGGTCGGCCAGCGAATGGGTGAGCACCACGGTCGGCTCAACGCGCCGGTAGACGTGCACGAGCTCGTCGACGAGTTCCGGCGTCTCGCGCAGCGGGTAGTCACCAGCGTCCAGGAACTCGATCTTCGCGCCCAGTGCATCGGCGGCCTGGCTGGCCTCCTGCTGCCGGATGGCCTTGATCTCGGGCAGCTTCTTGCCGTCCAGCCACGCGCGGGCTGACTCGCCGCGCTCGCCGAAGCTCAGGCACACCACCGTCACCGGGGTACCGCGGGAGCTGGCCAGCGCCATCGCGCCCGCCGCGCGCCACACGAAGTCGCCTGCGTGCGCGCTAATGACGAGCATCGATTCAGTCACCGGGAGCCCCATACCTCGCGTGGCACTGCCGCACCCGTCGCAGGTCAGGCGGCCGCAGCAGACTGCTGACACGATCGGCGCGGCACGGCGGCCTGATCACGCGGAGCCGGTCTGTCGCGGTCTGCGGCATGCAGAATTCTCCTCGGGGCGGATCGTCAACAAGATTGTAGGCAATAACGACCGTTGACCCAATGA
Organism: Streptosporangiaceae bacterium; assembly: GCA_049675875.1. GTDB lineage: Bacteria > Actinomycetota > Actinomycetes > Streptosporangiales > Streptosporangiaceae > JAJYUU01. The sequence goes on from JBAUAR010000405.1 coordinate 9,268, forward strand.
GTGCCCTGGCATTAATCGCTGGCTGGCGTCGCGGTGGCGGGCGAGGTGCCCGCAGGCGCGGCGACTGCGGCGGCCGCGGCCGGGGTGTGTGCGGTGCGCGCGGACCCGTTGTCGTCCCCCGTCAGCGGGAAGTGACAGGCAACAAGGTGCCCGTCGGCGAGCGCACGCAACTCGGGCTCCTCCGCCGCGCAGCGCTCGGCCGCGCGCGGGCACCTGGTCCGGAACCGGCAGCCGCTCGGCGGGTCGAGCGGCGACGGCAGCTCCCCGCTGATGACGCTCGTGGTGTCCCGGCGGCCCACCGCCGGATCGGGGCTCGGAATGGAATGGAGCAGCGCCAGCGTGTAAGGATGCAGCGGCGCGCTGTACAGCGACCGCACCGGCCCGACCTCGCACAGCTTGCCCAGGTACATGACCGCCACCCGGTCGCTGACCTGCTTGACGAGGGCGAGATCGTGGGCGATGAACAGGTAGGACAGTCCTAGGTCCTCACGCAGCTTCTCGAACAGATTGAGCACCTGGGCCTGCACGAGCACGTCGAGCGAGGACACGGGCTCGTCGCAGAGGATGAGCTTGGGCGAAAGGGCCAGCGCGCGGGCGACAGCGACCCGCTGGCACTGCCCGCCGGACAGCTCCCGGGTGCGCCGGTTCGCGTACCGCACCGGGTCGAGCCCCACCAGGTCGAGCAGCTCGCTGGCCCGCGCGCGGCGCTGCTCGCGGGAGCCCTCGCCGTAGGCCACCAGCGGCTCCTCGACGAGGCGCGCTACGCTCCACCGCGGGTCAAGCGAGGTGAACGGGTCCTGGAAGACCATCTGCAGGTTGCGCCGCGCTGCCTTGAGCGCCCCGTGCGACAACTGCGCGAGGTTCTGACCCTGGAAGATAACCTCGCCGCGTTTGGGTGGCGGCGCCTGGATGATCGAGCGGGCTAGCGTCGACTTCCCGGAGCCGGTCTCCCCGACGATGCCGAGCGTCTCACCCACGTGCAGATCAAAAGACACGTCCGCGACTGCCTGCAGCACGCCGCCCTTCGCGCCGCCGTAGTCGCGCAGCACGAACTCCTGCACGACGTTGCGGACCTGAAGCAGGACGTCGTCACTGGTCGCGGTCACTGCGCGGGCTCCTTTCCCAGCGGATGCCAGCATGCCCACCAGCGGCCGGGCTCGTGCTGCTGCAGCGGCGGGCTCGTCTCCTGGCAGTCCTGCTGCACCTTGGGACAGCGGGGCGCGAAGGAGCAGCCGGGCGGGATGACCGCGAGGTCGGGCGGCCGGCCGCCCACCACCGGCAGGAGGACGTGCGGCTCCATCTCGATGCGCGGGATGGCGTCGAGCAGCGCCTGCGTGTACGGCATCCGGACCCCGGCGAAGAGCTCCTTCGTCGGAGCCTGCTCGACCACCTTGCCGGCGTACATGACGATGACTTCCTCCGCGTAGGACGCGGCCAGCCCGAGGTCGTGGCTGATCATCAGCAGCGCGGTGCCGGTCTCCTGCTGCAGGTCAAGCAGCAGGTCCATGATCTGAGCCTGGGTGGTGACATCCAGCGCCGTGGTCGCCTCGTCCGCGATCAGCACCGCGGGCCCGCAGGCCAGCGCGATGGCGATCACGACGCGCTGGCGCATGCCGCCCGACAGCTGATGCGGGTACTCGAAGAAGCGCCGCTCGGGCGCCGGCAGCCGCACCATCCGGAGCAGGTCGACGGCGCGCTCGTGCGCCTCCTGCTTGCTGACTGGCAGGTGGCACTGGATCGCCTCGGCGATCTGGGTGCCAATCCGCATCGTCGGGTTGAGCGAGCGCTCCGGGTTCTGGAACACCATCGCCACGCTGCGGCCGCGGTAGTCCCGCAGTTCGTGCTCGCTGCTCCCGACGATCTCGTCGCCCTTGAACTTGACAGAGCCGGACACCTTGGCGGAGCGGGGCAGGATGCCCATGATCGCCTGCGCGCTGACCGTCTTGCCCGATCCGGATTCGCCGATGAGCGCCAGCGTCTGGCCAGGCTCGACGGTGAGGCTGAGGCCCTGCACCGCGTAGATGGTGCCGAGCCGGGTGCGGAAGGTCACGCGCAGGTCCGACACCTCGAGCAGCGGGCTCGGTCGCAGCCGGAGGTCGGGAGCCGTCGCGTCCGCGGTGGCCGCCATCAGCGGACACTCCAGCGGGCCCGCATGCCGTCGCCGACCATGTTCAGGCAGATGGTGGTCACCAGCAGGAAGATGCTGGGCACTATCACGTACCGGGGGTAGACCGAGATGAACTGCTGGCCCGCCGAGATCATGTTGCCCCAGCTCGCCGTCGGTTGCGGGATGCCGTAGCCGAGGAAGTCGAGACCGCCTTCCAGCAGGATCGTGATCCCGGCGCCGAGCAGGCTGAAGGTCAGCAGCTGCGGCGCCAGGTTGGGAGCGATGTGCTGGAAGATAATCCGCCACGACCGGGTCCCTGACAGCCGGGCCGCGACGATGAACGGCTGGTCACGCAGCCGCAGCGTGGCAGCCCTGGCGACCCTGGCGAACGCCGGGATGCTGAACGCCGACAGCGCCATGATGACGTGCGGCTCGCTGGGGCCGAGGCTGTCGGCGATCGCGAGCACCAGCACCAGGGACGGGAAGGCGATGAAGATGTCCAGGATGCGCATCATGACCGCCTCGGTCCAGCCGCCGCGATACGCGGCGGCCATCCCGAACAGCCCCCCGATCACCAGGCCGATGACCTGGACCGCGGCGGCCACCTCGAACGACACCCGGCCGCCGTAAAGGATCCGCGACATCACATCGTTGCCTACAGTGTCGGTGCCGAAGATGTGGCCGGGTGACCAGAGCGGCAGGTTGGTGGTCAGCAGCGAGCCGCCGACGGGCTTCGGCACCGGATACACCAGTGGCCAGATGAAGCAGAAGAACAGCAGCAGCACGAGGATGCCGCCGGGGATGGCGATCTCGGCCGTGCGCAGCCAGCCACGGGACCCAGGCGCCGAGCCCACCACATCGCCGACGGGGACGGTCGACGCCGTAGTGAGGATGTTAGCTGCGGGCACGGACATGGCGGATCCTTGGGTCGAGCACACCGTAGAGCACGTCGGTGAGCAAGTTGGCGAGGACCACAGCAATGCCGAAGACGAGCACGATGCCCTCGATGACCGGGACGTTCCGGTTGCTGATGGCGTTGAGCAGCTCGTAGCCGATGCCGGGCAGGGACCAGATCTGTTCCACGATCACGGTCGCGCCGATGAGCGTGGCGAGGTTGAGCCCGATGACGGTGAGCAGCCCGATGAAGGAGTTGCGCAGCGCGTGCCGGGTCAGCAGCCGCCACTCGCTGACGCCCTTGGCCCGCGCGGTCACGATGTAATCCTCGGACTGCATCTGTTCCAGCAGGTCGGCGCGCAGGAACCGGGTGTAGAAGCCGATCAGCGGCACGGCGAGCACGATGCTGGGCAGGGTGTATTGATAGAGGTTGCTGGCGATCGAGGTGGGGGCCGAGTAGAGCGCGGGGAACACGCCGTGCAGGTCGACGGAGAAGACGATGATTAGCAGCAGCCCGAGCACATACGGGGCAAACGAGAGGCTGGCCATCGAACCCACCATGCTCAGTCGGTCGACGATACCCCGCGGCCGGCGGGCGCACAGCACGGCTAGCGGGATCGACACGATCATCGTGATGACCAGCGCGTAGATGACCAGCTCGAGGGTGACCGGCAGCCGTTGGCCGATGATCGAAGCGACCGACTGCGGGCTGGCCAGTGACGTACCCAGGTTGCCGGTCAGCACGCCGCCGAGCCAGTGCCCGTAGCGCACCCACAGCGGCTCGTTGAGGTGCAGCTTGATGGAGAACGCCCGCAGCTCGGCTGGCGTCGCGTTGATGCCCAGCAGCGCCGAGGCCGCATCTCCCGGCAGCGCGTTCATGACCAGGAACGCCAGCAGCGTGACGCCCCACAGCACCGGGATGGCGGACAGCAGCCGCCGACCGCTCACCCGCAGGGCCGGGGAGCTGGCCAGGCGGCGCAGGAACGCGCCGCCTGACCAGCGTGCCGGCTGAACGGTTACCGAAGTGTTCATGTCGGCAGCTATCCCCGGCTCATCGAGAGGTCAGCCTCATCCGTTGTTGTAGGCGTACTGCCAGAGCACTTCCGGGTTCACGTCGGTGACCGGCAGCGGGGACGTCAGGCCGGGCGCGCCGACGCCCTTGACGGCGACGTTGTAGCCGGCGATCGGGAACAGGAACGGCCCGTAGGCGTTCTTGGCGATGTAGGCAGCCGCCTCGTCGTAATCCGCCTTCCGCTTGGCCTGGTTCACCGTGCCGGCCGCGGCCATGAGCATCGCGTCGAGCTTCGGGTCGAACGTGCCAGTGAACGGTGACGTCGAGCAGAACCGGAAGCACACGCCGACACCGGTGCCCGGGTCGTACGCACCCGCGGTCTGCAGCATGGCCTGCCACTTGCCCCCGATGAAGGCGCCGATGAGGCCCGTCAGGTCGAAGTTACTGAGCGTGACATGCATGCCGGCCTGCTGCCATTCGGTCTGGATGGCGTCGTCCATCGACAGGGCCGTGGGCACGCTGATCGTGCCGAGGTTGAAGCTGAGCCCGCCGAGCTGCTTCACCAGCGCCTTGGCTTTCGCCAGGTCGTAGTCGATGTAGCCAGGCACGTTCTCCTCGTAGAACAGCCCAGCCGGGGCCGTGAATGACTGGCCGACCGGGTAGGTGTCGTCGAACAGGCTCTTGTCCAGCAAGGCTCCGTTCGTGGCGTAGTAGATCGCCTCGCGCGCCAGGATGTTGTTGAACGGGGCGATCTTGGAGTTGAGCTGAATGTCGTAAGGAGAGGTCGACGGCTCAGCGGTCGTCTGGAACCTCGACTTGTACGCGCTCACCAGCTGTGGCGTCGACATGCCCTCGTACGCCTGGCCGGCGCCCGACTCCATGGCGGTCAGCGCGGTCTCGTCGCTGCTCACCGATTTGAAGGTCAGCGTGTTGAGGTAGGGCAGGCCCTTCTGCCAGTAGTCAGCGTTCTTCTTCAGCACCAGCAGCGAGTCCGGCGTGTCGGTCACCACCGTGAACGGGCCCGCTCCGACCGGCTTGAGCGCGAACGCCGTCTCGCCCATCGTCTGGATGGCGGTTGGCGAGGCGATCCAGTTGAAGACGCTGCCCTGCAGCGAGTTGATGAACGGCGCATCGACGTACGGCAGCGCGAACGAGACCTGGTATGGCCCGGTCGCCGTGATCACAGGCGTAACTCCCGGCGGGAAGGTGGGCTTACACGTACACGTCGCTTGCAGGTCGCGCTTCCAGTTGTAGACGACCGCTGCCGCGTTGAGCGCGGTGCCATCGGAGAACTTGACGCCCTGGCGAACGTTGATGAGGACGGTCTTGCCGCCGTTGGCGAACGAGTAGCCGGTGGCGAGGTCGCCGGTCGTCACGCCGCCAGCGGTCAGCTCGAACAGCTCGCCGAAGATCGAGTCCATGTAGCTCTCGTTCGCAGCGCCGTCGGTGTCGGTCGCGGGATCGAGGCCGGGCCACGCGCCGGCGAAGCTGGAGCCCTCAAGGACCGTAAGGGACCCGCCTGCCTTGGGTGTCGTACTGGAGGCGGAGGAGGAGGAGGGTTTGGACGACCCGCAGCCGGCCAGGGCGACCGCCAGGGCCGTCGCGACAAGGACCGACGAAAGCCGCACGGCTGTCGACAGCCTGGCGTCGCGTCTGAAAGACATCTTGGGTATCACGTCGTGCTCCCGCTATAGAGATGCTCCCGCTATGGACAGGCGGCTGCGCAGGCCGTGCTGCCCGGATCCCGGGCAACGCGGTTCGGCAGACCTTGATGTGCAGTGCCTTGGGCTGGCACTGACGACGCGCCCAGCTTCCGCGACTCGCCCTGGGTCCGTCCACAGCGCTTCCGCCCGGCGAAAGGAAGATACCGGCGCTTGCGGGCTGCGTCATGGTGCTGTTGCGATGTTGTTGCCAGTCCGTGTCCGGTACTCGACCACGGCCGGGTTTTGTTAACCGGCGCGCCGCCAGGCAGTTCGGCTTGCTTTGCTGCTATTCACAGAGTTCTTGCGGAACGCAGCCCGAAGTGCCAGCATGATTTCGGGCGTATTAACTGGCATCCAGCCGTCAGCCGGCTCGTGCGTCGGCAGCTCATATCGTTGACAATGTGTCGGCTTGGCGACGACGCTAGAGGACGGAGGTGGGCATGCCGGATGTGCTCGAGGCCCCGGCGGAGGCGACGGTGCAGGCCGAACACGGGGCGCAGGCGACGCGCACCAATGCGGCGGGCCGGTTGCTCGCGGTGCTCGACGCCTTCGGCCCCCGCAGCCGCGCGCTGTCGCTGAGTGAAATATCCCGGCGCTCCGGGCTCAGTCTGTCCACCACCCACCGGCTGGTCCACGAGTTGCTGAGCTGGGGCGCCCTGGAGCGGGACTCGGGCGGCCGCTACTCCATCGGCGTCCGGCTGCTCGAACTAGCCGCGCTCGCGCCGCGCGGCCTTGACCTGCGCGAGGCGGCCTTCCCGATCCTCGACGACCTGCATCACCGCACCCGGGGCAACGTGCATCTCGGCGTCCGCAACGGCCTGGAAGTCGTGTACGTCGAGGCCATCAGGGCGTGCGCCACCCACCCCACCAGCGGCCGGATCGGCGACCGCTGGCCGATGCACGCCACCGGGACGGGCCTGGTGCTGCTGGCGTTCGCCGACCGGGACTTGCAGGAGGAGGCCCTGCGCCGCCCGCTGGAGCGATTCACCCCGCTCACCATCACCGATCCGGCCGAGCTGCGGCGCAAGCTCGCTCAGGTGCGGCAGTCCGGATATGCCGTGGCCGTCGGCCAGATCACGCTGCCCGACCTGGTGGTGGCGGTGCCGGTCCACGATCCGTTCGGTGACCTGGCCGCGGCGATCAGTGTTGTGGTCGAGGCCGCCAGGGCAAAGCCGCAGGTCCTGGTCAGCATGCTCGGCGACGCGTCGGCCGAGATCACCCGCAGGCTCGCGGCTCAGTCCGGGCAGCGGCTGGTCCGCGCCGTGCCGCGGGTCCGTGGCTGTGCCCCGGTGCCGAGCGCCGCCCGGCTCGGCACTCCGGCGTGACCGTTACGGCTTGATACCGAGCCAGCGGAACGCGTTGTTCCAGGTGATGTCTTCGAGCTCGGCAGCGGGCAGGTTCAGTGACCGCAACGTGCGGCCGGCCGGGTCCTCTCGTGGCATGGCCGGGAAGTCCGAGCCGACCAGCAGCCGGTCAGTTCCCAGGTAATCCACGAGGAACCGGAGCGCGCGGCGGTCGAAGACCAGCGAGTCGTAGTAGAAGCGCCGGGCGAACTCCACCGGGGACGGACCGTCGTCGGGCATGATGGCACGCTCGGGCACCTTGGGCTCCTCGTTCCAGCTGCCGCCCCAGAAGTACTGAGCCCTCGGCAGCATGAGCGGGAAGCCGCCGGCCGCGTGGCTGAAGGCGATCCGCAGGTCGGGGCACTTGGCGGCAGTGCCGCCGGAGATGAGCGACGCCGCCGCCAGCGCGCCCTCGATACCCACCACGTACGTGCCCATCGCCCGCGGCGGCAGCCGATCGGTGGCGGCCGGCATAGCGTGCACGAAGATCGCCACGCCAAGCCGGGCGGCCTCGGTGAAGAACGGCAGGAACTTCTCGTCGCCGATCGAGGCGCCGAGCACGTTGGAAGCGATCTCGACCCCAGCCAGTCCCAGCTCGCGAACCGCGGCCAGCTCAGCGGCTGCGAGGTCGGGGTCCTGCATCGGCACCATGCCGAGTCCGATCAGCCGGGCCGGGTCGACGGCGCACAGTTCGACGGTGACCTCGTTGACGTGTCTGGCCAGCGCGAGACCGTCGGCGAGCGGGAGGTCGTACCGGAGCAGTGGTGGCATCGGCGTGACCACCTCGGCGTCGACTCCGGACGCGTCCTGCGCCGCCAGCCGTTTCTCCGCCGCGAAGAACACGTCCCTGGCCCGGAACCGGGTCGGGCCGAAGACCAGCAGCCGGTCGGTGCTGTCCTCGATGGGCTCCATCTGCGGGAAGCACGCCGGGGCATCCGGCGGGTAGTCGCGCGGGAGCAGGTGGGCGTGAGCGTCGACGAGCACGGCAGGCCTCCAGGATCGGCTGGCGGGTGAGCTACAGGACTGGCTGGACCGAGACGTGGATGGCGTGCTCCCCCGGTACCTCACCGCCGAGCGTCTCGATCGCAAGCGCGGCGTCGGATAGCCCGAAGGTGTGGGTGTGCATCCGCTCCAGCGGGAACCGTCGAGACTCGATCAGCGCGATCGCGTCGGCCATCCCCTTGGAGTCCACGCCGAAGGCGCCGCGGACCGTGAGCGCGCGGTTAATGATGAGGTCGGTCCGCAGCGGGATCTCCCGGTTGCCCTTGAGCCCGGCGAGCACCACCGTCCCGCCGCGCCGGGCAGCCAGCAGCGCGTCGGAGACCGGCCCGGCGGCCAGCGGGGTGAGCTCCAGGACGACGTCGGCCATCTCGCCGCCGGTGATTTCCTCGACCCTGGAGACGATGTTCTCGCCACCGTCGCCGTCTACCACGACGGTGTGGTCCGCGCCGAACTCGCGGGCGACCGCGAGCTTGTGCGCGTCGGCTTCCAGCCCGGTAATGATGATTGTCCCGGCCCCGGCAGCCCTGGCCGCGACGACGGCGGCGATACCACGCTGGCCCGCGCCGAGCACCAGGACGGTGTCGCCAATACTGACTCCGCCCAGGTGACAGGCCCAGCGGACGCCGGCGCCCAGCGCGTTGTACATGGCGGCGAGCTCCGTCGGCAGGGTCTTGTCCATAGGATGCAGCACGGAAGTGGGCGAAATGTACATGTACTCGGCAAGCCCGCCCCACAGCGCGGGCTCGGTGTCGATGCCGGTCACGCCGTGGCCGTACTTCCGGTTGCGGCAGAACTGATAGCGGCCCGTCAGGCAGTCCTGGCAGGCCCGGCACGGCACGATAACCTCGACCGCCACCCGGTCGCCCGGCTGGACACCCCAGCGCTCGGCCGCCCGGTCGCCGACCTCCTCGATGATCCCGAGCGGCTCGTGACCGGGGATAAAGGCAGGCCTGGGCCCGCCCAGGTGGCCGCGAAACGTCTCGACGTCGCTACCGCAGATGCCATTCGCCTCGACCCGCAGTAGCCCGTCGTCCGGTCCGGTCTTCGGTCGCGGGAACTCGCGCAGCTCCATCTGGCCAGGGGCGACCTGGACTGCGGCCTGCACCATGTCAGTCATTAGCTCTCCTTGAGTTAGCTAGGGCCGGATCACCGGCACCGCGGTGCCAGACCAGCCGCCGAACAGCCGGACCACCATGGAGATCCCGGCGTTGCGCGCACCTGCCACCGCTATCAGCAGGTGCGGCGGGTCAGCGTTGGGCAGCATGCGCTGGAAGTCACCGGCCCCGTCGCCCGGTAGGCGCACGCCGTTGTCGTCGCAGCCGTCTTTTCCGGTGCGGGCCAGTTCGGCAGTGCTACGACCGCTGCGCTCTGCCAGCCAGGACCGCACTGCGGCGCGGTCAAATCCGGCGGCGGCGAGCAGCTGCGCGTGCTCTGGGCAGAAGACGATGCCGGCGCCCGCATGCCGGAAGATCCAGGCGCCGGACCGGCCGATCGTGTCGGCGAAGTCGGCCAGTAGCTGCTCGGCGTTTGCCGTGTGCCGGTTGTCGACGAATTCGCAGGTGCGCAGCAGCGTCGCGGTGACCGCGGACGCGCCGACGGGCAGCCCGGCCTCGCTGGACAGCGGCGGCCACGGGCTCTCCTCCTCGTTCTCGGCCAGGCAGATTGACCAGCGGCCGGGCAGGCCCTGAGTGGCCTGCTCCAGCTCGTGCGGGTGGATGCCGTAGGCGTTGCGGACCATGAGCCCGATCGCCCGCGGGATCGTCGCGTTCGGCCGGAAGCCGGGGCCGAAGACCCCGCCGGTGGCGTTGAGACCGAGCTCGGTGCGCACCGGACCGTTCACGACGATAAGCGGGGCCGGGCCGCTGGTCGACTGCCAACCGCCGCCGGTGGTGGAGCGCTCGCGCATCAGCGCGTCCCACGCGGCGAGCACCACAGGGAAGTACTCGGGCAGGCAGCCCGCCATGGCCGCGTTGATGGCTGCCAGCTCGACGGTCACGCTGCGGTCCAGCTGGGACAGCTGACCGATGACCTCATCCGGGCTGCGGCCGGCCGCCGCCAGGAACTTCTCGACCAGCGGCCGGGTAGCCGGGATCAGCGGCAGGCCGTCCGACCAGCCGGCCTCGTAGCAGTACTCGATGGCGTCCTGGGCGGCGTCGGGGTCGAGATCCCCGTCAGCGGCCCTCACTGCCTTCCCGTCAGCAGCGCGACTACCTCCGGAACCAGTTGCTTGGCCCGCTGCCGGACCTGCTCGGTCGTGAGCACGGCAACCGGGTGCGCGGTGCGGATGTAGCGGTAACCGGGCGCCCCGCGCAACTCCGCCATCGCGTCCGCGGTGACGACGAACGCGTCGCTGCAGATCACCGCGGCAGGCAGGCCAGCCTGCTCGAAGACGATGCCGTCGGCCACCGCGGACGCGCTGCACGAGCCGCAGTCGCCGACGCCGGTGATCACCACGTCACATTCCTGCCGGTAGCGGTCCACCAGATCCGCCGGCGCCGGGGCGGCGAAGTTTGCCTTCGTCGCCTCCACCGTCACCGAAGCGCCATGCTCGGCGGCGAGCAGGCTGCCGATCTCGGCCAGCAGCTGCGCCGCGTTGTGCTTGGTGTTGTCCATCAGGCCCACCCGGACCCCCGCCAGATCGGACCGTCGGCTGGCAAGCTCGAGGCCGGGCTGGGGTGCGGTCACGGCACCAGCGCGCCCGGTCGGGTCGAGGATGGCGTTGGGCATGAGATCGCCTTTCGTGCTGGCCCAGGGGGACGACCCCCTGGAACCCCCGGTCAGTGCTCGTGGACGATGACGCCGCGGATGTTCTTGCCGTCGTTCATGTCCTGGTAGGCCTCGTTGACCTGGTCGAGCCGGTATTTGCGGGTAACCAGTTCGTCCAGCTTCAGGTTGCCGGTCTTGTACAGGCGGATGAGCCGCGGAATGTCGAACAGTGGGTTGCTGTCGCCAAACAGCGCGCCGCGGATCTGCCGCATGTAGCTGATCAGGAAGCCCGCCGGCAGGTGCACGGCGTGCTCGTCAAAGTGGCCGACAGCCGTGATGGTGACCTTGCCGCCCTTTCCGGTCATCAGCACCGCCGCCTGCACCATGTCCTCGGTGACGACCCCCGGCGTCAGGATGACGTGGTCGGCGAGCTGACCCCAGGTCGTCTCCACGACGAATTCATGGGCTTCCCTGGCCGTCGCGAACGCGCGGGTCGCGCCGAACACCGAGGTGGCCATGTCCCGCTTGAACTCGACCGGGTCGACCACGATCACGTCTTTCGCACCGGCGAACCTGGCGCCCTGCACGGCGTTACTGCCGACGCCGCCGGCGCCGAAGATCACGACGGTGTCGCCGGCCCGCACCCCGGCCGCGTGCACCGCCGATCCCCAGCCGGTCGGAACGCCGCAGCCGACCAGGCACGCAATCTCCCAGGGCAGCTCCTCGACGAGCGGCACGCAGGCCCACTCGGAAACCACCGCATACTGAGAGAAGGTGCCGAGGGTGCAGAATCCGCCGAGGTCCTCGCCGCCCAGGTGGAACCGGAAGGTGCCATCAAGGAACATGCCCGTGCCGGCGTTGAGCCCCTTGACGCACATGTTCGAGTGGCCGGTCGAGCACGGCCGGCACGCTCCGCAGGCCGGGATATAGGAGCAGACAATCCGGTCGCCCGGCTTGACCCGGCGCACGTCCGGCCCGACCGATTCGACGATGCCCGCGCCCTCGTGGCCACCCACCACCGGCAGCCGCACCCGAGCGTCGCCGGCGGTGATGTGGTCGTCGGAGTGACACAGCCCGGCGGCCATCATCTTGACCCGGACCTCGTGCTCCTTCGGGTCGTCGAGCTGCAGGTCGGTGATCTCCCAGCCGGTGTGATAGGCCTTCGTGATGGCGGCTCGGGTGGTGATCTGCATGGAGTTGCGTTCCTTCCTACCGCCCGGCTAGCTGAGGCAGCACCTCGGCGCCGATGAGCGCGATGTGGTCCAGGTCGTGGATGTCGAAGATGTGCAGGTAGACCGTGTCGGCCCCGGCCTTCGCCAGGTCGGCGATCCGGTCGGTCAGCGCTGCAGGCGGGCCGATGACCGCCGCGTCTCGCAGCATTGGCGAGCCGACGAGCTCCCCGCGGCGCTCGATTTCGGCCGGTGTCGACCCGATCGCCACCGGCAGCACCCCGGACAGTCGCACGTCCGCCGGGTCACGGCCGATCGCCTCGCACGCCCGGCCGAAGCGCTGGAAGCGTTCCCTCGGATCGCCGCCGTAGGCGGCGTTGAACTCGGCGGCGAACCTGGCGGCGATGGCCGGCGTCCGCCGCGGCCCGCCGCCGCCGACGATGATCGGTGGATGCGGCCGCTGGGTCACCCGAGGCGGCGTGCGGTTGTCGGCCACCTGGTAGTGCCGTCCGTCGAACGAGAAGCCCTGCCCCTCGCCGGATCCCGCATGCCACAGCCCGGTAATCACCTCGAGCTGCTCCTCCAGCCGGTCGAACCGCTCACCGACCGCGGGGAACGGCAGGCCGAACGCCGCATGCTCGCGCGCGTACCAGGCGGCGCCGATGCCGAGCTCGGCCCGCCCGCCACTCATGTCATCGACGGACGCCACGATCGTTGCGAGGAGCCCGGGCGCCCGGAAGGTCGAGGCGGTCATCAGCGCCCCGAGGCGAACCCGGCTGGTGTCGCGGGCCAGGCCGCCGAGCGTCGTCCAGCAGTCGGTGGGCTTGTACTCCGGATCGTCGGGGTTGCCGCCGAGCAGGTGATCAGAACGGAAGAAGGCGTCGAAGCCGGCCCGCTCCGTCGCGCGCGCCAGCGCGAGGATGTCCTGGTACGACGCGCCATGCCGCGGCTCCATCAGGATCCGCAGCCGCATCGGCTTGTCCGTGCTCGCCGAGGGGGACGACCCCACGCTAGTGCTCATGGATGATGACGCCGCGGATGTTCTTGCCATCGAGCATGTCCTGGTAGCCCTCGTTGATCTCGTCCAGCCGGTACCGGCGAGTGATCAGTTCGTCGAGTTTCAGGTCACCGGACTGGTACAGGCCGATGAGCAGGGGCACATCGACCAGCGGGCTGCAGCCACCGTAGATGGAGCCCTGGATCCGGCGCTGGTAGCCGATGAGAATGCCGGGGTTCTCGTCGATCATGCCCCTGCCCACGGCCGTGACGGTGACCTGGCCGCACTTACCCACCACCCGGATGGCGTCGGCAATGACCTGATCGGTCAGGATGCCCACGGTGATGATGGCGTGGTCGGCCAGCTCGCCCCAGGTGGTCTGGACGACGAAGTCCTGCGCTTCCTTTGCGGTGGCGAACGTGTGCGTGGCCCCGAACACGGCGGCCATCTCTCGCTTGAACTCCACCGGGTCGACCACGATCACGTTCTTGGCGCCAGCGAGGCTGGCACCCTGGACCGCGTTGCTGCCGACGCCTCCGCTGCCGTAGATGACCACGGTCTGACCAGGCCGCACACCCGCGGCGCGGACCGCGGAGCCCCAGCCGGTCGGCACGCCGCAGGCCACGAGCGCGGCGACGTCGAACGGGATCTCGGCCGGAATCTTGATCACCGAGAACTCCGACACGACGGCGTACTGCGAGAAGGTGCCGAGCACACACAGCCCGCCGAAGTCCTCGCCGCCCTGGTGGAACCGGAACGTGCCATCGGGAAACATGCCGGTGCCAGCGTTCTTGCCCGCGTCGCACAGGTTCTGCCGGCCCGTCGCGCAGTACCGGCACGAGCCACAGGCCGGGATGAACGAGCAGGTCACGTGGTCGCCGACGGCCACCCTGGTAACACCTTCGCCGACTGCCTCGACCACGCCGGCGCCCTCGTGCCCGCCGACGACGGGCATCCGCATGGGGGCGTCGCCCTTCTGGATGTGGTCGTCAGAGTGGCACAGCCCCGCCGCATAGAACTTGATGAGGACTTCGCTGGCCTTCGGGTCGTCGAGCTCGAGCTCAGTGATCTCCCACGGCTGACCGCCGGCGCGGCAGACGGCGGCGCGGGTGGTGATGCTCATGGTGGGCCCCTTCCGGGCATGCCGCGGCGCAGCATGCATGCTGAATCGCTCGTCGCTAGTCCACCTTCGGCCGGGCGCGGCGAGCGGCGCCACAGCACTTTCACTTCGCGGAAGAGAAGAAGCCGCCTTCGGCTGACCGCCCGCGGTGGCTTCTGTGACGCGGAATAGCTGGTTCCGCCAGCGCTGTCCGGCGTGTTAATTTCCGCGACGTCCGGACCTGCTCGAGGGAGACCAGTGATCGACAAGTTCCGCGCGGATGCGCTGGCCGCACTGGCGCCGATCCCGTCGGGCGCGACCATCGCGGTCGGCGGATTCGGCAGCTCAGGGCGGCCGGACACGCTGCTGGACGCGCTGTGCGACCTGGACCGCCGCGACCTGCACGTCATTGTCAACAACGTCGGCGGGGACTTCACCGGCATCGGGCGGCTACTGGCCGAGGGGCGGCTGCGGCGGGTGACGGCGTCGTTCCCGGTGCTGCCAGACTTCTACACCGAGTACTTCGCCGGCCGGGTGGAGTTCGAGCTGATTCCGCAGGGCACTCTCGCGGAGCGGCTGCGGGCCGGGGGCGCGGGCATCGCCGCTTTTTATACCCCCTCCGGGGCAGGAACGATGCTGTCCGACGGCACGTTTCCGCTCGGCTACCGAGCCGATGGCGAGGTCGCCGCGAACATCCCAGCGAAAGAGCATCGCGAATTCGGCGGCCGCGAATACGTGCTCGAATACGGCATCGTTGCCGACTTCGCCCTCGTCAAGGCGTATCAGGGTGACCGGAAGGGCAACCTGCGGTTCCGGCTGTCGGCCCGCAACTTCAACCCGCTCGCGGCGATGGCCGGCCGGTTTACCTTCGCTGAGGTCGAGCACCTGATGGCGACCGGCGACCTCGCGCCCGACGACATCCACCTGCCCGGAGTTTTCGTCGACGAGGTGCTGCTCCGGTCGGAGCTCTCGCCGCAGCTGGGCGTGATGACAAGGCGGTCGGCATGACCCAGACGGCAGTCTCCGAGCAGGTCAGCGGCCGGAGCCGGGACGGGATAGCGCAGCGGCTCGCCGCCGACCTGCGCGACGGCTTCGTGGTCAACCTGGGCGTCGGCATCCCGCTGCTGGTGCCACAGCACGTGCCGCCGGATGTCGAGGTCATCCTGCACGCGGAGAACGGCGTGCTCGGCATGGGTCCGCTGGCTGCCCCAGGGCAGGAGGATCCCGACCTCACTGACGCGGGCAAGCAGCCGGTGACGCTGATCACCGGTGCCGCGATCGTCGACTCGGCGCTGTCGTTCGCGGTCGTGCGCGGCGGTCACCTCGACGTGACGGTGCTCGGCGCGCTGCAGGTCTCGGGCGGCGGCGACCTGGCGAACTGGTACGTGCCCGGCCAGCATCCGGCAGTCGGCGGCGCGATGGATCTCGTCGCAGGCGCCCGCGAGGTGTGGGTGGCGATGGAGCACGTCGACCGGTCCGGACGCCCCAAAATCGTCGAGCGCTGCACGTTCCCGCTAACCGGACGCGGGGTGGTCACCCGGATCTACACCGACCTCGCCGTGTTCCACGTCGTGGCCGGCGAGCTGCGGCTGACCGAGTGCGCGCCTGGCGTCCCGCCGGAGGCCATCAGGGCGCGCACCGGCGTGCCCTTCGTCGAAGCCTGAGCTCACTCGCCGACCGAACGGAACCAACGTGGCCGTCATCGATGTCAGCAGCATCACCGCGCTCGACGTGCACACCCACGTGCACAAGTCCGTCCGGGCGGCGGACGAGCCGGCCGGGAGCGGCCGCGAGGATATGGGTGAGTACTTCCGCATCGGGAAGATGCCCCGCTACAGCGTGCCAGAGCTGGCCGACTACTACCGGCAGCGGAACATGGCAGCGGTTACGTTTACGGTCGACAGCTTCTCGCAGTCGGGCGAGGATCCGGTCCCTGACAATTTCGAGATCGCCGAGCTCGCCGCCGAGCACTCGGATGTGCTGATCCCGTTTGCCAGCATCGACCCGCATCGCGGTAAGGCCGGCGTGACGCAGGTGAAGCGGCTCGCGACCGACTACGGCATCCGGGGCGTCAAGTTTCATCCAGGTGCGCAGGCGTTCTACCCGAATGACCGGATGGCTTACCCGCTCTATGAAGTGATGCAGGAGCACCAGCTGATCGGGCTGTTCCACACCGGGCAGACGGGAGTCGGTGCGGGCGCCCGCGGTGGCGGCGGGATCCGGCTGAAGTTCATGAACCCGCTGTACCTGGACGACGTCGCGGTCGACTTCCCTGATCTGGACATCATCGCGGCGCACCCGAGCTTCCCGTTCCAGGACATCGCGCTGTCGATCGCGACGCACAAGCCGCGCGTGTATATCGACCTGTCCGGCTGGTCGCCCAAGTATTTCTCGCCGCAGCTCGTGCAGTACGCGGGCAGCCTGCTGCGGCACAAGGTGCTGTTCGGTACCGACTTCCCCGTCCTCACGCCCGAACGCTGGATCTCCGACTTCGAGAACCTCAGCATCAAGCCCGAGGTCCGGCCGCTCATCATGAAGGAAAACGCCGCGAAGCTCTTCGGTCTGACCGGCTCGGCCGCGGCGCCGGCCGGCCAGGGCGGCTGAGCGTCCGTGCAGGACGTCGACGGCAGGGTCGCGTTCGTCACCGGTGGCTGCAGCGGTATCGGCCTCGGCATCGCCCTGGCGTTCGCCCGCGCTGGCATGCACGTGGTCGCCACCAGCCGTCGGCGCCCGCACCTGGACGAAGCGGCGGCGCTGTTCGCGGCCGACGGCCTCGACGTACACGTATTGCAGCTGGATGTGACGGACTCCGACGCTGTCGAGCACGCGGCGGCGGAGACCGAGCAGCGCTTCGGGCGGGTGCACGTGCTGGTGAACAACGCCGGAATCGGCATCATCGGGCCGGTTGCGCAGGCGAGGCAGAGCGACTGGGACTGGATCATCGACGTCAACATCAAGGGTGTCGCGCACGGGCTGCAGGCGTTCCTGCCCCGGATCCGCGCCCACGGCGAGGGCGGGCACATCGTGAACACCGCCTCGATGGGCGGCCTGCTGCCAGTGTCAGCAGGCCTGTACTGCCTGACAAAAGCCGGGATCATCGCGCTGTCGGAGACCCTGCACATCGAGCTTGCGCCGGAGAACATCGGGGTGTCCGCCTACATCCCCGGTCCGGTGCACAGCAACATCGGCTCGGGCGCGGCTGGCCGGCCGGAGCGGTACGCCGATAGCGGCTACCCCCCGCCGCGGCCGCCCGACCCGAGCAGGCCGCCGCTCCGGCTCCCGTACATGAGCTACGAGGAGGCGGGCGAGCGGGTCCTGCAAGGGGTCCGCCGCAACGACATGTTCATCCTCACCCACCCCGAGTTCCGGGACGGCGTCCGCGAGCGAGCCGATGCCCTGCTGAACGCATTTCCCGACGAGCCGCTGAACACCGAGCGGGCCGCGGCTATCACGTTCCTGACGTCGCACCCGGCGTACCGGGCCGAGGCCAGCAAGCAGCCCCCTGGCCCGCCGCGGGCAGCGCGTCAGCCGACCTGAGCACTGCACGTTCAGAACTGGCTGAAGCCCCAGTTCAGGACGCTGGTGGCTACCGGGCCGGCGACGGTGACGTCGTCACCGGGGGTGCCTAGCGTCAGCCCGATCAGGGTTAGTCCGTTCTGGGTTGCCTCGAAGAGCAGGCAGTTGCCGGCCGCTATCGTGTCGCCAGTCTTGATCCCGGTCGCGCCGGGGTAGCCACCGATCAGCGGGTTGGTGTTCTGCCAGAGGTAGCCGTGGTGGCCGTTGCCGGCCGGAAGCGAGTAGCTGACCTGACTGACGATGGTGCTGAACACCGGGTAGCTCATCGCATAGCGGCCTAGCGTGATCAGGTTCGCGGGTGTCGACCAGGTGGAGTACTCGCTCGGCCACGGCATGCCGTCGAAGTTCGAGAAGTACGTGTCGGTCAGGCCGAGCCGTTGCGCCTCGGTGTTCATCTTGGCGATGAACGCGCCGATCCCGGGACCGTAGGCCTGAGCGAGGGTATAGGCGGCGTCGCAGCCGGACGGCAGCAACAGCGCCTCGAGCAGCTCCAGCGCGGTCAGCTGGTCGCCGACGACCAGGCCAGCGGTGCTCGCCCCGTCCTGGCTGTTCAGGTAGGCGATGACCGACTCGGGCACCGTGATCTCCTGGTTCAGGTCCCCCGCCTGGATGACCACCAGAGCCGTCATGACCTTCACGATGCTGCCGATAGGCCGTTCGGTGTTCAGGCCCGTGCTCCACAGGACCTGGCCGGTAGCCGCGTCGGCCAAAGCGGCGCCGGTGACCTGGATTCCGCTCGGGCCCAGGGCGGCGAGCGCGGCCTGCCTGGCCGAGGCGGCCAGCATTCCCGAAGCGGTCGGTGGTCCTGACACGGCCTGCTTGCCTGAGCCGGCCTGGCCGACCGAACGCGCGTGGACAGCCAAGCGGGGATGCGTGCCGCTGGCGTGGGCCCACAGGACGGTGGCGCCCGCTACCGGCACCGCCGTCATGACAGCAAGGAGAGCCCGGACCGCATGCCGGCGTGAAGGCATAGGCACGGTCACCAACCTAAACCCGAAGTCGGCAGCCAAGTTCGCTGCCCTTGCAGGACCAGACCATCGCGTGCTCAACAAAGCACAGCCAGCGCGCCACTGGACGCCACGCCGCCGCGGCAGCCGCCTAGTAAGGTGCACGCCGCCGGGCAGCGGGACGGGCTCAGCCGTGCAGTCGCACGCGATAAACCCGGTGACGTCGGGGGTCATCCCCGCGATGATGGCCAGCGTGCAGGAGGTCGAGGTCGTCGTCGCCCATAACGAGCGCGCGACCCTGCGCGTCGGCGACGTGTTCCTGAAGATCGACGCTGATCAGACCCGAACCGACGTCGAGGTCGAGGCGATGGCGATGGCGCCGATCCCGACCCCGGAGATCCTGTGGCGGAAGCCGCCCGCGCTCGCGCTCCTCGCCCTCCCAGGGACGGCACTCGGCCACCTCGGCGAGCCATCCACCGCGTCGCCGGCCGCGTGGGCCGCGGCGGGTGCCGCCGCACGGATGCTGCACGACGCGCCGCTGCCGCCATGGCCCGGCCGGAGCATCGACGAGCTCGCATCGGAGCTCGACGGCGAATGCGAGTGGCTCGTCGCCAACGACGTCCTTCCCGCCGACCTGGTCACCCGCAACCGCCAGCTCGCCGAGACTGCGCTCCGGCCGTGGACACCGGTGTTCATCCACGGCGACCTGCAGGTCGACCACGTCTTCGTCGACGGTGACGAGGTCACCGGCGTCATCGACTGGTCGGAGGCGTCCCGGGGCGACGCGCTTTTCGACGTCGCCATCCTCACGCTCGGACACCAGGAGCACCTTGGCGACGTCGTCGCCGGCTACGGGACCGACATCGACCGCGACCTCATCCGAGCATGGTGGTCGTTGCGATGCCTCACTAACGTCCGCTGGCTGGCCGAGCACGGCTACGGCTCGCCCGAGGAGTTCCCCGAGGTCGCCGTGCTGCGATCCCGCCCGTGAGGCTGCACGAGCCCGCCTGCTACGGGTGCCGGCGGAAGGTCCGCACCAGTGTCAGGCCCGCCTTCTCCAGGAACGCAGGCAAGAGCTGACAAGATTGTCCACATCCGCCAGCGTGAACTGGCGCAGCACCAACCGCGGCGTCTCCGCAAAGACGTGCACCGCCCGACCACCTCCAACGTCGCAAGCGCTACCCGCCGACCACCGCCCGGCATCGTTTCTTCATACCGAGCGCGGCTTCGGCACTGAATCGACAGAGCAGTGTCCCCAGCCAGATCAGCCTGCGGGCCGGCGACGGGGGCGCGCGGCATCCCTGACCCGCGCGAACAGGTCGGCCGTGTCAGGGTCCATCCAGTAGCCGCCGTCGGCATCCTCGCAGCGGAACGGCGGGGCGTACCCGGCATCGGCGCAATGCCGGGCGGGCCAGGCGACGATTCCGGCAACGCCGCGTTTGCCGTTGGCGATGTCGAGTTTGCTCGCGATGTCCGCACCGGTAATGGCAAGGCCCGGGTTGTCGATCAGCAACGAGAACACAGCCTGGGCCCGGGGGCTGAACTTGCGCCAGACCTCGCGGGCCGGCTCAAACTCCAGATCGCTGGGCGCGGTGCCCCAGTCGACCGGCGATGCATGCTCGTCCGCAACGTCCGGCCTTGCTCGGTTGAGCGTGGCGCCTACCGCGATGTAGAAGCTGCCGAGCAGATGGTCGGGTATTTCGAAGGTCACCTGCACCATGTCAGGCCTCGGCTCCGCCCTCGTCCTGGCTCTGCTGGGTGCCGCTCGCAGCTCGCCTGCGCTCCTCAGCCGCCTCTTTCTCGGCGTGCCGAAGGACCTGTCCGACGGCGATGTAGAGATCTCCTAGCAGCTCTTCAGGTACCTCGAGGGTCACTATCGCCATCGAGTCTGGCTCCTTTACCTAACTCAAGATATGCAAAGGCTAGTCTATGTTCGGCAAGATAAGAGATCAAGTGTCGGACTTCGCCGCGCCGGCCGCACCAACCACACAAGGTGAACTTTCCGCGATGCTCGGCGTGCCCGCTCCCAAGGTGGCGATGACGCAAGCCGCCTTGCGGGCCGCTAATGAGCTCACATTCGGGCCACGCGTCGTGGCAGTAGCGCACCGATGAGCCAGAAGAGCGGAATAAACAAGCCCACGATGAACATGATCCAGTGGCCCTTCCGCAGCGACAGGACGCCAAGCGTGACCAGAAGCACGAAGTAGATGATCCCGAGGATCCATCCCATTTGGTGAGCCCTCCGTTGGCCTCGTCGGCGCGGCTTTGGTGCCCGCACGTCAGCAGCGCGCCGCGTCGGCGAGACGCCAAGGTGCGCGCTGTTAGTACACAGTGCGTTCTGCCCGTCAGCCGCACATCACCCGGCGGAGGTGATGTAGGGCTGACCGGTGAACTGGGCTACCTCAAAGACCTGACGAGGCCGAATTGGGGGACCACGCGTCGACTGGTCGGGTGCGAGATGTCCTGTCGGCTCTTCGGCCGCCCTCGTACAGTTGGTGCGTGGGAGATTTTGACTTCGGCCCGAACCCGGCAGACGGCAAAGCCGGCATTCAGGGCAGTGACGGCCAACAAGACCGCCAGGAATGGATTCGCGCCAACTTCGCCCAGATCTTCGGCACCTCAGCCGAGGACTTGCAGGCGCAGGGAATCAATCCTCGCCAGTACGCAAGGGACCACCGCGACAAGATCCGCCGGTTCGCCCAGATGCAGAGAAGCGTGGGCGTCGCTGTTCCAGGTGGCCAAGCCTCCGCCGGCCGTCGACCGGGCAACAGCGGATCCAATGCCGGGGGACCGAATAACCGGGTCTACCCCTATGGGGGGCGTAGTGGTCGCTACGGCATAGGAATGCGGGGTGGTACCGCGTGGATAGGGGTCCTGATTGCCCTATTCGCCCTGCGCTTCTTGCTGGTCGACTCGTTCGTTGGCACGCACGCCGCCGTCCTCTGGGTACTCGGGATCGGCGGGATCATGTTGGTGGCCCGAGTACTCGTCTTCTCCTGGCTCCGCAACAGGCGCTTCAACCGCCGCCAGTAGCTCAGAACGCCGGTGATCTGAATCCTTCGACCGACCTCATAGCGGGGTGAGGATCATGAGTATCTCGTCCCGGAAGTCATCGGGTCCGAATCGCAGGGCCCGGGGCCAGCGGCCCGCGATTGTCCAACCGAGCCGCTGATAGAAAGCCTCCAGGCCCATCCCGCCGCGCACCGCGAGACGGAGCTGATCCACGTGCATCTCTTCGCGCGCAATCTGCCTGGCCCTGATCATCAGCGCGCTGCCGATGCCCTGGCCGCGGAAGGCCGGGTCGGCCTGCAGGCGGCTGATCGTTCCCCAGTGCGTGATGAGCGGGTTAGCCTCCCGGTGGATGCTGACCCAGCCCGCCAGGCTGTCGTTCCTGACCGCGACCAGCAGCCTGCGGAGGTCGGGGTCCAGCCCTGCGATGAGGTCGTCTGCCGCCGGCGCGACGGTCGCCTCGTCGACCGGCGGAAACGGAAAGCCCACCGCCCCGCCGGCGTTGGTCACCGTGACCCAGCAATCCACCAGCTGCCGCCTCAGCGCAGGGCTGACCTGAGCGGCGGCGGTGTACTGGCGCAGAGTCGCGACGGTGTGGCCAGCCGGCATCACGGAACTATCCCACAGTGCCAGCGCACAACGACCCTCCGGTCCTGCCGCGGACGGTGCGGTGCTCAGGCTGGCGATCTTGCCGATAAGCGGGCACGTCGCTGTCCCGCCCGCCGAGAATCCCGTTGCGACAGGCCGCCATCGGATGTCTGATTGATCGGCCACCAATCACGGGAGCCAACATGACGGGCACGTCACTACCGACCCCCACGCTGGACACCGCTCGCCTTCGACTGCGGCCCTTCCACGACGCGGACGCGAACGACCTCTTCGCGCTGCAGAGCAACGCCTACGTGTTGCGCTACTGGGACGCGCCGCCGTGGAGCGAACGCACACGCTCCGAGCGTTTCATCGCGGCTTGCCGGCAGATGGCAGCGGAGGGCACCGGGGCGCGGCTAGCCGTGGATCGTGTCTCCGACGGGGCGTTCATCGGCTGGTGCAGCCTGAACCGGTGGAATCCGGACTACCGCAGTGCATCGCTCGGCTACTGCTTCGACGATGCAGCGTGGGGTCACGGCTACGCGACGGAGGCCGCGCGCGTTTTGCTGCGGTGGGCATTCGACATGCTGGACCTGAATCGCGTCCAGGCCGAGACCGATACGCGAAACGTGGCATCTGCCCGCGTGCAGGAGAAACTCGGGTTCGTCCGTGATGGGACGTTGCGGGAAGACTGCATCGTGAACGGCGAGGTTTCTGACTCGTGGGTCTACGGGCTGATCAGGCGGGAGTGGCGATCCCAGGCGGATTCGCCCGCCCTAGCTGATCCGGCCGCCGAGGTGCCTAGGTGATCGCTGGGGCCAGGGAGGCGATCCCCCTGGCTGCCCGGTGCGGCCCCGTGTACCAGGCGAGTCCTATGTCCTCAAGCAGGTCGATACACGACCGCGCTGGCCGCGTATAGCCATACACGATGAGCGGAATTGGGCTTCGTTTGACGAGCGCTGTCAACGCCTCGCGTTCGTTGCCCAACGGTGCCGACGAAGCCAGGGATGTAACGAGCACGATCCCGTCCACTTCGCCGGAGTCCACCAAGATCTCCAGCGCAGGTACGAACTGTCCTCCTGCAATGAACTGAGCGGTGAGGTCGACCGGGTTTATCGGCGACCCGTACGTGGGCATGTGCTTGGCGAGCCTCGCCTGCGTCGCCGGACTCAAGATGGGAAGCTGAAGTCCCTCGAGTCGGCAGGCGTCTGATGTCCACACTCCGGCGCCGCCCGAGGTGGTGACAACGGCCACCTTCCGGCCCGCCATCGGCGGACACTTAGATCGGGCCTGCAGCCGGTCGATCAAGATGTCGGCGTCGGTGATCACCTGAATCGCTGGATGGTCGAGCAGCCGGCCGTACTGCTCAGGAGTTCCCGCGTCGTGCCGGGTATGCGCGAAGGCTCCCCGCACGCCGGCCTCTGACAGCCCAATCTTAACGACCATGAAGATCTTGCCGAGGCCTAGAGCGCGATCCGCGATCGTGCGCATTCGCGCCGGTTCGCGGAAGCCCTCTAGCAGCATGACCACTGTATTGGTGCGGGGGTCCTCGACTGCCTCGGCCGCGACGTCCAGGATGTCGAGATCAATTTCATTTCCCGTGCTTACGATGTGGTTGAAGCCGATCCCGGCTTCACTTCCCCACTGAGCCACCGCGAAAGCCAGTCCGCCACTTTGTGAGAGCACACTGACTCCGCCGGCCTTGAGCGGCAAGCCGCTTCTCTCATAGTCCAGCACGGGACTGAAAGTCACCGGCGCTTGAGCGGGGAGGCTAGCAAATCCCTCACAGTTAGGTCCAAGAACGCGCATGTCGCTGGCTAGCAGATCGTTACGGACCTCCTCAGCCAACTCAAGTCCACCTCCCTGTCCCTCGCCAAATCCCGAGCTTACGATCACGGCCAGCTTTACGCCGGCGGCTGCGCACTCTCGCAGAACCCCTGGAACGAGCACAGCGGGCACGGCTACCATCGCGACGTCAACGGGCTCAGGCACTTCTAGAATGCTCCGATACGCCCGTTCACCCTGAACAACCGAATGTGAGCGGTTGACCGGGAACACCGCGCCCTGGTAGCCGCGAGCTCGCAACAGACCGAGCGGGCGGCCACCCAGGCCATGGGGTTTAGTCGAAGCACCAATAATTGCGACAGACTTGGGGTCGAAGAGGGCAGCGACTGCCTGCGATTTAGCGATATGAGGCATCACGCGATTACCTTTCCCATGAGGCCTGAACGTCTCGCGCGGGAGACGCGGTCTGACCCGCCTTGCTTCGCGACAGGCGTGCCGGTCGGCTCCTACCTTGCCAGCTATGGTCCGGACGAGCCATGCCCTCATACTGCTGTCGGCACGGCGAACGGAGAGGTGCTCGCCAGGGCACCATTGGCCAGCGTCGTGTCTGCGCGCTCGGGCGACTCGTGACGCGCGCATCCGCGGTGGCTTCTGCGGTCGTCAGGCGTGTTATGTAT
>JBAUAR010000406.1:0-1572 GCA_049675875.1 Streptosporangiaceae bacterium
GGCTTCGACCGACGGCAGTGGCGGCACCAAGTCCGCGCCGCACGGGCGCGGATTGCCGCGCCGGGCGCCGTGCCACTGCTCACCGCCCACGGCGACTTTGTCGCGGGCGCTGTCATCCGTGCGGTCGGCCATCCGGACGGTGCCCTGACGCGGCTGCCAGCAGACCGGTTGCGCGCACACCAGGTCGTCATCGGCGGCACCGGCACGGGGAAGAGCACGCTCCTGCTCCGGCTGTGGGCCGCGTTCCTGGCTACCGGGCTGCACCGGCACGCGGCTGGCCACGCCGGGCCGCCGCTGCTGGTAGTGCTCGACTGCAAGGGCGGCCCGGATGCCCGGCGGCTGGCTGACCGCACTCGCCGGGTGCTGCGCGATGCCGGAGCCAGGAATGTGGCGATCTGGCCGGACGAGGCTCGCTTGTCGCTGTGGACCCTGCCACCCCACCAGCTGATCACCACGCTGGTCGACCTGATCGAGCATGGCACCGGCGGCGCGGCCTACTACGCCGACGTGCTCGAGGCCGTGGTCACGCTCGCCGTCGAGGCGCCCGCCGGGCCGCCGGCCAGTACGGCGGACTTCCTGGCCCGGCTTGATCCCGGCTGGTTCGAACTCGCCTACGCCGGATCGGGCGAGCGGCTCGCACTCGCGGGGGCGGCTGCCCGGCAGGTGCCGGATGTCGCGCTGCGGTACCGGACGCTGTTCCGCCGGCTCGGTCCGGGCCTGGATGGTCCGGGCGACCTCGCCGATGCCGACGCGTGGTACTGCATCCTCGAGGGCACCGCCGAGGTCGCGGTCGCGGAGGCCCAGGCCCGTGCCCTGGTCGACCTGCTGGCCAGTTACGTGACCGGTCAGGCCGGCCGCGGCCGGCCAGTGCTGCTCGCGGTGGACGAGTTCAGCGCGGTCGCGCGCCGGCTGCCAATCTGGCAGCTGTACGAGCGTGCTCGGTCGCTGGGCCTCGCGGTGCAGGTCTCCGCGCAGTCCTGGCACGGGCTCGCGGTCCGGGAGGACGACCGCTACCGCATCGCCGCCTCGGCCGAGGGCGGCATCTGGCTGCTGCGCACGCCGTATCCCGACCCGGTCGTCGCCTTCGCCGGGCGGCAGGCGGCCCTGGACACCACTCGTCGGCTGACCGGCCGGCTGCGGTGGGGCCGGTCGGGGAGCTCGCGGCTGCACGAGATCCCGGTCGCCGACCCCGACCTCGTGCGCGCTCTCGACGTGGGCCAGGCCGCCTACATTTTCCGCGGTGGCGTGACATTCACCCAGGTCAAGCGCGTGGTAGCTGGACCTGCGGCGCTCACAGCGCCGGGCGGCGTGCAGCGGCCGGCCCGCGCCGCGGCGGTGCGCAGCGTACCGGCCAGCAGCCCGGCACTGCCCGACATCAGCGTGCTGCTGGACGAGGCGTTCGGGAGACGGCCGTGACCAGCCCGTTTGACGTCCTCGGCCTCAGTCCCGCGAGCGACCCGGCCGACGACGATGTGCGAGCTGCCTGGCGGCGGGTCGCCGCGGCCACGCATCCGGACCGGGCAGACGGCGGCGACCCTGCCGTCTTCGCGGCCGCAGCCGCCGCGTATACCG
>JBAUAR010000407.1:0-5166 GCA_049675875.1 Streptosporangiaceae bacterium
GGCCGGCGACGCGGCCGCAGCAGCGGCGACGGTCGCCGGCTGGGCTGCTGCCGGGTGCACCTGGTGGCTGGAGACCCGGTGGGAAGCGGGCGACCAGATGCGCGACAGGCTGGCGGCTGGCCCGCCGCCGCCCTAGGCGGCTCAGACGTTGAAGCCGAGGGCGCGCAGCTGCTCGCGGCCGTCCTCGGTGATCTTGTCGGGCCCCCACGGCGGTAGCCACACCCAGTTGATTGTGAAGCTCGGTACCAGGCCGTCGAGCGCGCTGGCGGCCTGATCCTCGATCACGTCGGTCAGCGGGCAGGCGGCGCTCGTCAGCGTCATGTCGATGGTGAGGCTGCGGTCAGGCTCCACGTGCAGGCCGTAGACCAGGCCGAGGTCGACCACGTTCACGCCCAGCTCGGGGTCGACGACGTCGCGCAGTGCCTCGAGCACGTCCTCGGTCTCCGGATCGGTCGGCCGGTATGCCTCGCCGCCGACGGCCTCAGCCTCGGGCTGGGTCGCCACCCTGCTGGTGTCCTCGCTCATGCTCGCTCCCCGCTGTTCGCCTTGTCGGCGGAGCGCTCGTCGAGCGCCCGTGCCGTCGCGTCCTTCCAGGCCATCCAGCCCAGCAGTGCGCACTTAATCCGCGCCGGGTACCGGGAGACGCCCTCGAACGCCACGGCGTCGCCTAGCACCTCCTCGTCCGGCTCGCCCTCGCCGCGCGACTGCATCAGCCGCAGGAACTCCTCGCTTACCGCCATCGCCTCGGTCACCGTCCTGCCGATGATCATGTCGGCCATGACGGACGTGCTGGCCTGGCTGATCGAGCAGCCCAGCGCCTCGTAGGAGATATCGGCGATGGCCGGCTCGCCGCCGGCGTCTTTCAGCGTCACCCGCAGCGTGACCTCGTCGCCGCAGGTCGGGTTGATGTGCTGAGCCTCGGCGTCGAACGGCTCCCGCAGGCCCGCGTGCAGCGGACGGCGGTAGTGGTCCAGGATGATCTCCTGATACATCGACTCGAGTTGCATCACGCCACCTTCAACAGCGACGGCTCATAGCGGTGTTCCAGACCTGACATCATCACCCGGTCCCGAAGAACTTCTGCACGTGCCGGATTCCGTCCGCCAGGGCAGCTACCTCGTCATGGGTGTTGTACAGGTAGACCGAGGCGCGAGTGCTCGCCTGCACGCCGAGCGCCCGGTGCAGCGGCCAGGCGCAGTGGTGCCCGGCCCGGACCGCGATGCCACGGTCGTCGAGCACCTGGCTGACGTCGTGCGGGTGGATGCCGTCCAGCACGAACGAGATCGCCCCGCCCCGGTCCACGGCCTCGGTCGGCCCGAGGATCCGCAGCCCGTCGATTTCGGTGAGCGCCGATAGCGCGTGCTCCAGCAGCTGCTGCTCGTGCACCCGGACGGCCGCGAGACCGACGCCGGTCAGGTAGTCCACCGCTGCGCCGAGCCCGACCGCCTGCGCGATCGGCATCGTGCCCGCCTCGAACTTGTGCGGTGGCGCGGCGAACGTGGACCGCTCCATCCAGACCGATTCGATCATCTCGCCGCCGCCGAGGAACGGGGGCATCTGGTCGAGCAGGTCCCGGCGGCCCCAGAGCACCCCGATGCCGGTGGGGCCGCACACCTTGTGGCCAGTGAACCCCACGAAGTCGGCGCCGATCACGCCGACCTGGGCCAGCCCGTGCGGGGCCGACTGAGCGGCATCCACCAGCACGAGCGCGCCGACCGCGTGCGCTCGGGCGGCGATCTCGGCGACCGGGTTGACCGTGCCGAGCACGTTGGACTGGTGCGCAACCGCTACCAGCCGGGTGCGCGGGTTAATAAGCCCGTCGATGCCGGACAGGTCGAGCCTGCCGTGCGGGGTAACCCCGAACCAGCGCAGCGTCGCGCCGGTCCGCTCGCACAGCAGCTGCCAGGGCACGATGTTGGAGTGGTGCTCCATCTCGGTGATGACGATCTCGTCGCCGGGCGCCAGCCGGAGCTGACCAGCGGCCGGGCCGCCCGCGCCCGCGGTCGCGTTGCCGATCGAGTAGGCGACCAGATTGATGGCCTCGGAGACGTTCTTGGTGAACACCACCTCGGTCTCGTCGGCCGCGCCGATGAACTGCGCCACCTTGATTCTGGCGCCCTCGTACGCCTCGGTCGCCTCCTCGCCGAGCTCGTGCGTGGCGCGGTGGATGTTCGCATTGTGCCGGGCGTAGAAGTCGTCCACGGCGTCGATGACCTGGCGCGGCTTCTGTGAGGTGTTGGCGCTGTCCAGGTACACCAGCGGCCGCCCGCCGCGAACGGTCCGGTCCAGGATGGGGAAGTCCTTGCGGATGCGCGCGACGTCCAGCGGGTGCTCCGCTGACGACCCTGGCGCCTCCGGCGTGCTCATGCTGCCGCATCTCCCTTGAGGAACCGCTCGTAGCCGCTCGCCTCCAGCTCGTCTGCCAGCTCCGAGCCACCCTCCTCGACGATCCGCCCGGCGACGAACACGTGCACGAAGTCCGGCTGCACGTAGCGCAGCACGCGGGTGTAGTGGGTGATCAGCAGCACACCGTGCGCCGGGTCGGCGCGGAACCGGTTGATGCCGTCCGCCACCACTCGCAAGGCATCGATATCCAGCCCGGAATCGGTCTCGTCCAGGATGGCGATCTTGGGGTTGAGCAGCTCTAGCTGGAGAATCTCGTGCCGCTTCTTCTCCCCGCCGGAGAAGCCCTCGTTGAGGTTCCGCTGGGCGACCTCCGGGTCCATCTGCAGCTGTTCCATCGCCTCGCGCAGCTCTTTGCCGAAGGTGCGGATCTTCGGCGCCTCGCCGCGGACCGCGGTAATCGCGGTGCGCAGGAAGTTGGACACCGAGACGCCCGGCACCTCGACCGGGTACTGCATGGCGAGGAACAGGCCGGCTCGTGCTCTCGCGTCCACGGTCATCGCGAGCACGTCCTGGCCGTCCAGCGTGATCGAGCCCTGCGTCACCGTGTACTTCGGGTGACCGGCGACGGCGTAGGCGAGAGTCGTCTTGCCGGACCCGTTCGGGCCCATGATCGCGTGCGTCCGCCCGGCCGAGACGGTCAGGTCGACACCGCGCAGCACCTCGTGGCTCAGCCCCGCGGCGTCCGTCACGCTGGCGTGCAGGTCACGGATCTCAAGCGTGGACATCTTTTCCTCTGATCTCCTGTCGGGTGTGTTGTCTTCCGCCGCCGGCCGTGCTGCTGTCTTCCGCAGACACCGTCAGGTCACGTCGACGAGCACGTCGGCACCGTCGATCTGCACCGGGTAGGTAGCCACCGGCTGGGTGGCGGGCGGCCCGGTCGGCTTGCCGGTGCGCAGGTCAAAGCAGGATCCGTGCAGCCAGCACTCCACGGTGTGGTCGTAAACCTCGCCCTCCGACAGCGGCACCTCCTCGTGCGAGCAGACGTCGTGCAGGGCAAAGATCTCGCCGCCGGTGCGCACCACCGCCACCGGCACGCCGGCCACCTCGACCCCCACGGCGCCAGTCTCGGGCAGGTCGGATACCGCACAGGCGCGCTGGAAGTTGCCGTCTGGCTGGGCCGGCTGCGAGGGACGACCCACGGAATCCCCGCTCATGCCAGCTCCGCCTCGATCGCGGCGGAGATCCGGTCCCGCAACTCCGGCACCTCGATCTGGCCGATCAGCTGGCCAAAGAAACCGCGGATGACCAGCCTCTTCGCGTCCTCGAGCGGGATTCCGCGGGCCATCAGGTAAAACAAATGCTGGTCCTCCAGCCGGCCGCTCGCGCTCGCGTGCCCGGCACCAAGCACCTCACCGGTGAGGATCTCCAGGTTGGGCACCGAATCGACCCGAGTGCCGTCGGTCAGCACGAGGTTGCGGTTGTACTCGTAGGTGTCGGTTCCGGTCGCGTCCGCGCGGATGATCACGTCGCCGATCCACACCCCGTGCGCGCCATCGCCCTGCAGCGCGCCGCGGTACGTCACCCGGGACCGGCAGTTCCGCTCTGCGTGGTCAACGAACAACCGGTGCTCCAGGTGCTGTCCCGCGTCGGCGAAGTACAAGCCACGCAGCTCAGCGTCGCCGCCCGGGGCCGCGTACCGGACCGAGGGCGCGAGCCGCACGACCGAGCCGCCGAGCGTCACGGCCGTGTGCGCAAACCGCGCATCCTTACCGAGCTGCGCATGGTGATGCGACACATGCACAGCATCGTCCGCCCAGCTCTGCAGCGACACCACGGTCAGCGCAGCGCCCTCGCCGACGATGAACTCCACGTTGTCCGCGAACGTCGCTGACCCCGTGTACTCGAGCACGACCACTGCCCGAGCATTCGGCCCAGCCTCGACGACCGTGTGCCCGAACGCCGCCCCGTCCGCGCTCTCCCCCCGGAACGTGACGAACGTCGGCGTATCCGTCTCGACGCCCGCCGGA
Organism: Streptosporangiaceae bacterium; assembly: GCA_049675875.1. GTDB lineage: Bacteria > Actinomycetota > Actinomycetes > Streptosporangiales > Streptosporangiaceae > JAJYUU01. The sequence continues at coordinate 4,374 of JBAUAR010000407.1, forward strand.
ACGGAGATCACCGTCGCCTCGCGGAACGACGCGAACGCCCTGGCGCTCACGCGGTCGGCAGGGACGTAGGCCGTGCCGAGGCCGGGGTCACCGTGTTCCCGATATTCAATGGTGACACCGGGCGCGGCGTCGGCTACGACCCCCACCTTCCCGTCACCAAAGGGACCGTCGCCATGCAGCCCGCGAAGACGGCGGAGCGGGGTGAAGCGCCATTCTTCCTCACGCCCGCCCGGTACCGGGAAGTCGCCAGGATCGTAAGACTGCTGTTCGTGCAGCCTCGACACAGCAGCGGTTTCGACAGCGGGCATTAACCGACTGCCCCTTCCATTTGCAGCTCGATCAGCCGGTTCAGCTCGAGCGCGTACTCCATCGGCAGCTCGCGCGCGATGGGCTCGACGAAGCCGCGGACGATGGTAGCCATCGCCTCGTCCTCGGTCATGCCACGGCTCATCAGGTAGAACAGCTGGTCGTCCGACACCTTGGAGACTGTCGCCTCGTGGCCCATCTCCACGTCGTCCTCGCGGACGTCGACGTAGGGGTAGGTGTCGGACCGGCTGACGGTGTCGATCAGCAGCGCGTCGCACTTGACCGTCGAGCGCGAATGCTCAGCGCCCTCCCTGACCTCGACCAGGCCGCGGTAGGACGTGCGGCCGCCGCCCCGCGCCACCGACTTGGACACGATGGTCGAGGAGGTGTTCGGCGCGCAGTGCACCATCTTGGCGCCGGCGTCCTGGTGCTGGCCGGGGCCGGCGAACGCGACCGACAGGGTCTCGCCCCTGGCGTGCTCGCCCAT
>JBAUAR010000408.1:0-11603 GCA_049675875.1 Streptosporangiaceae bacterium
GGGCCAGCCAGGACCGCGCCAGCTGCCGCGGACGGTGCTGGCCGCCGCGGTCATTCAGGCCATCGAGGCTGCGGGCCTCTTGCTCGCAGCCATCCTCGCGGGTGTCGCGACCGCGGCCGGCCACTCCTATCAGACGGCCAGCGGCGTCGCCATCACGCTGATCGGTGTCGGTGCGGCGGTCGCGCTGGCCTTCGTGGCTCACGGGCTGCGCCGTGCTCGGCGCTGGTCGCGCACCCCCGCCGTGCTCACGCAGTTGTTCACTGGCATCGTCGCGGTGTACCTGCTGCAGGCGGGGCGGCTGGACTGGGGAGTGCCCGGCATCGCGCTCGCGGTTGGCGGGATAGTGACGTTGCTGTCCCCCGCCAGCGTCAGGCTGCTCACGCCGGGGCGGATCCAGAAGGGTTAGTGGCAGCTGCTAATCGTCGCTGGTCAGACCGTCCCGGAGCTGGGCGAGCGTCCTGGCCAGCAACCGTGATACGTGCATCTGCGAGATGCCAAGCTCGGTGGCGATCTGCGACTGCGTCATGTTGCCGAAGAACCGGAGCAGCAGGATCCGCTTCTCGCGCGGCGGCAACTGCTCGAGCAAGGGCTTGAGCGACTCCCGGTACTCCACCCCTTCGAGCGCGTCGTCGACCATGCCGAGCGACTCCGAGACGGCCGGCGCGTCCTCGTCGCCCGAGTCGGGCGCGTCGAGCGACACCGTAGAGTACGCGTTCGCCGACTCCAGGCCCTCGAGCACCTCCTCCTCGCTCATCTGCAGATGCGTCGCTAGCTCGGCGACCGTCGGGGCCCGGCCGAGATTCTGGGCCAGCTCACTGATGGCCTTGGCCAAGGCCAGCTTCAGCTCCTGCAGCCGGCGCGGAACACGCACGGCCCAGCCCTTGTCGCGGAAGTGGCGCTTGATCTCGCCCACGATCGTCGGCGTCGCATAGGTGGAGAACTCGACGCCCCGCTCGAGGTCGAACCGGTCGATGGATTTGATCAGTCCGATCGTGGCGACCTGGGTGAGGTCATCAAGCCACTCGCCGCGGTTGCGGAACCTGCGGGCCAGGTACTCGACCAGGGGCAGATGCAGCTCCACCAGCTCGCTGCGGATCCGGAGCCGCTCGGCGTCGTCGGCCGGCAGCTGCGACAGTTGCTTGAACAGGTCCCGCGCCCGGTTGCGCTCACGCGGTCCGTGCTGCATCCGCGGGGGTGGCTCGGCCAGATCCTCGGCTTCTCCCAGCTCACTCGGCTCGGTCAGGTTCCGGCGCCCGGCCAGGTCCTCGGCCTCGGCCAGGTCCAGCACGGCAGGCAGCGCGACATCAGCGTCATCAGCGGCGGGCAGCCCCCTGGCCGGTGCTGCTGACATGGTTCTCGACTCCTCGGTCAAGCCGGCCTCAGTCTCTGTCTTCCCCGGTCGTCAGCCTCGAACTCGGCCGGCTCTTACGCATCACGACGGCCAGCCGGTCGGCTGGACCGACCTGCGCGTGCACCGACCCAGCCAGGGCCGAGAGCACCGTCCAGGCGAACGTGTCCGCGGACGGGGGGCGAGGGCTGAGGCTCTGGACCGAGACGGTGATGGTCATGTCGTCCGCGTTCAGCGCGAACGTGCACTCCAGACTGCTGCCCGGCACGGCCTGGCTGAGCAGCATGGCGCACGCCTCATCAACCGCGATGCGCATGTCCTCGATGTCGTCGAGGGTGAAGTCAAGCCGAGCCGCCAGGCCCGCCGTCGCGGTCCGGAGCACGGACAGATACGCGCCATCTGCGGGCATTCGCACAGTTACGGTGTCGGCTGCCTTATCCGGCGTCGGCACGGCAACGGGGCCAGCCGGAGCGGGCGGAGCCGCCGAGGCTGCCCTAGTGCCACCGCCCGCCCGCGGGCTGCTGGCCGACGCTGGACCGTCTGACGCCGTACTGGCAGGTGAGGGCGGTGCGATGGGGGATGCCGTGGTTTCCTCCGTCACTACTGTGTCCTTCCATGCAGCCGCGTCCTCGCTGCGGAGCGCTTCTCTAGCAACTTACAGTGACCATCCGACTGCTCTAGCGCCGGCCGGCTGTCCCCGCGCTGGGGTCCGTGGGTCGTCCCTCCGCGGCTGGCGTGCGGCGGGTTTTGGCGGGTCGTCCCCCGTCGCAAGCACAGACAACGGCGGGCCGCGAACGGCCCGCCGCGTTCTGCAGCTCGAGGATGACTGTCAGCCCTGCTTGGTCTCCCAGAAGATCTTGCTGATCTCCTCGATCTTGCCGAGCAGCTCGTCGGCTGTAGCGACGCTCGTGCTGCCCTTGGTGCCCGCCGCGCCTGCCAGCTTCGTAGCCTCGTTGAACAGCTGGTGCAGCTGCGGGTACTTCTCGAAGTGCGGGGGCTTGAAATAGTCGGTCCACAGCACCCACAGGTGGTGCTTGACAAGCTCGGATCGCTGTTCCTTGATGATCAGCGCGCGGGTGCGGAACTCGGGGTCGGAGTTGTCCAGGTACTTCTGGCTGATGGCCTTCACGGACTCCGCCTCGATGCGCGCCTGCGCGGGGTCGTAGACGCCGCACGGAAGGTCACAGTGCGCGTGCACGGTAACCTTCGGCGCGAGGAGACGTGCGAGCAGCCTCATGGATCGCCTCTCTCATCTCAGATCGTTGGCTTGGGTCCGACAGTACAACCGCAGCGCTTTGTCGCCACGGGGAGGGATACATGCGCTGGCCGCTGTGGCGAGTCGCCGTGGTGGAGCGCTCGATGGAGCCGGCTCTGCGGCCGGGCGACTGGCTGCTTGCGTGGCGCGGGCTGCGAGCTGCCCGGCCGCCGCGGGTCCGGCCCGGCCAGCTCGTGATTGCGCGTCATCCGGGCCAGCGCGACCTGCTGCTGATTAAGCGTGCCGAGCGGCTAATGCCGGGAGGGGGCTGGTGGCTCGCGTCCGACAACTCCGGCGCAGGTGCTGTGGACAGCGCCTCGTTCGGGCCCGTTCCCCCCGGTCTTATCTACGGTCGCGTGCTGCTGCGGTACTGGTCATCGGGTCCGGGCTAAACACAAGCCTGGCCCGTCCCGGGTTGGGACGGGCCAGGCCAGGCGAGTAGCCGAGTCGGATCAGCCAGCGGCCGCTTCTGTTGCCGCTGCTGCGTCCGGGTCGTGCTCGTCGAGGGACTGACGCTCGACGAGGTCGAGCATGTCCTTCCTGGGCAGCTTGACGTACTGCGCCCAGATGAAGATCGCCAAGGAGAACACGGCGACGATCAGCATGTCGTACCAGAACGGAATCCGGTTTGTCGCGCTGCAGTTCGCGCCTGGCCCGGCCGGGCCTGAGCTGCAGTACCGGCCCTGCCAGGAGATGATGCCCATGCCGATGAGGAACACCGGCAGCCACTGGGCCGACTTCCAGTCCAGCGGCGGCCGCTTCTTGTCGAAGACCATCCAGGTGCCGATCAGGAGGTAGCCCGCCACGATGGCGATGCCGAGCTTCCACACCGTGTTGAAGCCGGAGAAATAGATGATCTCGCAGGCGAAGATGAACGCGAGCGGCGATAGCCAGACCGCCCAGGGCATCTTGTACGGCCTGCTCTGGTCGGGCACCTGCTTGCGGAATGCACTCAGGGACAGCGGCGCACCCGCGTACATCAGCACGCTGGCGCTGGTGACGAGGCCGACGAGCGACTTCCAGCTCGGGAACGGCAGCAGGAACAGCAGGCCGAGCGCGAACGCCATGAGCAGGCTGAACCACGGCACGCCGTTCCTGTCGGTCCAGCGGAAGATCGGCGGGAAGTAGCGGTTCCTGGCCAGGCCGTAACTGACACGTGAGGTGGACGTCTGGTACATCAGCCCGGTGCCGAACGGCGAGATGAACGCGTCCGCCCGCAAGATATTCGCCAGCCAGGCGAATCCGGCGAGGCCCGCGAGCCCGGCGAACGGTCCGATCACGACCGGGCTGGTGGCCGACAGTCCCAGCCAGCCACCCTTGCCTGAGATCAGATGAGTCGGGATGGCGGTGATGAACACGAACTGGAGCATGCAGTAGATGACTACCGCGATGAACATGGCGCCGATGATGGCGAACGGCAGGTTCCGCTGCGGGTTCTTGATTTCACCCGCGAGCTGGTCCGCCTGTTCGAAGCCCAGGTAGGCGAAGACCACTCCGGCCACCGGCATCGCGCTGAAGACGGACTTCCAGCCGAACGGCATGAAGCCGCCTGTGGCCGCGCTCCAGTTTGCACTGTGGTACTTGGTGAGCAGCACGATGATGGCCAGCACAGGGATGGCCACCTTCCACCACGTGATCGCCGAGTTGACCCGGTTGAACAGGCGCATCGCGAGGAAGTTGATGGCGGTGAAGATGGCCATCAGCACGATCGTAAATACGAAGCCTGCGCCGGTCGTGACACCCTTGGTCGGGTTGTAGATCTGCACCGTCCAGATGCTGTTCGGGCCCAGCCAGTACTGGCCGTACTGCATCACGGCGAAGCACTCGATCGGCGCCACGCAGACGGCCTGCAGCCAGGAGAAGAAGCCGAATGACGCGCCAGTGATGCTGCCGAACGCAAAGTGCGGGAACCTCGCGGTACCGCCCGAGACCGGATACATGCCGCCGAGTTCTGAGTGCACCAGTGCAAGCACGACGACGATGACACCGGCGATCACCCAGGAGAGGATCGCGGCATTGCCGGCCACCTGAACCGCGTACAACGAGCCGAACAGCCAGCCCGAGCCGATGAGCGAGGTCTCCGACGCCCACATGGCGCCGATCAAGCCCATCTCTCGCTTCAGGCCGATGTCGGCCGGTCTGGTGGCGACGGGAGTGACAGACTCAGCTGCCATGATTCGAACCTTCTTTCCGGTCCGCATGCGTGGGCCATACGGCCCTTGAGTGCTGCTCATGGTAATGATCGACTTGGTTCGTGGCTAGCAGTGGCTTGGCGTCGTTTTGGTAACGCGAGTTACTGAAGTGTCGCTAACCGGACAGATCGACCGAGTTTCTGGGAGTATAACAGCATGTCAGGGCATGTTTGTCTGATTTATCGCTGTTAGCCGGATGCTGGAGTCTGGCTGGGCTCGCGTCGAAGCTGAAACAACCCCGGTCAGCCGTGCATGCCTGCATGGTTGCGGGCCCGCCGGTCGATCGCGGGTCGGCTAGCTGGCGGCGGGCGTCGCCCGGCCCGGCAGCGTGTCCGTGGCAGCCGCGCCGTCCGGCGCGGTCGGTTCCGCCGGCCCGCCTGGCTGCCTGCGCAGGGTGCTCACGTTGCCACGTGCTGCCGCGTGCTCGGCGCAGTACCGCCGCGACTTGCCGGGACTGGCGTCAATGAATACCTGCGGGCAGGAGGCGATCGCGCAGATGCCCAGCCTGCTGACACCGAGGCCGGACACGGTCAGCGACACGCCGATGATCGCGCCTGCGGCGAATCGATCGCCTGCTGAGCCCTGAGAGGCGAGATGCACGTGCCAGCGCTGCTGGTCGTGGTTGGTCATCTCGGGCTGGATAGGGAACTGGACCAGCAGGGCGTTGAGCCGGTCCATGGCGGCGTGGTCATCTCCGGTCGCGGCAGCCTTGAAAATCGCGTTGAACTCGTCCCGGAGGTGCCTGAGCACGTCAAGATCGCGCCGGGTGACCGGACCTGCCAGCCAATCACCGAGGGCGCCGGCGCACGCTGCGGGCGAGCCCAGCGGATCGGGCTCGACCGATGCGTGAGCGGCGGTGTTCGCGAGACGCACCGCCAATGCCGCATACGACGAGAGATTCACAAACGGTCCTCACCTGCGTTGGAAACCAGGAGGCCGCTTCCCCGGATCGAGTATGGCACAGACCGTGCTCGTGTGGCGGCGTCCTTTTTCACCTGGCCGGCCCGATAACGACCAGCTGGCGTGCACCTGGGGCGGGCCCGTGACGTCTGGGGCGCTAAGGTCCAGTGCATGTTCGCTGTCACTGCTGCGCGCTTCGATGCCGAGAATCCGATCGCGGGCCTGGAGCTGGGCGAGCACGCCGAACCGGCGGTGCCGGATGGCTGGACAACGGTCACGGTCAAGGCCGCCGCGCTGAACCACCACGACGTCTGGTCGCTGCGCGGTGTCGGGCTGTCGGCCGACCGGTTGCCGATGATCCTCGGCTGCGATGCCGCCGGAATCGATGCCGAGGGCAACGACGTGGTCGTCCACGCGGTCATCGGCGACCCGGCCGCGGCGGGCGGAGACGAGACCTTCGATCCGTCCCGGTCGCTGCTGTCGGAACGGTACGACGGAACATTCGCCGAGCGGCTGGCGGTGCCGCGCCGCAACCTCGTGCCGAAGCCGTCGTCGCTGTCCTTCGGGGCGGCGGCCTGCCTGCCGACGGCGTATCTGACCGCGTTCCGGATGCTGTTCGACCGGGCACCGATCGGCCTCGGTTCCACCGTGCTCGTGCAGGGCGCGGGCGGCGGAGTGGCGACCGCGCTGATCCTGCTCGGCCGTGCGGCTGGCTACCGGATGTGGGTCACGAGCCGGAGCGCGGAAAAGCGGGATCGGGCGTTGCAGCTCGGCGCCGACATGGCAGTCGAGACTGGCGCGCGGCTGCCGGAGCGCGTCGACGCCGTCATGGAAACGGTCGGCCAGGCGACGTGGGCGCACTCCCTGCGCGCGCTCAGGCCAGGCGGCGTGGTCGTCATCTCCGGTGCCACCAGCGGCGCGGTGCCGCCAGCGGACTTGAACCGGGTGTTCTTCCTGCAGCTGTCGGTGATCGGCTCCACGATGGGCACCCGCGGCGAGCTGGCCAGGCTGCTGACCTTCTGCGAGCAGACCGGGGCCAGGCCGCTCATCGACCGGACTCTGCCGCTGACCGAGGCGACGGACGGCTTCGCCGCGATGGTCGCCGGAGACCTGTTCGGCAAGGTGGTCTTCACCGTCTAGCGGCGTCGCCGCGCTGCGAAGGGCGCGCTGCGAAGGGCGCGCGGAGCGAAGGGCGCGCGGAGAGAAGGGCGCAATTGTCACAGCCACCCCGAAAGAAGGTCGTGGTTGTGACAGCTGCGCCCTTGGGCCCGCGGAACTAGGCTCGCTGGAGTGCGATCGCGGGGTGCGGCGGGTCACGCTCGCGTCACGGGGGCCCTGCCAAGCTCCAGCTATGCCATATGTGTCCCGATTCGACCGAGATCTGCTCGACAAGACCTTTGACCGGCAGCTCGGCATCGTAGCCCGGCGACAGGCGCTGACCTGTGCGATGACCGCTAAGGCCATCGGCTACCGGACTCGCGTAGACGGCCCGTGGCAGATCGTGCTGCCGGGCGTCTACGCTCGCGGCCGGGGCAACCTGGCCAGGAAGCAGCTGGCTGTCGCCGCGTTCCTGTACGCCGGTGCTGCGATCGCCGTCACCGGTCCGGCCGCGATGGCGTTCCACGGGGGTCCCGATCATCGCGCCGATCTGGTGGACGTGCTGGTGCCGCTGTCCAATCAGCGGGGCAACGCAGGGTTCGCGCGGCTGTGGCGGACGACGGTCGAGCCTGGAGCTCTGTTCCAGGACGGCGTCGTCCGGTACGTGCCGCTCGACCGGGCGATCGCCGATACGGCCCGGATGCTGACCGACATCGCCGCGGTCCGGGCGGTGGTAGCAACCGCGGTTCAGCGGGGGCAGGTGCAGCTGTGGCAGCTCACCCGAGAACTGGACGTAGGGCCCTTGCGTCACTCGGCGCTGCTCCGGCGGGCGCTGGCCGAGGTGGCGGACGGCGTGCGATCCACGGCCGAGGCGGACTTGCTCACGCTGGTGCGGCAAGCCAAGCTGCCGGTGCCGCTGTATAACCCCCGGCTGTTCATCGGGTCCACGTTCCTCGCCTCGCCGGACGCGTGGTGGCCCGAATTCGGCGTAGCGGTCGAGGTGGACTCCAGGGCGTGGCACCTGTCGCCGGCCGACTGGGAGCAGACGCTGGCGCGGCACGCCCGCATGACGGCCCAGGGCGTCCTGGTGCTGCACTTTCCGCCCGCACGGCTGCGCACCGCGCGACGCGAGGTCACGAGCGAGATCAGGTCGGCCCTGGCCCGCTCCAGCGGACCCTTGCCACACATCAGGACCAGGCCGGCCGCGCGGTGATCAGCCGCCCGCGGCCGGCTGCGCTAGGCCTTGCCGGACTCTGATTCGGCGCCGTCGTCAGCTGGCCCGTCAGCCGGCTGGGCCGGCTTGTCGGCCGCCGACGCGCTGCCGTCGTCGGCGAACACCTCGGCGCGCACCTTAGCGAGCGTGTCGCTCAGGATGTCGCGTAGCTCATTGAGGGAACGATCCCCGAGGGTGCCGGTCTGCCTCGCCGCTGCCCGCAGCTCCGTGGCGAACTGCATAGCCATTCGCTCGAGGTCGCTTACTGGGCTGGGGCCACCGCGCCGCCCGGTAGCCCGCGTTCGGCCGGGACCGAATGCCTGCCCGGCGGCCGCATCGGCAGCATCGCTTGCGGCGCCGGCCGATTCCGACCACGCCGACCAGGCAGGCCGGTCGGCAGCTTCTCGGCTGCGGGACCGGAAGCTCGCTCGCATCCTCTCCTGGCTGCGCCGCGCCTCGTCGCGGATCCTTCGCGCCTCGTCGCTGGCCGCGTCGCCAGCCCCGTCGGCTTCCGGCGTGTCCCGGCCGGCCCCAGGCTTGCTGTCTCTGATCTGGTCTGTCTTGCCGCCCGATGTGCGGAACTCGCGAGCGGCCGAGGCCAGCTCCTCCCTGATGCTGCGGACGGTGTCCCTGACATCGACGGATATCTCGCGGGCCACATCCCGCAGCGACTCGGTGAGCTCGTCCTCCAGGTCGGCAAGATCGCCGAGCCTGGCGCGGATCTCGGCGCGACCCTTATCGGTGATGCTGTAGACCTTCTTCCCGTCCACTTCCTCGTGGGTGACCAGGCCGTCTTCCTCCAGCCGGGCGAGCCGGGGGTAGATGGTGCCGGGAGAAGGGGCATAAATACCCATGAAACGGTCCTGCAGCAGTCGGATGACCTCGTAGCCGTGCCGAGGTGCCTCGTCGAGGAGCTTTAGCAGGTACAGGCGGAGCCTGCCATGCCGGAAAACTGGGCTCACTGAACCTCACCGCCTGCCTGGATCTCGCGGCAACGCACTTCTCTGCCGGGAGATCGTACTCTCTTACCAATACGATATGTCGCGTCGAACAGAAGTCAAGATGTATCGTGATCGCCTGAGGTAGAAGCGCGGTCTGCGGTGAACCGGTACGGCTTCGGCGACTACGGCGCCTTGCTGCCCTCAGTCGTCGGGCTCGTCAAGCCGCGCAAGCCAGCTAGCGAGCAAGTCAATCACGGCCTCGCTGTCAGGGTGCTCATCCACGAAGTCCCGCAGCCGCGCGGCCAGCCAGCCCAGAGCAACCTGGTCGGAGCCGCGTCGTTCGTCGAGCTCCTCGATGCCCCGGTCGGTGAAGTACACGTACTCAGCCGGCCTGCGGGAACACTGCGTCGAGGACCGCAGCCAGCTCGGCGGCATGCGCCTTGGCCGAGCCGGACGCCGGAGCCGAGCTGGCGGGCCTGGATACGGCGCCGACTTGCCTGCCGAGTACGCCCGGCAGATGCATGGCCATGAACGGCCAGGCGCCCATGTTTGCCGGCTCTTCCTGCACCCACGTCACCTCGGCAGCAGCCGGGTAGCGCGCGCATTCGGCGGCAAGCTCCGCGGCCGGCAGCGGATAGAGCCGCTCTACCCGGACCAGCGTCGTGTCGGTTGCCCTGGCGGTGCGCCGGCGCTGGGCCAGGTCGTAATAGATCTTGCCGGAACAGAGCACCACCCGCCGGACGCCCGCCGGATCGGGGGCCTCGGCGTCGGTGAGCACCGGGGCAAACGAGCCGGACGTGAAGTCCGCCATCCTCGAGGCTGCCGCCTTGAGCCGCAGCAGCGACTTCGGTGTGAACACGATCAGCGGCTTCACCCGGCCTGACAGCGCCTGCCAGCGCAGCAGGTGGAAGTAGCTGGCTGGCGTGCTCGGCATCGCCACGGTCATGTTGTCCTGCGCACACAGGGACAGGAACCGCTCGATGCGTGCGGACGAGTGATCTGGTCCCTGCCCCTCGTAGCCGTGCGGCAGCAGCAGAACGACGCCCGACCGCTGGCCCCACTTCTGCTCGCCAGCGCTGATGAACTCGTCAATGATCGTCTGGGCGCCGTTCACGAAGTCGCCGAACTGCGCCTCCCAGCACACCAGCGCGTCCGGCCGGGCGACCGAGTAGCCATACTCGAAGCCGACGGCCGCGTACTCCGACAGCAGCGAGTCATAGACGTAGAACCTGGCCTGCTGCGAGATGAAGGCCCGCAGCGGAACGTATTCCTCGCCGGTGTGCCGGTCCACAAGCACCGCGTGCCGCTGGCCGAAGGTGCCCCGCCGGGAGTCCTGTCCGATCAGCCGGACCGAGTGCCCGTCGATCAGTGTCGAGCCGAACGCCAGCAGCTCACCGGTGCCCCAGTCGATCTCATCCTGCTGCACCATCGCCGGACGGCGCTGCAGCTGCGGGGCCAGCCGCGGATGCACGGTGAAGCCGTCTGGCAGCGAGACCTGTGTGTCGACGATGCGCTTGACCGTCTCCGCCGTTATCGCCGTCGCGACGGTGGCGTGGTCGATAACCGCGTCCGGGCTCGGCGCGTGAGTGATCACCCTCCTGGGAGCGCTGGCGGCGTCCTTGGTCTCAGTGAACGCCCGCTCGAGTTCCTGCTGGAAGTTGCGCAGCGCCGCCTCGGCCTCGTCAATGGTGATGTCGCCGCGGCCGATCAGCGCCTCGGTGTAGAGCTTGCGCGTGGATCGCTTGGCATCGATCAGGTCGTACATGATCGGCTGGGTGAACGACGGATTGTCGGTCTCGTTGTGCCCGCGTCTGCGGTAGCAGACCATGTCGATGACAACGTCCTTGTGGAACGCCTGGCGGTACTCGAACGCCAGCCTGCCGACCCGGACCACGGCCTCGGGGTCGTCGCCGTTGACGTGAAAGATCGGTGCCTGGATCATGCGCGCGACGTCCGTGCTGTACACGCTCGACCGGGCCGAGGCGGGGGCCGTGGTGAACCCCACCTGGTTGTTGACCACGATGTGCACGGTGCCGCCGGTGCGGTAACCGCGCAGCTGGGACAGCTCCAGCGTCTCGGCGACCACCCCCTGGCCCGCGAACGCCGCGTCGCCGTGAATGAGCACCGGTAGCACCGTGAAGCCGGGCTCGCCCATGTCGATCACGTCCTGCTTGGCGCGGACCACGCCTTCCAGCACTGGGTCGACCGCCTCGAGGTGGCTGGGGTTGGCAACCAGGGAGGTGGGGAGCCGCGATCCGTCCGGCGCGTGGTAGGTGCCCTCAGCGCCGAGGTGGTATTTCACGTCGCCGGAGCCGTGCGTGGTCGCCGGGTCGAGGTTGCCCTCGAATTCGGCGAAGATCTGGCCGTAGGACTTGCCGACGATATTGGCGAGCACGTTGAGCCGGCCGCGGTGCGCCATGCCGATCACGGCCTCGTGCAGGTCCGCTCCGGCCGCCTCCGTCAGCACCGCGTCCAGCAGCGGGATCAGCGACTCGGCGCCCTCGAGCGAGAACCGCCGCTGGCCGACGAACTTGGTCTGCAGGAACATCTCGAACGCCTCGGCCACGTTCAGCCGGGACAGGATCTGCACCTGCTCGTCGTGCCCGGCCCGGTCGTGCGGCCGCTCGACCCGGGCCTGGATCCAGGCCCGCTCCTC
>JBAUAR010000409.1:0-5556 GCA_049675875.1 Streptosporangiaceae bacterium
GCACGTCCCTTCCCGACGTCTACCAGCCGAAAAATTGTTATGGTTAAGCGTAACACCATAACGATGGTGGTCGCACGCCGGTCCGCCATGGTGCCGATTGACCCGGCGACGGTATCGAGCATCACGATTGCGGATGCCTAGAGAGGGCCGCCCGTGACCTGTCGCGGACGCCGGTGAATGAGCCCACCTTTAAGACCGCCAGTCGGCACAAGGCCATGAACTCCCGGCAGCGTGGTTGTCACCGGCAGCAAGCGGTGAGCCAGGCGCCGGTCCATCGCGGATCGTCGATGTCACGTGGGCGGGCCCGGGGTTCAGCGTTGCGTTAGTGCTGCCTGGATCTGCGTCTTTGAGTAGACGTCTGCGACGGGGACGGATCCGCCGAGGACGCCGAAGATCTGGCTGGCCAGGTCGGGGTGTTCTGCAGCCGCCCGGTAGAGGGCCTCGTAGCTCGCCGAGAGCGCAGCGAGCCGAGCGGTGGCCAGTGTGAGTGCGAAGCCGTTGGCTGTCAGCTGGTCGCGTTCGGTCTGGTAGCGGGCCAACGCGGCGTCCATGGGCTGGCGCCCGGTGAGCCCGTCGTGGATGGCGCCGGCCAGCAGGTCAGCGGCGAGGAAGGCGTCGGACATGCCCATGCCGCTGCAGGGGTCTTTGTGGTGGCCGGCGTCGCCGGCGAGCGCCCATCCCGGTCCTGCCGATTCCCGGTACAGGTTCGGCAGGTCGCCGGTGCCGGCGAAGCGCTGTTCCCGGCGTCCGGACTCGACAGCCTCCTGCAAACCGGGAACGAGCTTCAGCGCCGCGTCGAAGCTGCCGTCGATGTCGGTGCGCACCTGACCGAACTCCTCGCGGGGCCAGGCGACGTAGATGCACGTCAGGTTGTCGTTGGTCGGCCAGGTCAGGATCAGGCGGCCGGGCCGGGCGTGGAAGGACGCGCCCAGACCGCTGATCCCGCTCCAGTAGGAGTAGTAGGCCGCGGTGAGCGGCGGATGAGTCCGGTAGGCGCGGGCGCCAACCTTCCGTGCGACGGTCGAGTGCAAGCCGTCGGCGCCGACGACGAGCCTGGCCGGCAGCGACGACTGCAAGGGCGACCCCGGGCTGTTGCCGCACACGCCGGCCACCCTGCCGTCGGACCACAGCAGGTCAGCGACCACGAAGCCGTCGACTAGCTCCGCGCCGGACTCGGCGGCTGCCTCGGCCAGCAGCGCGTCGAGTACGGTCCGCCGCGGGCAGTACGTTTCTGCGACACCGCCGACGGCCGGGCCGATGCCGGTCAGCTGCACGGGCCCGGCGTCGAAGGTGATCTGGCGGATCGGCGCGCAGCCGCGTGCCTGCAGCCGTCCGAGGAGTCCCCAGGCGTTCAGCCTGGCCGCGCCGCGCTGCCACAGGAAGTGCGTGGACATGGTGTCGCTCGGGAACGACGCGCGGTCAACGAGGGCGACCTTGTGCCCGGCGCGGGCCAGCAGCATGGCCAGCGGCGCCCCGGCGCAGCGTGCGCCGACCACGATCACGTCATACATCGCGCCCTGGCCCGGAGTACCCGGTGATGGCTAGCCGACCGGCTGGCCGGCGGCGAGGGTCTTCACGTCTGCGGTGGTCAGCGGACTGCCGGCGATGCCCCAGTCGCCGCTCTTGACTTCCTCGACGACCACCCAGGTGACCGGCCGCATGTTCTCGCCCTCGATCTCGACCATGGTGTCGGTCAGCCGGCGCACCATGTCCTGCTTCTGGTCAGCAGAGAAGACTCCCTCGATGACCTTGACGTTGACGAACGGCATGCCGTGCCCCTTCCATAGAGCCGGCCGGAATGCCGACGACTTCAAATTAGCACGATCGTTCGTGCTACGATAGGTGCATGCCGGCAAGCACCAGCCACGGGGCCAGGACCAGGCAGACCATCCTCGCGACCGCCGCCGACATGGCCTCCGTGGACGGCCTGGACGGCCTGACCGTCGGGCGGCTGGCCGCCGAGCTGTCGATGAGCAAGAGCGGCCTGTTCGCCCACTTCGGATCCAAGCAGGACCTGCAGCTCGCCACCATCGAGGAAGCCCGCCAGCGTTACGTGCACGAAGTCATCCAGCCGGCCCTGGCCGCGCCAGCCGGCATCCGGCGGCTGCACGCCTTCTGCGAGTCATTCCTGTCCTACCTCGACCGCGCCGTGTTCCCCGGCGGATGCTTCTTTGCCTCAGCGATGGCCGAATTCGACGCCAAAGCCCAGGGACCCGTGCGCGACCGGATCGCCGAATGCCAGACCCAGTGGATGGGCACCCTCGAGCGCGCCGCGGCCGACGGGCAGGCAGCAGGAGAACTACTCAGCAACACCGACCCGCAGCAGCTCGCCTTCGAACTCGAGGCCGCTCTGCTGTCCGCGAACTGGTACTACCACCTCTACCACGATCACGCCTACCTGGAGCGGGCCAGCCGCGCAGTCCACGACCGCCTGGCCAGCCAGGCCACCCGAACGGGCCTGCGCTCACTTCCGCCGGAGTAACAAACCCAACCAGCAGTGACACATCAGGCTCACGCGTTTCGCTTCCGGCAGGGTCCTCAGCTCAGCGACCATGCTGTCAGCGGCGCGCGCAGATCAGCCGGATTCTCTGCTCATCACGATGGCTCCGCAAGGCGCACGTGACCGCGCAGATCGGCGGAACCGCGCTGTGCAGCGGGGCTTCGCGGCGGCGGCAGATCATCTATCGGGCTGGCGGCTCAACGCGCCATCGCGTCAGCAAGATCGAGGACATCCGCCAGGCCAGGCGGTCGTGCACGTCATGCGCTTTGGTGCCGGAACTCGACCACGTCGCCGTCGCGCATGACGTAGTCCTTTCCCTCGATCCGGGCCTTGCCGGCCGCCCGGGCCGCGGCGATCGAGCCAGCCGCCATCAGATCGTCGAAGGAAACGATCTCGGCCTTGATGAAGCCGCGCTGGAAGTCGCTGTGGATGACCCCCGCGGCCTCGGGGGCGGTAGCGCCGCCGGGGATCGTCCAGGCCCGCGCCTCTTTCGGGCCAGCGGTCAGGAACGTGGACAGCCGCAGCGCCGCGAACCCCGCCCGTGCCAGCTGGGCCAGGCCGGGCTCGCCCAGCCCGAGCTCGGCCAGCAGCTCCGCAGCCTCCGCGGGTTCGAGCTCGGCGAGCTCCGCCTCGGTCTTGGCATCGAGGAACACCGACTCCGCCGGCGCCACCAGGTCGGCCAGCCGCTTGCGCAGTCCGTCGTCACCCAACTCGCTGTCGTCTTCGTTGAACGCGTAGACGAACGGCTTCGCGGTGAGCAGGTGCAGCTCGCTCACGTCGGCCAGGTCCAGTCCGGCTGGACCGGCGCCGGCGAACAGCGTGGTACCGCCGTCCAGCAGCTCCTCGGCCCTGGCCGCCGCCGCGGCGGCCCTGACCCGCTCGGGGTCCCTGGCGAACTTGGCCTCCTTGGCCAGCCGCGGCGCCGCCTTCTCGAGGGTCTGCAGGTCAGCCAGCATCAGCTCGGTCGCGATGGTGTCGATGTCCCGCTCTGGCGACACGTCCCCGTCCACGTGACTCACGTCCGGGTCGGTGAACACGCGCACGACCTGGCAGATCGCGTCGGTCTCCCGGATATGCGACAGGAACTGGTTGCCGAGGCCCTGCCCGGCCGACGCGCCGCGCACCAGGCCCGCGATGTCCACAAACCGCACCGTGGCCGGCACGACCCGGGCGGAGTCGTACAGTCGCGCCAGCGCGTCGAGCCGCGGATCGGGGATGCCGACAATGCCGACGTTCGGCTCGATCGTCGCGAAGGGGTAGTTGGACGCCAGCGCGTTCGCCCGGGTGAGCGCGTTGAACAAGGTGGACTTGCCCACGTTGGGCAGGCCGACGATGCCAATGGCCAGGCTCACCGCCAAATTCTATGCACGGCACGGGAACGGGGTGGCTTCGGCTCTCCGCGCCGCGGAGCGTGCGCTCGCCCGTCCGGCGGCTCGGTGAATGCCTCGCTGGTGCACCTGGAGCAGCACCAAAGCGGCATTCATCCCGATCGCGGCTATCCCGAGCACGCCGGCCGGGCGTGTCGCGCCGAAAATGTCGGTGGCCGCCTGTAACCATGCTGATCATGAACGCGATCTTGCTGCTCATCGGGCTGCTGCTCGGCGCCGCCCTCGGCGCTGCGCTCGGCTACCTGCTCGCCCAGCGGCGGCTGGCCCGCGCGACTGCCGATCTCAGCGCCCGGGCCGCCACCGCCGACGAGCGGGCTAAGGCCGCCGCGGACCGCGCTGCTCTGCTCGAGCGCGCCGCTCAGGAGAAGGCCACGCTGCTCGACGGCCAGCTCACGGAGCGCTTCGAGTCGCTGTCGGCGCAAGCGCTCGACCGCAGCGCCAGGACGCTGCTAGAGCTGGCCGAAGGCCGGCTGGGCGCGGCGAGCGCTACAGCGGCAGGCGAGCTCGACAGCCGCAAGGCGGCCGTCGAGCAGCTCGTGCAGCCGCTCAGAGACACCCTCACCAGGCTGGAGGGCCAGCTGCGGGAGGCAGAGTCGGCCCGGCGGTCCTCGCACGCGGCGCTGTCGGAGCAGGTGTCGATCGCCCGCCAGACCTCCGACCAGCTGCGCCTCCAGACCCAGGCGCTGGTCACCGCGCTGCGCCGACCGGAAGCCCGCGGCCGGTGGGGTGAGATGCAGCTGCGACGCGTGGTCGAGCTGGCCGGCATGGCGACCAGGTGCGACTTCGATGAGCAGGTCGCGGTCAGCACGGCCGACGGCGCCCTTCGCCCGGACATGGTGATCCGGCTGGCAGGCGGCAAGAACATCGTGGTGGATTCCAAGGTCTCCCTCGCGGCGTATCTGGAGGCGGCCGAGTCCGCCGACGAGAATGTCCGCGCGGACCGGCTCGCCGCGCACGCGCGGCACGTGCGCGAGCACGTCGACCGGCTGGCGGCCAAGGCTTACTGGGCGGCGCTGAGCCCGTCGCCGGAGTTCGTCGTGCTGTTCATCCCCGGCGAGGCATTCCTGGCGCCCGCCCTCGAGCACGACACCGCCCTGCTTGAGTACGCGATGGCGAGCCGGGTCCACATCGCCACGCCCACCACGCTGGTCAGCATGCTGCGCACCGCGCAGTACGCATGGCAGCAGGCCGCCCTGTCTGACAACGCCCGCGCCGTGTTCGACCTGGGCCGGGAGCTCTACGACCGGATCGCCGGACTCGGCAGGCACGTCGACGGCCTGGGCCGGGCACTGACGACGGCGGTATCTACCTACAACCGGACTGTCGGGTCGCTGGAGAGCCGGGTGCTGGTGAGCGCCCGCAAGCTCAGCGAGCTGGGCATCGTCGATGCCGAGCTGGAGCAGCCGCGACCGGTCGAGGAGACGGTGCGACCGCTGTCAGCACCCGAGCTGATCGTCGAGGCGGGCCCGGAACTCGTGCCGCCCCCGGGTCTTGAGCCCGACCCAGCCGGGCAGACTCACCTCTTCGGAGGGCGGGCTTTCAGCGCCGCCGGTTAGCACCGGCGGCTGGAGGGGCGATGGACCAGCAGGTGGCCGACGAGCAGGCCACTGACACCCTGCCCGCTGCCACCCGGTCAGGCGGCCGCCGCAACCCCCGCGGCCGCCCGCC
>JBAUAR010000410.1:0-2618 GCA_049675875.1 Streptosporangiaceae bacterium
GTCACGACCGCTACCCGGCCGTCGAGCCCGTGCAGTCCGCCCATCAGGCCTCCCCGGCCGCGCTCTCGCTGGCATCGGCCGGGCCGATGCGCACCGCCAGGCCGGCGACATCCTGATCCGCTGCCGCCAGCGGGGGGAAGCGGCGCATCACCTCGGGGTCGTGCCCGGCTACTAGGTACCGGGTCGGTTCGGCCGCCAGCCCGCGCAGTAACTCGAAGCCGTTATACATCGCTGGCAGGTCAGCCACATGCGCGAACGGCCGGTCCAGCCGCGCCTCGTCGTAGTAGTGCAGGGCGTCGGAAGCGAGCACTGCCTCGCCGTCGGCCGTGCGGGCCAGCACCACGAGCTGGCCGGGCGTGTGGCCGCCGACCTCGAGCACGCTGACGCCAGCAACGACGCTGCTGGTCACCGGCGGAGCGGCCGCGGCCGGGCTCGGCAGCAGTCTTAGCCGGCCGTCCGCCCGGGCCCGCCGGAGCGCGGCGATGTCGTCGGCCTCGGCCGAAGTCGCGAACAGCAGGCGGTCGCCGAGCGGGCCGGTCCAGAATTCATACTCGCTCGCCGACATGACCACCTCAGCTGCGGGGAACCGGTCGAGGTTGCCGACGTGGTCGTAGTGCGCGTGCGTCAGGATCAGCAGGCTGACAGCGGCCGGATCGATGCCGAGCCGGCGCAGCGCCGTCACAGGCGGGCACAGCATCGTCCGGCCGCGGCGGGCGCCGCTGCGCTCGTTGAATCCGCAGTCGACCAGGATGGTGCGCCCGGCGCCGCGCAGTGCCCAGAAGAAGTAGTCCATCTGCGTCGGCTCGTCCGGCTCTCCGTAGAGGCCGTAGTGCAGGAACACGTCGCTCTTGGTAGTCAGCCGAGTCCCGTACCTGACGGCGATCACGTCGTAGCCGGGATCGTCACTGGCTGGGACCACGACCACCTCGCACCGAGCACTGTTATCGATTTGGTGCCGTCACTGCCTGGGAAATCTGCCGTCGATTGGCGACAATCTGCGGGCACGGTGTTGACCGTCTCGCCGGCGGTTCTGTCTCCCAACACCCTATTGCCATCGCGGGAGATGCCGCTACGATGTATGTCTATCATACAAAGATAGAACCGCAATTGGCAGTCAGTCTGCTCGCAATCTGCAGCAGGTCGCAGCTGACGCACCGGGAGTGAGGCTGGCGCACCCTGGGGTGGACCTGGCGATGCCGTCCACAGCATCCGCTCTACAGCGTTGATTGAGGAGAGCTATGAAGTTTCGAGCATCTGCCGGCGCCGTCGCTTTAATGCTTGGCGGGGCGCTGGTCCTGGCGGCCTGCGGTTCGTCCACGTCGCCCGGCAGTTCGTCTGCGTCAACTACCCCCGCGGCTACGAGTACCACTGCGGGGACCGGAAACTACCACCCCGTCAGCGACTACGCGGGCTTCGTCGGCGGTTCGGGCAAGGCCGACAACAGCAAGTCGCCCATCTACATCGGCGTGGTCAACCAGCAGGGCGGCACCGCTGACATCGCCCCGGAGTGGACCAACGGCACGACCCTGGCCGCTGACTTCATCAACAATGAGGCCGGCGGCATCGACGGCCATCCGGTCAAGTTGGTGACCTGCGCGATCCCGGACACCACGTCGGCTGCCCAGCAGTGCGGCGAGGAATTCGCGAACAACAACAACATCCAGTCGGTGGCCATGGGTGCCGTTGTGATCGGCAACCAGCCGCTGGAACAGGCGCTGGCACCGACCGACAAGCCGCTGGTCATGGGCGTCACCATCCTGCCGACCGACTCGACCTACAAGGCGGGCTACATCCTGTACGGTGACGCGACTCGGGTCGAGGCGCCGATCGGCCAGTTCATCCACCAGTTCCTGCCGAACGTCAAGAGCGTGTCGATCATCTACGCCAACGTCCCCGGCAGCAATGTCCCGAACGAGGTCATCGCCTCGACGCTGGAGTACTACCACATCACCGTCAAGCTCACCGCGTTCGACCCGACCAGCGCGAACATCACGGCTCCGGTTATCGCGTCCGGTGCCGCGACGGCTGGCCTCGTGATAGACGGCGCCGGTAACCCGGTGCAGTGCTCCGACGTCTACCAGGCGCTCAAGCAGCTGAACATCAAGACCCCCGTGCTGGCGAACGTGCCGTGTGACTCCGCTGTCACTGCCCAGGGCGACGGCGGGGCGCTGCCGGTCGGCTGGTACTACGCCAGCGCCAACCCGCTGCCAGGCGACCCGGACGACCCGAGCCTCGCCGCCTTCAAGACCGTGGCCGACAGGTACGGCGACCCGACCGGCGCGTCGGACGCCTGGGTCGCCGACGCGTTCGGCCAGGTGCTGACCATCGCCAAGGTGTACAACGACATCCTGAAGTCCGGCGGCAAGATCACCACGGCCACCGTCAACAAGGGCTTCAAGGAGCTCAAGGGCGCGATCCCGCAGGGCCCGCCGCAGCTGCAGTGCGGCTCGATCGCGGGTGCGCCGGCGATCTGCAACAACGAGGTGTCGTTCTTCCAGAACACCTCGCCCGGCGTGTTCAAGGCAATTGCCCGGTGGATCAGTGCCCCACCTGGGTGGACCCCGCCCGCTGGACTGTTCTGAGGTAGCCGTGGGTCGCGTCCCCGGCCGGGAGATGCC
>JBAUAR010000411.1:0-4388 GCA_049675875.1 Streptosporangiaceae bacterium
GAGCTGCAGAAGTCGAACATCTTGCTGGTCGGTCCGACCGGTTCGGGCAAGACGTATCTCGCGCAAACCCTTGCGAAGATTCTCGACGTTCCGCTGGCCATGGCCGACGCGACCTCGCTGACCGAAGCCGGCTACGTCGGCGAAGACGTCGAGAACATTTTGCTCAAGCTCATTCAAGCCGCCGACTACGACGTCAAGCGCGCCGAAAAGGGCATCGTCTACATCGACGAGATCGACAAGATCGCTCGGAAGAGCGAGAACCCGTCGATTACCCGCGACGTTTCGGGTGAAGGCGTCCAGCAGGCGCTGCTCAAGATCCTCGAGGGCACGACCGCCAACGTCCCGCCGCAAGGTGGCCGCAAGCACCCGCACCAAGAGTTCATTCAGATCGACACCACGAACGTGCTGTTCATCTGCGGCGGGGCGTTCGCCGGCCTGGAAAAGATCGTCGAGCAGCGGGTCGGGAAGAGTGGTATGGGCTTCGGCGCGGTGCTGCGGGTCAAGACGGACAAGACCGAGTCGGACCCGTTCGCCGATGTGATGCCCGAGGATCTGCTGAAGTTCGGGCTGATCCCGGAGTTTGTCGGCCGGCTGCCCGTCATCACCAGCGTCCACAACCTTGACCGGGAGGCGCTGATCCGGATCCTGACCGAGCCCCGGAACGCGCTGGTGAGGCAGTACCGGCGGCTGTTCGAGCTCGACGGCGTCGACCTGGAGTTCACCGACGACGCGCTGGAGGCAGTGGCCGACCAGGCCATCCTGCGCGGCACGGGCGCCCGGGGGTTGCGGGCGATCCTGGAAGAGGTGCTGCTCTCGGTGATGTACGAGGTGCCGAGCCGCAAGGACGTGGAGAAGGTCGTCATCAGCGCGGAAGTCGTGCTGCAGAACGTGAACCCGACGCTGGTGCCGCGGGACGTCGCCCGGCGCACCCCGCGGGAGAAGTCGGCCTGACCTGCCCGCCCGCCGGAGCAGCCGTATCGCCGGGCACCACTAAACTCGGCTGCTGTGACCACCGGAACCGATACTCCTCGAGCGGGCACGCCGCGGGCCGACCCGGCTGCAGCCGATAGCGTCCTGCCGGCGCAGTACAGCCCGGCCGAGGTCGAAACCCGCCGGTATGAGGCCTGGGTCGCCGCGGGATACTTCACGGCGAGCGCCGAGTCCGGCGCCCCGGCTTTCACGATCGTGATCCCGCCGCCCAATGTGACCGGATCGCTGCACATCGGGCATGCGCTCGACCACACGCTCATCGACGCGCTGATCCGGCGGCGCCGCATGCAGGGCTACAACACGCTGTGGCTGCCGGGTATGGACCACGCCGGCATCGCCACCCAGAACGTGGTCGAGCGGGAGCTCGCCAGGGACGGCCTGTCCAGGCACGATCTGGGCCGGGATGCATTCGTCGACCGGGTCTGGCAGTGGAAGGCCGAGTCCGGCGGCAAGATCCTCGGCCAGATGCGCCGCCTCGGCGACAGCGTGGACTGGTCGCGGGAACGATTCACCATGGACGAGGGCCTGTCCCGCGCGGTGCAGACGATGTTCACGCGGCTGTACTCGGACGGGCTGATCTACCGGGCCGAGCGGATCATCAACTGGTGCCCGCGGTGCCTGACCGCGCTGTCGGATATTGAAGTCGAGCACTCCGACGACGAGGGCGAGCTGGTGTCGATCCGGTACGGTGACGGCCCGGATCAGATCGTCGTCGCCACCACCAGGGTGGAGACGATGCTCGGTGACACCGGCGTGGCCGTGCACCCCGACGACCCGCGGTACGCCCATCTGGTGGGCCGGGAGATCGAGCTGCCGCTCACCGGCCGGCGGATTCCCGTGGTGGCCGACTCGCACGTCGACGCGGAGTTCGGCACCGGCGCGGTTAAGGTGACCCCGGCGCACGACCCGGACGACTTTGAGATCGGCCGCAGGCACGACCTGCCGAGCCTGGTGGTTATGGACGAGCGCGGCGTGATCACCGCCGCCGGGCCGTTCCAGGGCCTGGACCGGTTCGAGGCCCGGCCCGCGGTGCTGGCTGCGCTGCGCGCCGAGAGCCGGGTCGTCGCCGAGCGCCGACCGTACCTGCACGCCGTCGGACACTGCTCGCGATGCGGCACCACCGTGGAGCCGCGGCTGTCGCTGCAGTGGTTCGTGAAGGTTGAGCCGCTGGCGAAGGCGGCCGGCGACGCGGTGCGGAACGGCGGCGTGCAGATCTACCCCGCGGAGATGTCGGCTCGCTACTTCGACTGGGTCGACGACATGCACGACTGGTGCATCAGCCGGCAGCTGTGGTGGGGACACCGGATCCCGATCTGGTACGGGCCGGACGGGCAGGTCGTCTGTGTTGGCCCCGACGACACGCCGCCCGCCGGCGAGGGCTGGCAGCAGGACGCCGACGTGCTGGACACCTGGTTCTCGTCGGGCCTGTGGCCGTTCTCCACCCTCGGCTGGCCGGACGACACGCCCGACCTGCGCGCGTTCTATCCGACCAGTGTGCTGGTCACCGGGTACGACATCCTGTTCTTCTGGGTGGCCCGGATGATGCTGTTCGGGCTGTACGCCATGGCGGACGCCGGGCCCGCGGCAGCGGTGCCGTTCCGCAAGGTTGCGCTGCACGGACTGGTGCGCGACCAGTACGGCAAGAAGATGTCCAAGACCCGCGGCAACACCGTGGATCCGCTGGACTGGATCGACCGGTTCGGCGCGGATGCCACCCGGTTCACGCTGGCCCGGGGGGCCACACCCGGCGGTGATGTGGCGGTGAGCGAAGAGTGGGTCGCGGGGGCGCGCAACTTCTGCAACAAGCTATGGAACGCGGTCAGGTTCGCGCTGCTGAACGGCGCCCGGCCGGCGGGCGCCGACCTTGCCGCCGGCGAGCTGTCCGCCCCCGACCGGTGGATCCTGTCGCGGCTCGCCGCGGTGACGGCCGAGGTCGACGCCCTGTTCGAGCAGTTCGAGTTCGCCAAGGTGTGCGACGCGCTGTACCACTTCGCCTGGGACGAGGTCTGCGACTGGTACCTGGAGCTGTCCAAGCCCGCTCTCACCGGCTCGGACGACGCCGCGGCAAAGACCACCCGGCGAGTGCTCGGCGAGGTGCTCGACCGGCTGCTGCGGCTGATCCATCCGCTGCTGCCGTTCGTCACCGAAGAGCTGTGGACCGCGCTGACCGGTGGCGAGTCGGTGGTCGTCGCCCGCTGGCCGGGCCAGCTCGCCGACGGAGCGGACGGCCAGCTCGCCGGGCTGCCGAGCGATCCGGCCGCCGAGACCGAGATGGCCGCGCTGATGCGGCTGGTAACCGAGGTCCGCAGGTTCCGGTCCGACCAGGGTCTGCGGCCATCCCAGCAGGTTCCGGCCCGGCTGGCTGGCATGGCGGCGACTCCGCTTGCGCAGCACGAGAGCAGGATCCGCACGCTGCTGCGACTGGCTGAGCCAGGACCGGCCTTCGCGCCCACGGCCGCGGTGCACGCCGAAGGCGTCACCATCGAGCTCGACACGATCGCCGGCCTGGACGTCGAGGCCGAGCGGAAGCGACTGGCCAAGGACCTGGCCGCGGCCAGCGCCGAGATCGAGGCCATGGAGCGCAAGCTGACGAACCCCGCGTTCGTAGACCGGGCACCGGCTGACGTCGTCGCGAAGAACAGAGACCGCCTGGCCGCCGCACAACAGGACGCTGCGCGGCTCGCTGACCGGATCGCGGCCCTGCCGTGACGCTGGACTACGCGGGCCGGATGCGCGAGATCGAGCGGGAGATCTTCGCCCGGCGGCCCGAGCACTCGATCAACCCGTCGCTGGACCGGATATCTGCGCTCGTGACGCTGCTCGGCGACCCGCAGCGTGCTTATCCGGTGATCCACCTGACCGGTACCAACGGCAAGACCTCGACATCCCGGATGACCGAGGCACTGCTGCGCGGCCGCGGCCTGCGCACCGGCCTGTTCACCAGTCCGCACCTGTCGTTCGTGGGCGAGCGAATCAGCGTGGACGGAGAGCCCCTCGACGCCGAGCGGTTCGTGGCCGCCTACGACGAGATCAAGCCGTACCTGGACCTTGTCGACGCCACCCACGAGGTGCCACTGTCCTTCTTCGAGATCCTGGTGGGCATGGCGTTCGCGGTCTTCGCCGACGCGCCGGTCGACGTCTGCGTGCTGGAGGTCGGCATGGGCGGCACCTGGGACAACACCAACGTGGCCGATGGCACCGTCGCCGTCGTGACCCCGATCTCCCTCGACCACACGAAATACCTGGGCAGCACGGTGGCCGATATCGCCGCAGACAAGGCGGGGATCATCAAGCCGGGGGCCGTCGCCGTGCTCGCCCAGCAGCCGCCCGCCGCGGCGGAAGCGCTGCTGCGCCGGGCGGCCGAGGTCGGCGCCAGCGTCGTGCGGGAAGGGCTGGAG
>JBAUAR010000412.1:0-7839 GCA_049675875.1 Streptosporangiaceae bacterium
GCAGCAGGCGGCGCGGCCGCAGGTACCGGCGCGGCAGCAGGCGGCGCAGCAGCCGGCGCGGCGGCTGCCACCGGTGTCGGCGCTCCCATCGCGGCCGGCATCCTGGTTGCTGAGAAGGTCGCGGGGACAGCCAGGAACACGGCGGCTGCGCAGGCGGAAGGCGGCCCCAGTGGAAGCGGCTGACCGGCCCGCCGAGCGGACCTACGGGAACTGGCGCAAGCCGACCTCGCCTGGCATCGGAAACCTTGGGCTGGCCGCCACCATCATCTTTCTCGGCGGGATCGCGCTGACGGTGATCGCCATGATGATCTCGCTAATTGCCGGCGTCGTCGTACTCCTACTGGTCGCCGTGACGCTGGTGCCGCTGTTCTTCAAGGATCGCTACGGGAGAACGATGCTGCAACGCATGACAGCCAGACTGGCGTGGGAGCGGGGCCGCAGCAAAGGCCAGCACCTCTATCGGTCGGGCCCGCTCAGCAAGACCGGCTCGAGATCGTTCCGGCTGCCCGGCCTCGCCGCGGCGATGGCGGTCCACGAGGCGACGGACAGCTACGGCCGGCCGTTCGGCCTGATCGAGGTGCCAGCCACCGGGCATTACTCGGCCGTCTTCGAGTGCGGCGCCGACGGTGCGTCGCTGGTGGATCCCGACCAGGTCGACACGTGGGTGGCGTACTGGGGTTCCTGGCTGGCGTCCCTGGCGCACGAGCCGAGCATGGTAGCCGCCGCGGTGTCGGTCGAGACCGCCCCGGACCCGGGCACGAGACTCGCCAACGAAGTTCGCACCCAGCTGAAGCCGGAGGCGCCACCGCTTGCCCGGCAGGTTCTTGAGCAGATCGTGCGCCAGTACCCGCCCGGCTCGGCACAGATCAGCGCCCGGGTATCCGTCACCTACAGCGCACTGCCCAGCATCGGCACCCGACGGCGGGACCGGCAGGAGATGGCCAGAGAGATCGGCACCCGGCTGCCTGGCCTGTCCGCGCGGCTGGGCATGACCGGAGCCGGCGAGGCGAGGCCCATGACCGAGCGGCAGCTCGCCGAGATGGTCAGGATCGCCTACGACCCGAGCGTGCACAGCCTGATCGAGGCATCCCGCGACGTCGGCGGCTCGGGGCTGACGTGGGCAGACGCTGGCCCGGTCATGGCACAGGAGTCGATCGGGAGCTACCTGCACGACTCGGCTGCGAGCATCACCTGGGGGATGAGCGAGGCCCCACGCGGCGAGGTGCTGTCGAGCGTCCTGACCGGGCTGCTGGCGCCGCATCGTGACATTGCCCGTAAGCGGGTGACGATCCTCTACCGCCCGCACGATCCGGCCTCCGCCGCTCAGCTGGTCGAGCGCGACAGGCGAGACGCCGCTTTCCGCCTCGGCGGGTCGAAGCCCGCGGCGCGTGACATGGTCAACGCCGCGGCCGCGGAGCAGTCCGCCAGGGAAGAGGCCAAGGGTGCGGGCCTGGTCCGGTTCGCGATGCTGGTCACGGCGACAGTCGAGTCGCCCGCGGACCTGCCCGCTGCCGCAGCCGCCATCGACGTGCTGGCTCCGCCCGCCCGCATTCAGCTGCGACGCATGTACGGGTCGCAGGCAGCGGCGTTCGCGGCGGCCCTGCCCATCGGAATCGTGCTGCCCGCTCATCTGCTCGTCCCGCAATTCATCCGCGACGCCTCGTAAGGCCCGGCATGACCGCAAAGACCCATCGCCCCGCCGCTGGCCGACCAGGGCCCCGCGGCTTCCCCGGTCCTGGCGGCGGGCGGGCCAGTCTGGTCGAGGCGCCGCCCGAGTGGCGCGGCACGACGGTTCAGGTCTGCGGTCTCTGGCCGTTCGCGGCCGGCTCAGGCACTCCGATGACCGGCGTACCGGTCGGCCGAGTGCTAGACACCGGCGCCACGCTCTGCATGGACCCGATCAACTGGTTCTCCCGGGCCGGGCTGCTGCACAACCCGAGTCAGCTGATCCTCGGCAAGCCGGGCCTCGGCAAGTCGACGCTGGTACGGCGGCAGGTACTCGGCCTGGCAGGGTTCGGCACCTACCCGCTCATTCTCGGTGACCTCAAGCCGGACTACACCGACCTGATCCGCGCCCTGGGCGGCCAGATCGTCCGTCTCGGCCGGGGCCTCGGCTCGCTCAACGTCCTCGACCCGGGAGAGATCGCTGGAGCGGCGCGCCGGCTGTCTGGCTCTGCCCGACAGCAGCTAGTCCTGCAGGGTCGCGGCCGCCGGCTGAACATGCTCGCCGCGCTGGTGACGATCT
Source organism: Streptosporangiaceae bacterium (assembly GCA_049675875.1). Classification (GTDB taxonomy): domain Bacteria; phylum Actinomycetota; class Actinomycetes; order Streptosporangiales; family Streptosporangiaceae; genus JAJYUU01. The sequence continues at coordinate 2,246 of JBAUAR010000412.1, forward strand.
TGCGAAATCAGCCGGTCGTGGACCGCGAGCGGACGATCATCAGCGTCGCGCTGCGACTGCTCGACGAGCGTCATGCCGGCGTCCCGGTGCTGCCCGATCTGATCCGGCTGATCGACGAAGGCCCGGACGAACTTCGCCAGATCACGCTGGCCCGCAACGACGAGGGCCGGTACCGGGATGCCACCGACGGACTGCACGCCTCGCTGATCGGCCTGCTGGACGGACCCATGGGCGACAGCTTCGCCCGGCCCACGACCACTCCGCTGAGCCTCGACTCGTCCGGCGGCGTCTGCATCGACATCAGTGGCATCGACGAAGCCGATACCGAGCTGCAGGCAGCCGTCTTGCTGGCCTGCTGGAACGACGGATTCGGCGCGATCGAGGCGGCGCACGCCCTCGCCGACGCGGGGCTCGCTCCGCAGCGCAATTTCTATGTCGTGCTGGACGAGCTGTGGCGGGTATTGCGGGCTGGCCGCGGCCTGGTCGACCGCGTCGACGCCCTCACGAGGCTGAACCGGCAGCAGGGCGTTGGCCAGACGATGATCACCCACACGATGGCCGACCTGCTGGCTCTGCCGGACGCTGCTGACCGCATGAAGGCCCGGGGCTTCGCCGAGCGGGCCGGCATGGTGGTGTGTGGCGGCCTGCCGGAAGCGGAGATGCAGTCGCTCACGCAGGTGGTCCGGATGTCCGAGCGCGAGCAGCGGATGATCATCGACTGGTCGACGCCGCCCTCGTGGGACACCGTGCGGGGCCGCGAGGGCGAGCCGCCGGGCCGCGGAAAGTTCCTGGTCAAAGTCGGTACCAGGCCTGGCATCCCGTTCCACGCCGAGCTCACGCCGGCCGAGTTCCAGCTCAACAACACCAACAAACGGTGGGACATGGCGGAGACGCACCGGTGAGTGTCACGCGGCCCAGCCGGACGGTGGAGGAACTGCTGACCCGGATTGCCGTCGCTGCCCTCAGCGCCGTCATCGTGCTGGTCTGCGCCACCTGGCTGGCGCTGCGGGTCGGGGCGGCGATCGACCACCGGCCGCTCCCGGCCGGCAACCCGTTCGCGGCCGTGATCGCGCTGCTAGCAGGCAAGTCGAGCTGGCCAGGGCTAGGCGCTTCCGCGACGGCCGTCGCGGAGCTGGCGCTGCTCGTCGCGATCGGTGTCGCCGTGGCCCGGTGGCGATCCGGGCCAGGGCGCAGGCTGGGCGTCGACCACGCGGTCCGGCACCTGGCCAGCCGCCGTGACCACGCAGAACTCTCCGGCGAGCACGCGGCCGCGGCCGCGACGCGGCTCGGGGTGCAGGCCGCACTCCCCGGCGTCCGGATCGGGCTCGCCCTGACGACGGGCAAGCCCGTGTTCGGCAGCTGGGAGATGACGCAGGCCGACATCTGGGGCGCCCGGCGCGGCAAGACCACATCGCGCGTGGTGCCGGCCATCCTCGACGCGCCCGGCGCGGTCGTGGCGACCTCCAACAAGCGCGATGTCGTGGACACGACCCGAGCGGTGCGCGCCGAGGCGGGTCCCGTCTGGGTGTTCGATCCGCAGGCTGTCGCCGCGGAGCCGCCCTCATGGTGGTGGAACCCGCTGAGCTATGTCACGAACGTCGACAAGGCGACCCGACTGGCAGCGGTGCTTGCTCACGCTGCCCGACCGGCCGACGCCCGCCAGGACGCCTTCTTCGACCCGAAAGGCGAGCAACTGCTGGCCTTCCTGCTGCTCGCGGCGGCGGCCTGTCACACTCCGGTGACGACGGTGTTCGAGTGGACGGCCGACCCCGCCGACGTCATGCCGGTCGACATTCTGCGCGCGGCCGGGCATGAACTGCCCGCCCAGGCAGTGCAGGGTGTGATCAACTCGCCAGACAAACAACGCGCTGGCGTGTACGGGACAGCCGAAAAGATCGTCAGCTTCCTGGTCAACCCTGCCATCACGGAGTGGGTCACGCCGGGCTCGCGACCCGGCGCGCGACCAGAGTTCAGCCCGCGGAACTTCGTTGCCGGCAATGGCACGCTGTACTTGCTGTCCCGGGAGGGACAAGGTACCGCGGGGCCACTGGTGACCGCCCTCACCGTCGCCACGATCGAGGCCGCGGAGGAAATCGCCACGCGGAGCCCTGGCGGCCGGCTGTCCGTTCCGCTGCTGTGCGTCCTCGACGAGGCGGCGAACGTCTGTCGCTGGAAGGACCTACCGGACCTCTACAGCCACCACGGATCGCGCGGGATCGTACTGATGACGATGCTGCAGAGCTGGGCACAGGGAGTGAGCGTCTGGGGGGAAGACGGGATGACAAAGCTGTGGTCCGCCGCGAGCATCCGGGTATACGGCGGCGGCGAGGTCGACCCGCGCTTCCTCGGCACCCTGAGCCAGCTCATCGGCGACTACGAGGCGCGGACGACGAGCGTGAGCGTCCAGCACGGGCGAATGGGCAGCCGGTCGACCACCACCTCGACCAGGGTGGAACGGATCCTGGAGGTCGCAGACCTGGCCGCCCTCCCGATGGGCCGCGCCGTTGTCTTCGCCTCCGGCAGCCGCCCGATCCTGGTGCAGACCGAACCGTGGTATGCCGGCCCGCACGCGGAGCGCGTACGCGCGGCAATCGCTCGACCGGCGCCAGCGGTCGACGACCGCTGGACCGGCTACAACCTGCAGCCGGGCATCCCCAGCAAGGTCATCGACTCCGGCAGGCCGCCCGCCGCGGTGCGGTCCGCGATCACCCGCAAGGCACTGCCAGGTAGTCCGCAGGAGCCAGAATGACCGCATCCGGCCCGGTGCCTGACGACGCCATTCCGGCGAGCGTGGCGAACGGGCGGACCGCCCCGGTCTACGCCGACCTCGAGTCCTGGGTGCACGAGATTCTGGCTCAGGTGGTCCGTCGTCGGCTCGGTGGTCATCTGACCTGGTGCCCGGAGTGGTACCGGCACGCCGAGGCCATCATGAGGCTGATGGCGATGTGGGAGGAGTGGGAGCGCGCCGTCGAAGAGGGCACCATGTCGAACTGGTGGCTCGATCACTGCGACCCGCACATGGCGGTGCTGATGTCGCGCGACAACGGACCGTTCATGGCGTGCACGGAAAAGGACCACCGTCCACTCGGGCCCCTGCCGCTGGCGCCACGGAATCCGCAGCTGTGGCGGGACACCGTATTCACCGACGCCGACTGACGGCCGTTACCGCTCGGCGGCTGGGCCCCGGTCCGCCTCGGCGCCCCGTCCGGGCCGCTTGCGATCCGGTCGCCCTGCGCCCGGCTCCCGGCTCCCGGTACCGCGACCATGGGCCCTGGCGGCCGTCGCGACAGCCGCAGCCGCCTCGGTGTCCTGGTTACCGCCGGCCCGCGAGTTCCGACTCACTGAGGCGGCCGGCGGCTTGTGCCGGCGCAGGGCAGCTTCCTCGCCCGCGAGGCCGAGTCCGCGCTCTACCGTCCCTACCGCACCCGTCAGCACCTCGCTGGTCTCCGCGGGCGGGTCGAGCCACCAGGGACCACTCATCGTCACGCCCTCCTCGTATCGGACCGCGACACCGGCGGGGCCGCGCCGCTCACCCTGCTATCCGAATCGGCCGGCTCGCGTCATCCCCGCTGAGTGCGCGGTAGAGCTCGGTAGTTTCGTCCTGCGGACTGCCGCCAGGGTCGGCCGCCTGGATCGCCTCATGGCACGCCGCCCAGGCCGAGGTCACTCCGGCCAGGCTGCCCGCCGCGTGCTCGGCCCGCATCAGCACCCGGCTCAGCTGCTCAGCAGCTGGATCGGCGCGCAGGCCGGCGGTCGCAGTGGCCGCGGCGGCCACTGGCTCGCCGTCAGCCAGCTGACTCTCGGCCAGCCGCATGCTGGCGTCAACCACCTGGGCACCGATGATCTCGAGCACAGACGCGTCCAGCCACCAGTAGCGGGTGCCCGCCAGCGGGCGGCCGCGCACGAGCGCCATCGCGGCCGCGAGCTTGCCTCGATCTCCTGAGTCCAGGCCTGCCTGGAAGAGCTCGGTGAACTCGGCCCAGTCCAGCTGCGCCTCGCCGCTGAGGACGTACTGGCCCGCGTCGTGACGGATGTAGTAGCCGCCAGTGCCGGACAGGCCCAGCGCCCGTCTGGTCCTGGTGATCAGCTGACGCACCGCAGCTACCGGCTTGGGCTGGCTGGGATCGGTGCCGAGTAGCGCTGCGAGCGCGGTCGCCGACAGCCCGTCCGGGGCGGTCAGGGCCAGTGCTACCACGAGCTCCGCCTGCTGGCCGCCGACGGCCCGCTCGGTCCCGGTGATCTCGACCGGGCCCAGGATCCCGACGTGCAGCGGTGCCGGGGCCGGTCCCGCGACCCACACCGCCGCCGGGTTCACCTCGGCCTCGCCCGCGGTGACCGCATCCGCAGCGCCGGTTGTGACTGCCGCGGTGCCAGCCGCGGGACCGCCGTTGCCGGCCGCGCCCGGTGCGGCCCATCCGCCGGCCGCCGCGATGTTCGCATCGTCGGCATCGTCGGCATCGTCGGCATCGTCGGCATCGTCGAAAGCCGGTGCCGCCGCGTCGTCGGCGGCAAGCTGCGGGATATCCGCGACGGCGCGCGGCAGCCAGGGCGGCGTTACGAACTCGGCGTACGGCGGCTCGTCCGCGCCGACGTCATCGAGGTCGGCGGCCGTCGCAAACAGGTTGCCCAGTGCCTCGTACTCGGCAGCGGCGAGCGCCGCCGGCTGGACCACGATCTCGTGTCCCGGGCCGAGGAAGTCCAGTCGGACGGTTGCGGTGGCGCGATCCATGCCGGGCAGGCCGGCTTCGAGGTCGATCGTCACCGGTGCGTCGACGGCGCGGTCCGGTGGACCAGGCACCAGTACCGCGATTCCGCCGTGGCCGTCGGCGAGCCGGACCAGTTCCTCGAATTGGGCCGGTGTCGGCGGTATCCGGCCGACGAGCAGCGTCAGGCCCCAGTCCTCGTCATCTGGCCTGGCGAGCCGGCGATCGCGAAGCTGGGACGGGCCGAGCAGTCGGTCGGCGGTGCTAAGGCGGCTCGTGAGGGCTTGCGCGCGCAGCCGGAGCAGCCGGATGGCCTCGTCCAGGGTGTCGCAGTGCTCGGCGCGATCGAGCTGCTCGAGTTCAGCGAACGGCCCGGCCACGACGAGGTCGTACCACCCCGACCACTGATTCGTCGCAAACTCCGTGGCGGCGGTGGTGATGAACTGGTCGGTGATCGCGGGCTGCCCGCGCACGGCCGTGACCCGCATGATCTCGAGATCCAGCAGCAGGTAGCCGCCGGTTGTGGTGCCCACCGTGAATAGGCCGGGCAGCACGTCACCCACCCGGCCGGGCACGCCCTGCCATGCCTCGGGCCGGACGCTCGCAAGGTCGAGCTGCCAGCACATCTCCTGCCGTCCGGGTGCGATCGTGAACGGCGCAGGCGGCTGGCCGGCCGGGCGGGCGAGCAGGATCTCCAGCGCCGGAGGGTCGGGCACGAGGTGCACGCCCACGCACTCAGGCATAGCGCGACCGGACGCCCGCAGAGCCGCCGCGAGCTCCTGCAGGGCGGTCCGCAGGCTCAGCGACGGCGGCGCAGCGCGGTCGCCGAGATAGTACGACTCCGCCGCGCGCAAGGTCCGCTCGATGCGCTGCGGCGCATCGTCGACGGGC
>JBAUAR010000413.1:0-2459 GCA_049675875.1 Streptosporangiaceae bacterium
GGATGACGACCGGCCCGGCGGCCTCGCAGTCGGGGCCTGACCCGCGCAGGGCGCCGAGGGCCTCTTTGACCACGGCCGGCGAGACCGGCGCGGGCGGCGGGGCAGCCACCGGCCCGGCGAGCTGACCACCTTCGGTCCACGTGACGTCCGCGGGCAACACCAGCGTCGCTACCTGGCCGGGCGGGGTCAGCGCCGCGGCCACCGCGTCGGCAGCGTCGGCGCCGGCATCGGCGCTGCGGGCGGTATGGCGAACCCAGCCGGACACCGACCCGGCCAGCGCATCGATGTCCGACTCCAGCGGCGCGTCGTACCGCTTGTGGTACGTCGCGTGGTCGCCAACGATCGCCAGCAGCGGCGTGTGGGCTCGGCGCGCGTTGTGGAGGTTGGCCAGACCGTTGGCCAGGCCCGGCCCGAGGTGCAGCAGCACCGCCGCGGGCCCGCCGGTCATCCGTCCGTAGCCGTCAGCCGCGCCCGTCGCCACGCCCTCGAACAGGCACAGCACGCCGCGCATCTCCGGCACCGTGTCCAGTGCGGCGACGAAGTGCATTTCCGAGGTGCCGGGATTGGCGAAGCACGTGGTCACGCCGCAGTCGGCGAGCGTGCGGACAACGGCTTCGGCCCCCTTCACCGCGCGGCCGCCGCGCCGATCGCAGTCATGCCCCGACTATAGACAGCCGCCCGCGCGGTGTGCGCCCACTCAGGCTGGCGGCCTATCGCTACCGACCGCGGCGCCGGCCCGGCTTTGCCGTGCTCGGCTGCGAGCCTCTGGCGCGATCGGCCATCTCGATCCAGAACCGGTTGAGCTGCGACGCCGTCATCTGCTGCCACGGCGCCTGCTGGCTCTGCGGGTGCCGCGGGCTCCGGGTGAGCAGCGTCTGCTGGCGACGGCAAAACGCCTCGCTCATCTCAACCCGGGGCTGCACGCCCTTCGGGGGATACGGGCACAGCTCAAAAGCGCAGCCATCGACGCAGCTGCTGCCGGGCACAAGCGGCGCCGCGGTGCCGACAGTCAGGCCGGGCTCGAGCGCCTCCCGGTAATTGGTGATGCACGGCGGCAGATCCCGGCGATTCGATCGCCGCAGCCGCCGTTCGAGCACGTGCGGCTGCTCACCGCGGTCAGCGAGGTTCAGCAGCAGCAGCACATCAGCCAGCAACTGCTGCGCGCTCCCGTTGAGCGCGGTCCAGCCGGCCGACGGCGGGATCCACAGCTGGTGCCGCCGCCGCACTTCGGTCCCGAGGTTGCGCGAGCCCACCTGCACCACGACGTTGCTCTCGTCGGTCCACAGGTAGCGCTGCGGCCGCCCCGACTTCAGGGCGAGGGCGCACAGCCGCGCGGCCTCCTGGACGAACGGATGCGACTGTCGGCGGCCGCGCCCCGGCCCCGCGGCGTCGGCGCGCTCCTGCCCGGCCACATCCAGCCAGTGCTGCACGATCGCTTCCGGCTTGGCGCCGTACTTGTCCCAGGGCTGTTTCTGCAGATCGGACAGGTTCAGCAGGCACAGCGCGTGGATCAGCGTGAGCTGCGTGAACCAGTACCGGGCGCTCTTGAGCATCTCCAGCGCCTGCTCGGCCAGGAACATCCGCGACTCGCGCTGCACGTCTGGCTGCAGCGGTCGCCTGTTGGCCGCGTACTTGAACCCCTGCGCGAGCGCGATCTCGAGGGCGAGCGGCAGGTCCCGCTCGCCGGGCTGGCGCCCGTCCCTGGTCAGGTGCCGCAGCCACTGCACGAGGTCGGCCTGCGCGTGCTCGGCGATGTTCGGGTCTGCGGCCGCGTCGCTGCGCCCGCCGGTCGTGCCGACCAGCATCGGCGCGAGCCAGGCGCTGATCAGTCGCGCCCGCGCTCGCTCCGCCTCGTCCTCGGGTCCCGCTCCGGGCTCGGCGCCGGTAGCCGGCGCTGTCCAGCGCCGCGCCCGCTCGGCCGTGCACGTGTCGCACGGCGCCGACAGCACGGTCCGGAGCTCGGCATAGGCGGCCTCACCGCCTGCTCCGATCTCTGCGGCGGCGGCGAGCTCCACCGGGTAGGACGGGTCTTCCCGGCCGATCTCATACAGCTGCCGATAGGCGGGCATGACGTCGCTGGCCTCACCCCGCCGCAGCCGGTCGTCGATTACCCGCGCGGCCTCGCCGAGCCGGTGGATCACCGCGAGCTTGCTGTCCTCGAGCGTGCGCCGGTCCTGGGCGTAGACGTGCGACCAGCGAGCCCTGATCTCGGCCGCAAGGTCCCCGTGTGCCGGGCCGGCCGTGACGCAGTCGATCTCCAGCGCGGCCGCGTACATGTCGAGGACCTTGCTGTCGTCGCGGACGGCTTCGTCCTGGCCGGTGCCGCCGAGATACCCGATGCCACCGATCTCCCCGGCGCCACCGACCTCCCCGGCGCCACTCTGCTGGCTGTCGGCGCCGTCAGGGTGCGCCGCGCCGTGACCACGGGCGGCGGCCAGCCGCAGCGGCGTCAGCAGGTC
>JBAUAR010000414.1:0-3349 GCA_049675875.1 Streptosporangiaceae bacterium
GGTGTCGTCGTGCTCACCGCTGTCCGGGCCGGCGCTCATGGCCGCAGTCCGCGGCGCGGTGGCCGGAGTGCCGCGACCCCTGGCGCCAGCGGCGGCAGCCCGGCCGCGACGCAGACGACGTCGCACCAGGCAGCCACGTGTCCGGCAAGCCCGGCGGACGACTCGCCGGTTACCCCCGGCGACCACGACGCGCGCAGCTCGAAGCTGGTCGAGGTCGGCTCGTCCTGCTTGCCGCCAAAGCCCTGGGTCACGACGGTTGTCACGGTCCCACTGATATTCCGGTAGCCGGTGGTCCGGCTGTCCAGTGCCTCGGTAAGCCAGCTCCAGCCGACCTCGTTGATGAGCGGGTCGGTGGCCATCTCCGGCTCGAGCTCGGCCCGGACGTAGCCGATGATGCGATGCTTCCCATCCCAGCCAGGTTGACTCGCGGCGTCAAATAGCAGCACGAACCGGCCCCAGCCGATCTCGCTCTCAGGGTCGCCGGGCGTGGCTGATACGGCAGCCGCGACCGCGTAGGCGAACGGCGCGAGCCGCCGCGGGGGCGTCTCCGTCTCGATCCGGAGCTCGGCCCTGAGCTGGCGCTGTGCCGTCATGGCCAGCTCGACCTCCGCCACCGCATGACGGAACTCGTCGTTGTCGGGTGGGTGCTGGCCGCGCTCGGCCGGGCCGGAGCGGCCGGGCTGACGAGGGTGAGTGCTCATTCCGCGCTCGGCGGGATTCACGGCTGGGATGCGTGGCGCGGCCAGCGGGCTGTCACGCCACGCGATCGCGGCGGGCGGCCGCGGCGTCCGCCCCCGGCGCGCCGGGACAGGCGCCGATCAGCAGCGTCGCTCCGCAGACGACGCAGTACCACTCTGGGCAGCACTGGTCTGCGCTGTCAGGACAGAACCCGGCGAGGCCGTGGGGCTGGGCGAACAGCCGGCCCCGGCCGCAGTCAGGACAGTGCCGGATGATCTCGGTCATCGGAGCCTCCATAACGCACCGCTCAGCTAACGATGCTGGCACGACACCGGCGTTAAGCCCCGGACCCGTGGCGGCGTGTCACGCCCGAGTCGCGGCGCTGGCGATCAGGCCCGGGCTGGTGTGCTGTCATCGTGACCTCCCACTGTCAGCTCGCGAACCCTCGTTCGGCCGGCGGCCTGAGCTGCGGATCGCAGCCGGCCCGAGGCTAGACTGGATCGGTGTCGAGCAGATCGGCGGACATTCAGCGGTTGCGGGATCTGGCGGGGTTGCGCCGGGTACGGGACCGGATTGACCGGGAGTATGCGCAGCCGCTGGATGTCGAGGCGCTGGCCCGCGGTGCGCACATGTCGGCGGGGCACCTAAGCCGTGAGTTCCGGCTGGCTTACGGGGAGTCGCCGTATAGCTACCTTATGACGCGGCGGATCGAGCGGGCGATGGCGCTGCTGCGCCGGGGGGATTTGAGTGTAACGGAGGTGTGTTTCGCGGTTGGCTGTTCGTCGCTGGGTACGTTCAGCACGCGTTTCACCGAGCTAGTTGGCGTGCCGCCTAGCGTCTACCGGCGGCTTGCGGCGCGCGGGGTGGCGGGGCTGCCACCGTGCGTGGCCAAACAGGTGACCAGGCCGGTCAGGAATCGAGAAGCGCGGCCGGCGGAGCCGCGGCTAGCGTGAGGGTCATGGACATCACGATTCACGCGAGCTCTCTACCGCATGCGGACGCGGATGCCTCGCTGGCCTTTTACCGCGACTGCCTGGGCTTTGAGGTGCGCGCCGATGTCGGGTCCGGCCGGATGCGGTGGATTACCGTGGGTCCTCCCGGTCAGCCCGACACGTCGATCCTGCTGGCGCCCCCGGCCACCGATCCCGGTGTCACCGACGATGAGCGTCGTACTATCGCGGAGATGATGGCCAAGGGCACGTACGGCTGGATCCTGCTGGCCACCGCCGACCTGGACGGCGTCTTCGGGCGGCTGCAGGCCAGCGACGCCGCCGAGGTCGTCCAGGAGCCGACCGATCAGCCGTACGGAATCCGCGACTGCGCCTTCCGCGATCCGGCCGGTAACCTGGTCCGCATCCAGGAACTTCGCTGAGCCAGCGTCCGACTGCGGCCGTCACTTTCGTAGCAGGACCCGCCGGAGACCGTCATCCGGCGCGGCTGGGCAACAGCCCGCGACCGCTCAGGGAAGTGCCGCCAGCGGGCGGCCGGATTTGATAGCCTCCTACCAAATGTCCACGCAAACTAGCAGGTCAGGCGGCAGATCGGCGGCTCAGCACAAGGCAGCCGCGACGAAGGAATCCCCGTTCCTTCTTGCCTGCCGCCGGCAGCAGGTGCCGTACACGCCGGTCTGGTACATGCGCCAGGCTGGCCGGGCGCTGCCCGAGTACCGCGCGCTGCGGACCGATAAGAAGATGCTCGACACCTGCTCGAACGCCGACTTGATCACCGAGATAACGCTGCAGCCAGTCCGTCGTTACGACGTGGACGCGGCGATTCTTTTCAGCGACATCGTCGTCCCACTGCGCGCTATCGGCGTCGGCATCGACATCAAGTCGGGCGTGGGCCCGGTGGTGGACCACCCGGTCCGGTCGGCCGCCGATGTGGCCAGGCTCCGGCCGCTGCAGCCCGACGACATCCCCTACGTGTCCGCCGCCGTGACGAGCCTGGTCCGCGAGCTGAACGGAAAACCCCTGATCGGGTTCGCGGGCGGCCCGTTTACCCTCGCGAGCTACCTGGTGGAGGGTGGCCCGTCCAAGAACTTCGAGCTCACCAAGACGCTCATGTATAGCGCGCCGGCGCTGTGGGCGGACCTGATGAGTCGGCTCACCGAGATCACGATCGGTTTCCTGCGCGCCCAGATCGCCGCTGGCGCTGACGCGGTGCAGCTCTTCGACTCCTGGGCGGGGTCGCTGAGCTTGGACGACTATCGCGCAAGCGTGCAGCCCTATAGCCGGCGGATCTTCGATGCCCTCGCCGACACCGGAGTGCCGAGGATCCACTTCGGGGTCAACACTGGCGAGCTGCTCGGCGCGATGGGCGAGGCCGGCGCCGACGTCGTGGGGGTGGACTGGCGGGTGCCGCTGGACGAGGCGGTCAGCCGGGTCGAGCCGGGCAAGGCGTTGCAGGGCAATCTCGATCCGGCCATCCTGATGGCTCCGTGGGAGGTCGTCAAGCAGCGGGCGCTCCAGGTGCTGGACCGCGGCCGAACGGCTGAGGGCCACATCTTCAACCTGGGGCACGGCGTGCTCCCGGAGACTGACCCGGACGTGCTGGCCAGGCTGACCGAGCTGGTGCACGCCGAGTCCGCCCGGTCCGGCTGACCTGCTGCCGCCAGCCTTGCGAGGCCGGACGGTCCGGCATCCCGCGGCGGCTCCCCGCCGCCGCTCACTCG
>JBAUAR010000415.1:0-9287 GCA_049675875.1 Streptosporangiaceae bacterium
CGGCGACGGGCGCAGCCTCATGTTGTCGTGCGGCATGAACCGCGCCTACGACACCTTCACCCGCCTCCTCGGCAGCGACGGCGAGATCCGGATGAGCAACCCGTTCCACCCGTCTGACACAGACCGCTTTGAGATCCTCGGCCACCAGACCGAGGCCGAGTCCACCGCCGCGGCCCCGCCGGGCGAGCCGTCGTTCACCGCTGCTGTCCGGCACATCCAGGCGGTACTAGGCGGTGCGGAGCAGCCGCGACAACTGGCTACCGACACCTCGCTGCCCGTTGCTCAGGCCCTCCACGACCTGCACGCCCACCTGGGGCTGTAGCCGCTTGGCCTGCGCAAGAACAGCTGCTGCCAGCGCAGGCAGTCAGCGGCGGGCTTATCGAGCCTCACTGCGCAGCGGGCGGCGTGTGGATGAGTTTCTTGTTGACGAACTCGTCGATGCCGAGCGGGCCTAGCTCACGGCCGACACCGGATCGCTTGGTGCCGCCAAAGGGAAGTTCCGGGCCGCCGAGTTCGGCCGTGTTGACCCAGGCCATCCCGACGTCGAGTCGGTCGGCGACATCTACGGCCAGCTGCTCGTCGCTGCAGAACACGGCTCCGCCCAGCCCGAACGCGCTGCTGTTAGCGAGCTCTACCGCCTCGTCGGCGTCAGTCACCCGGTAGACCACCGCGGCCGGGCCGAACAGCTCCTCCCGGTAGGCCCGCATGTGCGGGGTCACGCCCGACAGCACGGTCGCCTCCACGAATGCGCCTGGCCCGTCGACGCGATGCCCGCCGAGGTGAACCGTTGCGCCCTTACTGACCGCGTCGTCGATCTGCGCCATCAGGTTGCGTGCCGCCTGCTCCGAGGACAGCGGCCCGTAGCTCGTCGCCGGGTCGGTCGGATCCCCGGTCACGTAGCCGGACATCGCGGCCGTGAACTCGCGCATGAAGTCGTCGTAGATGGCGTCGGCTACGATCATCCGCTTGGATGCGTTGCAGGCCTGGCCGCCGTTCTCCATCCGGGCGGCTGCCGCCGTCCTGGCCACCTTCGGCAAATCGGCGCCATCCAGCACGATGAACGGATCGGAACCGCCAAGCTCCAGCACAACCTTCTTCAGATTCTGCCCGGCCACAGCGGCCACGGCCGCTCCGGCGCGCTCGCTGCCGGTCACCGACACCCCGGCGATGCGGGGGTCCGCGATCATCTCGGCGACCTGCTCATTGGTTGCGAAGATGTTGATATAGGCATCTGCTGGCACTCCGGCATCTCGGAACAACTGCTGCATGGCCAGAGCGGACTCCGGGCACTGCGGCGCATGCTTCAGCACGATGGTGTTGCCGATCATCAGGTTGGGCGCGGCGAAGCGGGCGACCTGGTAATACGGGTAGTTCCACGGCATGATGCCCAGCAGCGCGCCGATCGGGGTCTTGCGCACCCACGCCGTGCCCGGCAGGTTCGAGGCCAGCGGCTGGTCCTGGAGGAGCGCCGCCCCGTTGTCGGCGTAGTACTCGTAGATGGCCGCGACAAACCTCAGTTCTCCCTTGGCGGCCTTGGTGATCTTGCCCATCTCCCTAGTGATGATCGAGGCCAGTTCGGTAGCGCGGTCGCGATACAACTGCGAGACCCGGCGCAGGATCTCGGCGCGCTCGTCCATCGGAGTTCGCCGCCACGAGGTAAAGCCCCGGTCGGCTCTCCCCAGCACGTCACTGACCTCTGCGTCAGTCGCCGTCGGGTACTCGCTTTCGACCTTCCCGGTGGCCGGGTTCACTACCTGGTACATCATCGAGCCAGCCTCCATACAGCATCGGGTATGTCCATTACACGCCCGGACGACGCTCAGCGCGATCAACGGGGTGCGGCCAAGCCCTTCGCTGAGCGGGGATTGCGCACGGCACGGCTATCACTGTCGGTTCGCCGGGAGGATAGTTGCCTTGGGAGGAAGCGATGCGCGCCGATGTCAGCGCCGAAGCGGGCGAGTTCGTCCGCGGTCACGGCGGCGGGCTGTGGGTCTGGGCGGCCCACCCCGCGGTGTGCTGCTGGGGGACACCGGCGTATCTGCACGCGGCCACCGAACCTCCGCCGGGGCTGTCCGGATTCCGTGCCATGCCATCCGCAGAGACGGGCCTGCAGATCTGGTTCCGCGCTCCGGCTGGCCGGTTTCCCGACGTTCTGGAGATCGGGATGCGAGGTCGGCGTCGGCCTCGGGTCGAGGCCTACTGGGATGGCTGCGTGTTCGCACTGTGACCCGCGGGCCAAGGGTCGCGCCACCTGCCAACGGACTGCGCTACTTGCGCGGCCCGGACTTCGCACTTGACGGGCCTAAATAGGCTCTGCACTCAGCTCGGTGAGCTCAGCATGGACGCGGAGCACGCCCTGGTAGGCGCGCTGCACATCGGCCCGATCGGACTCCTCGTCCACGGTGGACACGCTGAGCCGCTCAATCATCGCGGCCTGATCGAGCAGCAGCTGGCGGTCTTCCGGCCCGGTTGTCCGCTCCATGATCTTGGCGACCGCGTCGAGCTGGCGGATCATCACCGCCGGCATACCCCGGCCGGCCTGCCGGATCTTATCGAACGACCGCTGGACCAGCCGCTGATAGGTGGTCTCGGTGGTGATCAGCCGGACAACACCGGCGGCATCCCGGTGAACCCGGGTCGGGTGCCACCGGCCGGTAACCTTGCACAGGCTGTCACCGATCCAGTCGATGCAGGTCAGCGCCGTAAAGGTGTCATTGACGGCCGGCGATAGGGCGCGAATTGCGATCTCGACCAGCTGGTCGACCCCGAACGAGACATCCTGGGCCAGCGTCCGGTACGGCCCGGTGAGATGGGCGCGGGACAGCTCGCGGGCTACCTCTCCAGCGGCATCAGCCGGCCACACCGTGGCGCACGGGTGGCCCTGCACCAGGAAGTGGCCGGGTCGGTAGCCCAGGTGGATCACCGCGCCAAGCTCGGCGGCCAGCCGGACTAGCAGCCGGTGCTCGATGTACTGCAGGTACCCGCTGCGGGGCGCCGCGACCTCGCCCCCTGGCCCGTGCAGGCCGGCGACTAGCGGCGCGGCGGCACTGCCTGAGTCCGCTGCGCCCTGGCCGGCCTGCATCTCGATCGCCGCGGCCAGATCGCCCGCGATCCCCGCGATCACCTGCGGCAGCTGGATCTGCGTCGCGATGTGGTGCAGGAAGTAGATGAGCACCGCCAGGTCGGCGACCATCAGTGCCAGCGTCACGGTGATGCTGATATGCGGGACAAAGGCCGGGCCGCCCTGGCCGACGGCGCCAAGCGCGAGGACGGCGTAGACGAAGGTCGCCACGAACGTCCCCAGGGTCACCTGCGTGCCACGGTCGCGGATGAAGTTCCGCAACATCCGGGGCCCGAACTGGGTAGATGTCAGAGTCAGTGCCACGATCACGATAGAGAACACCACACCGACGACGGTGATGATGGCCGCGGCGATCGCGGTGAGGATCTGCCGGGCCGCGTCCGGCGAACCGCTGAGTAGCCACCCCGGCAACCTGAAATCGCCCGCGAAGGCGGCCCGGTCCAGCGCGTACGTCACCGCGAAGAGGACAACGGCGACGACCACCTCAACGGCCGGAACGAGCCACAGGTTAGTGCGCAGCACCTCCCGGCGCCAGTCAGAACCACGCAGCAGCCGACGGATCACCGGCAGCACTCTCCGCTGGAGCTTTCAACCATTCCGGCAGCCTCCCGATGCGGCGCATCAAACTCGTGCGCTCACTGCTGCCGACCAGGCTTCCCGGCTCACCTAAGACCGATCGTATCCGGGCCCGCCGACCACGGCTAACTACCGCCGCAGACCTAACTGGAGGCATCGGACCGGGCGGCAAGGCCGTGCCCTGCCAGGTGCCTGCTCCGTCGTGCGCTTTCCAGCGGGCCTATCTGGACGGGGTGATCCGGCTGACGGCTCCTGGCCGGGCGGCGGGCAACGCATCTGGGTGGAGTATCGAGGCAATCGCCTCAACGCCGTCGACCAGACGCGGCCCCGGCCGGACCACCAGTCCGTCGGCGTCGATCGCCCAGACCGGCACGCCGGGCAGCATCCTGGCCACCGTATGCGCCTGCTCGATCGCGCCCGGCAGGTGGTACCCGCAGGGCGCCACAACGATGACCTCGGGTGCCGCGGCCGCGATCTCGGTCCAGGTCGTCGTGACCGACGGCTCGCCGGGCCGGGCCGCGACGGGCTGGCCGCCCGCCGCGCTGACGAGGCCGGGTATCCAGTGACCGGCCGTGAACGGCGGATCGACCCACTCAATCACCGCGACCCTGGGGCGGCGCCGCTCGGCAACGCTGGCCGCGACGCGATCAAGCCGGGCCCACAGCCCGGCGGTCAGCTGCGCCGCGCGTTCCGGCACTCCTGCTCGCCGCCCGATCGCCTCGATCGAGTCCAGCACGTCCCCGAGCGAGCGCGGATCTAGCGACACGACCTCAGCGTGGCAGCCCAGGTAGTCCAGTGCATCCTCGACGTGGCCGGAGGGCAGCGCGCAGACTCGGCACAGGTCCTGGGTCACGATCAGCTCGGGCGCCAGGTCGGCCAGCGCCCTGGCGTGCAGGGTGTACAGGTCCGCGCCGGCTGCCGTCTGCGCACGGACGTAGCTGTCGATCTCGCCGGGAGTCATCCCGCGAGTGTCCCGGCCGCCGACTACGACGGTCTTGTCCAGGCGGGCTTCCGGTGGCTCATCGCACTCGAACGTCACGCCGACCAGGTCCGCGCCGAGGCCGAGCGCGTAGACGATCTCCGTTGCGGAGGGCAGCAGGGACACCAGGCGCACAGGCTCAGGATAGACAGTCACCCGTCAGACAGTCGGCTCGCCGCCAGTGGGTCAGCCAAGCATCGGCCGCGGGTCAAACGTGACCCGGATCCTCGTGATATGGCCGCTCTCGACGTGACTCCAGTTGACGATGGCCAGTGGCCCGGCGGTAGCGGTCTCGAGCTCAAACCACGTCAGGACGTCCGGCCCATCCACCCAGCGATGAACGACCGCGACGTGCTTCGTCATGGCGAACATGCCGCGAAGACCAGCGAGGGTGTCATCGAGGCCTCGAGTCGACCCGAGGGCACCGGCGAAGTCAACGTCGTGGTGCAGCAGGGGCCGTACTGCCTCGATGTCGTTGGCGGCCCACGCGTCAAAGTAGGCGGTCGCGACGCTCGCCGGGGAATCGGTTGTCATCTTCGCGAGGCTAGCAGTTCGGCCGTCACCCGATTCTCGGCCGCTGCTGGCCGCGACGCCGCGCCCTGGCATGTCGGGCAGGTCGCGACGGGTCCGGTTGCCGGGCGAGAGCATGATTGTCACCTGCACCGTTGATGTGCAGGCGACGAGGGAGGTTACCTTGACCGAGAGCACCGCGGCGCCGACAGTCACGGGCGTCCATCATTTCGCGCCAACTGTCTCCGATGTAGAGGCCAGCGCCCAGTGGTACGAGCGCGTCTTCGGGATGACACGGGTCCCGGTGGCGTTCCCGCACTACGGCGCCGAGGAGGGCGGTTACGCGCTCGTCTTGATGGATCCCCGCTCGGGCATGGTAATCGGCCTGCACCACCACGAAGCGAACCCTGGCCAGCCCTACAGCGAGAGCCGGACCGGCCTGGACCACATCGCATTCGGCGTCGGCGACCGAGCTGACCTCGACGCATGGGCAAGCTGGCTCGACGAACTCGGCATCAGGCACTCCGGCGTCATCGACACCGACAATCCGATGCCGTACTCGGTGGTCGTCTTCAGGGATCCCGACAATATCCAGCTCGAGCTTTTCCACATGGCCATGTGACATCGAGCGGGCCCCGTCCAAGCGCAATGACCTGCGGAGGTGGTGTGCGGTGGGACGGCTGGCAGGTAAGCGCGCGCTCGTGACCGGGGGAACGACCGGCATTGGCTATGCGATCGCTGAGCGGTTCCTGCGGGAAGGCGCGCTGGTGGTCGTGACCGGACGGAACCAGGAACAGGGCCGTAGCGCCCAAGCTGCGCTCGTGACGTCGGGGCAGGCCTGGTTCGTGGCTGCCGACGCGGGGGAGCCCGTTGCCGTCGACCGGTCCGTGGCGCTAGCCATCGAGCGGCTCGGGGCGCTGGACATCCTCGTCAACAACGCCGGCATCGGGGTCGAGGCGAGTCTGCTGGACACCCCGGTAGCCGACTATGACCGGGTAATGGACGTCAACGTGCGCGGCTACTTCCTGTACGCGCGCGCGGCCTACCCGCATCTGGCCAGCCGCCGCGGCTGCATGCTGCACATCGCATCCGATGCAGGCATCTGGGGTGAGCAGTCAATCGGGCTGTACTCGGTGTCCAAGGCTGCGGTCGTCATGCTCGGCAAGATGCTCGCACTGGAGGGCGGCCCGGACGGCGTGCGGTCGAATGTGCTGTGCCCGGGCGACATCTGGCCCGGGATGCGGCACATGGCGCCGCCGGGGAGAGACGAGCGCCCGGAGAGTGGCGACTGGCCGGTGCCGCCGATCGGCCGGGTCGGCGAGGCACCGGACGTCGCGGCCGCAGCGGTCTTCTACGCAACCGACGAGGCGGCGTTCATCACCGGCACGACGCTGCTCATCGACGGCGGGATGACCGCCGGGTATCACCAGCGCGAGCGAGGCGCCCAAGCCGACTCCATTAACCCGCAACAACCAGCGCCGCGCTGACTGCCAGCCGAGCGAGACGAGCAACTCGCCGTGCTGGGGGTACTGCTGAGTTACGGCCGGGATGGGTCGGCTGGGCCGGGTCAGACGGTGACGCGGCGCACGGTGGCGTAGCCGCCGCCGAGCAGAACCACGGCGAGCGCGGCGAGCAGCCCGGTGAGCCCGGCGGCGCCGATGGTGGTGAAGAAGCGGCCGATGGCTGGCCAGGCGTAGGCCTGACTGGCGGCGACAACGCCGGCGACCACGATGGTGGCCTGGATAGCGGCAAAGGCGAATAGGCCCATCAGGTTCCAGCGTCGGTAGATCAGCCCGACGAGCATGCCGTAGACGAACATGAGCGTCAGTGCGACGAACGACGTGAGCCAGGTCAGGTACCACGGGCCGGGCAGGATGTAGGCCACCCGGAAGAAGTGCAGGTGCACCCCCCAGCCGCCGGTGGCCCGCTCGATGATCTGCAGCAGAGCCAGCGCCAGCCCGTAGACCACGGCGAGGGTGACCGCGAGCAGCACGGTTCCGGTGTAGTAGGACCGTCGGCTCACGCCGAGCGCGAGCGCGAATGGCAGCGACCGGAAGATGCTCAGGGCGCCCACGATGAGGAAGAACACGTAGATCGCCACGACGGCGCCGGTCTGGATCTGCGTGTGGTTTCCGGTCGTACTGGCGGCTACGGCCAGGTTCACCAGGAAGGCGAATGCCAGGATGGCCCAGGGCAGGGCGGTGTAGCTGGTCCGGTCTACGAGCTGGAAGCGGGCGACCTTGATCAGAGTGTTCCAGTCCATGCGCTTGTCCTTTCGCGCGGATCGGTATCGGGCTGGCTGGCTGGGCTCAAGCCAGCGGCGTGCACCACGACCTGCTGCAAGCTCAGCGGTTCCAGGTGCAGGCGCAGGGCGGCGGCCCGGGCACGGTCGGAGTCGTCCAGGGCGCCGGCCACGACGGCCGACTCCTGCGAGCCGATCCGCCGTCGATCCCACACCGAGCGACCGGTGGTGAACTCTGCCACGGCGATGGCCGGGCCGCTGACGCTGGTCGCAGCGCCGCGCACGTCGTCGGCGGCGGCGTTGAGGATGATCGCGCCCCGGTCGATCACGAGCACCCGCTCGAACAGGGCGGCGGCCTCGTCGATCAGGTGGGTAGACAGCAGCACCGTGCGCGGGTGCTCCGCGTAGTCGGCAAGCAGACGGTCGTAGAACAGCTGACGGGCCACCGGGTCCAGGCCCGCGTATGGCTCATCGAACAGGGTTACCTCGGCCCGCGCGGCCAGTCCGATCACGATGCCCAGCGCCGAGCGCATCCCGCGGGACAGTCGCGCGACCCGCCGGGCCGCCGGCAGGCGGAAATCGGCGGCCAGGGCGCTGGCCAGATCGGCATCCCAGCTGGGGTAGAACCAGGAGGCTGCGCGCAGTGCACGCTTGACCGTGAAAGCGCCGCCGTAGGCCGGATAGACCTGATCCTCGCGGACGAACACCATCCGGTGCAGCAGATGATCGCCGCTGACCGGGCTGTCTCCCAGCACGGTGGCGCTGCCCTCCGACGGAAACTCGTGCCCGGCTAGGATCCGCAGCAGCGTGGTCTTGCCCGCGCCGTTGCGGCCCAGCAGCCCGGTGATCGAGCCTGGCTCGATGTCGAAGCTGACGTTGTCCAGGGCGCGCCCGCCGC
The DNA here is from genome assembly GCA_049675875.1 of Streptosporangiaceae bacterium. Taxonomy (GTDB): domain Bacteria; phylum Actinomycetota; class Actinomycetes; order Streptosporangiales; family Streptosporangiaceae; genus JAJYUU01. The sequence goes on from JBAUAR010000415.1 coordinate 8,288, forward strand.
GATAGCTGCGGGTTAGCTCCGCCACCGAGATGGCTGAGGTCATGGCCTGGTGCCTTTCTGTGTGCTGCTGGACTCGCGGATCATGGCGGCCAGCTCGCTCGTGTCGATCCCGAGTCGGCTGGCTTCGGCTACCAGCGGCTCTATGTACCGCTCGGCGAACCGCTTACGGCGGTCGGCCAGCAGGCGCGCCCGTGCGCCGGCCGCGACGAACATCCCGATTCCGCGGCGCTTTTCCACTAGCCCGTCGTCGGCCAGCATGCCGATCCCCTTTGCCGCGGTAGCCGGGTTGATCCGGTAGAAGGCAGCCAGCTCATTGGTCGAGGGCACCCGCTCGCCTTCGGCCAGTGCGCCGGCCGCGATCTCGTCGGCGAGCCGCTCAGCGATCTGGGCGAACAGCGGAGCCCCGTCGTCGAGTCCGGCCATCTCCGGCACTAGCCCGCCTCTTAGTTGGTTCAGTAGTTCATTACTTGAGTAATGTACCGCTGCACCTCGGCAAGCGTCAAGCGCACGCCTTCGGGTCGCAGGGTCGGCAAGACGGCAGAATTGACTGTGGTGCAGCATGATGTTCCCGGCCATCTCGGGCCGCGCTGGCGAGGCAGCGCTCTTCTACGACGGAGCGGAGTTCGATCTGGACCTCATCGAGTCCACCGTGCTCGATGGCCGTACACACAAGCTCGTCTACGCCCCGCACCTTCGCCAAGGAATCCCCGATGGCGTCGGGCCGCAGCTCTGAGCCGCGGATCAGGCATAACAGGACAGGGTGCGGCCGTTCCTGTGAACGGGCTGTCGCTGCGTGATCAACGTGACCAACATCCACCGACAGGGACCAGTCGATCAGCCCCGCCAGCATCCCCAACCTTTGTCAGACACTCCCTAGACCCGGACCGCGTGCGCCGCGATTTCCAGGTCGAGGAAGCGGCCGGCCATGCCCTTCTTCTTGGTAATGCCGTGGTCGTAGCGGTCGACCCGGCAGGTCGCGCGGATCGTCAGGCCGTTCGCG
>JBAUAR010000416.1:0-4718 GCA_049675875.1 Streptosporangiaceae bacterium
GACGCGCTCCAGGTGGCGAGGGCTGCCGCGGCGCTGACGACCTACGGGGTCGAGGCCCGGCACCTGCGCGCGGTACGGGCGGCGGCCGAGCGGGAGACGGCCATGATCGAGAGCCTGGTCGCGCCCATCCTCGCTCAGCGCGGACGGGGAGCCAGAGACCTGGCCGCCCGGACCGCGGCCGAGGTGGTGGAGGAGGTGCTGCGGCTGCACGCGGCGCTCGTCGACGCGGCTCTCGCGGAGGCGGGCCTGGCCAGCACCCCAACGAGCGCGGAAGCCGCGCGTGACCAGGACTCGGGGCGTCCAGCCGGGTCGCGCGGGCTGGCTCCCGGGGTCGCCGGGGCGAGCGCGTGACTAGCCTCGCCGTGCCCTCACGATGAGCCGTACACCGCGCTCGGGGGAGGCGCTATTGCGGGTGTACGTTGACAAAGGGAGTGCCTGCCGGCGGACGGGGAATGCCAGTAGGCAGATCCGCGGGAACGGCAGCGCGCAGGCGCGGATAGGGACGGAGCCGCCGTGAGGCAGATGGAGGTCGTTGGCGTCCGGGTGGAGATGGCGACGAACAACCCCATCGTCCTGCTGAAGGAAACCGAAGGGGAGCGCTACCTGCCAATCTGGATCGGGCCCAACGAGGCGACGGCCATCGCGTTCGCCCAGCAGGGCATGGTGCCGCAGCGGCCGCTCACGCATGACCTGATGCGCGACATGCTCGAGGCGCTCGACATCCGGCTGACGACGGTCAACATCACCGCGCTCAGGGACGGCATCTTCTTCGCTGACCTGATCTTCTCCAACGGCCGCGAGGTCAGCGCCCGGCCGTCGGACTCCATCGCACTGGCGCTCCGCACGGGTGCCTCGATCTACGTCAGGGAGGAGATCCTCGACGAGGCCGGGGTAGCGATTCCGGAAACCGACACCGACGAGCAGGAGAACGAGGTGGAGAAGTTCCGGGAGTTCCTGGATTCAATCTCGCCCGAGGACTTCGGCCGATCTACCTGAGCTGCGGAGCCACGGCCGGCCGGGCTGAGTTCCGCGGCGCGACGCCGGCCGCGACGCGCCGTCGCGGATCGTTGACGCGCCCGCGCCCGGCGGCCTACCGTGCAGAGGAATCCCCAGGCACCGGCGCCCTGGGCCGAAGGTGGGTGTGGCGGTGAGCAGAGGCGAGACAGCGGCCTCGGGGGTGCCGGCGACCTCGCGAGCGCCGGCCGACTCGGGTCAGCCACGCGGCGAGCAGCAGCTGCTATTCGGCGAGGACCTGACCGGCCAGCCCGAGGACCGGGGTTACCGCGGGCCGACGGCATGCTCTGCAGCGGGCATCAGCTACCGGCAGCTTGACTACTGGGCGAGAACCGAGCTGGTGGAGCCCAGCATCCGGGCCGCGAGCGGATCCGGCTCGCAGCGGCTGTACAGCTTCCGCGACATTCTGGTACTCAAGGTCGTTAAGCGGTTGCTCGACACGGGCATCTCGCTGCAGCAGATCAGGAGCGCCGTGACGCACCTGCGCGGGCGCGGCTCAGCCAACCTGGCGGCGATCACGCTCATGAGCGACGGGGTGAGCGTTTACGAGTTCACCTCCCCGGACGAGGTAGTGGACCTGCTGCAGGGCGGCCAGGGCGTGTTCGCGATCGCGCTCAGCCGGATCTGGCAGGAGGTTGACGCGGAGCTCGCGAAGCTGCCCGCCGAGAGCGCCGAGGGCGCCGCGACGGGGTCAGGGCACGACGAGCTCGCCAGTCGGCGCGCCCGCAGGACGGGCTGAGCGGGCGAGCGCTTCCGCCGATCGACCGGGTGACCCCTGCGGAGCTGCGCGGTCCGTTACGTACCCAGTTCGAGTTATGTCGTGTTATGGTGGCGACCATGCCGACGGCGATCGCGGTGCGGGGGCTCCGCAAGTCGTATGGCTCGGTGGTCGCCGTGGGCGGGGTCAGCTTCGACGTTGAGCTGGGCGAGTTCTTCGGCATTCTCGGCCCCAATGGCGCGGGCAAGACGACCACGCTGGAGATCGTCGAAGGGCTGCGCGAGGCCGACGACGGCCAGCTCAGCGTGCTGGGCGTGGCGCCGTGGCCGCGTAACCCGGCGCTGCTGCCGCGCATCGGCGTCCAGCTGCAGGCGTCGTCTTTCTTCGAGCGGCTGACCGCTCGCGAGCAGATCCGGACGTTTGCCTCGCTGTACGGCGTCCGCGCTCGCCGCGCGGACCAGATGCTCGACACCGTCGGCCTGACCGAGCACGGTGACATCAGGACGGAGAAGCTGTCCGGTGGCCAGGCACAGCGGCTGTCGATCGCGTGCGCGCTCGTGCACGACCCCGAGCTGGTGTTCCTGGACGAGCCGACGGGCGCGCTCGACCCGCAGGCCCGCCGGAATCTGTGGGACCTGCTCCGGCAGATCAACGCCGACGGCCGCACGGTCGTCCTGACCACCCATCACATGGACGAGGCGGAGACGCTGTGCGACCGGGTCGCCATCATGGACCACGGCGAGATTCTCCAGCTCGGCGCCCCCGCCGCCCTCGTCCGGGCCATCGACTCGCCAGTCCGGATCAGCGTCGAGTCGGGCCAGCTCACCGCCGCCGATGCCGGGCTCCTCAGTGACGGGGCGGTGACCGACGACGGCGTATCGCTGACCATCGCGACGCGCGAGCCCGCACCCGTGCTCGCCGGACTTGCCGACCGAAGCGCGCTGACCGGCTTGCGCGTGCAGGGAGCCACCCTCGAGGACGTTTTCCTCGACCTGACCGGACGGGAGTACCGGGCGTGAGAGGAACGGCCCCGCTGCGGGGCAGTCTGCTGGCACTGCGCAGCCTGTCTCGGGCGATCTTCATCGGGTTTGTCCGGGACAGGGCGGCGCTGGTGTTCTCCATTCTCATCCCGGTGCTGTTCCTGCTGCTGTTCGGCTCGTTGTACAAGAGCACCGGCGCGCCGAAGGTCAGCGTGATCGAGGTCGGGCGGGTGGCCCTGCTGGACGAGGCGCGGGCGGCGGCACCCAGCCAGCTTGGCAAGATCATGACGATCTCGCACTCGACCGACCTCGCCACCTCGCTCGACGCCGTCCGCAAGGGCAGCTACGACGCCGCTGTGCAGCAGCAGGGCCGCACTCTGGTGGTGCACTACTCGATCGCCGACCAGACGACGGCCGGCATCGTGCAGGCCGTGTTCGGCTCGATCGTGCAGCAGGCCGACGCTGCCGCGGCCGGAAGCACGAGCGGCTACCAGCTCACGGCCAGTCAGGTCGAGGACAAGTCGCTCAAGCCAATCCAGTACATCGCTCCCGGCCTGCTCGGCTGGGCCATCGCCTCCGGCGCTGCGTTCGGCGCCGCGATCACGCTGGTGAGCTGGCGGCAGACCAAGCTGCTGCGACGGCTGCGGCTGGCTCCGGTCAGTGTCGGCTCGGTGGTGCTCGCCAGGGTGGGCCTCAGCCTCGTGCTGGCGCTCGTCCAGCTGGCGGTGTTCCTGGCGATCGCGACACTGCCGTACTTCGGTCTCCGGTTGTCCGCCGACTGGTGGATGTCGATCCCGGTGGTGCTCTGCGGCACGCTGGCCTTTATGTCCATCGGCCTGCTGGTCGGCTCGTTCACCACGAGTCAGCAGGCCGCGACCGCCATCGCGAACGTGATCATCCTGCCGATGGCCTTTCTCGGCGGTGCGTTCGTGCCGCTCGACTTCGCGCCGGCCTGGATCAGGGACGTCTCGTACGCGATGCCGCTGCGCTACCTGGTGACGGGCATGCAGGACGTCATGGCCAGGGGGGAGGGCGCAACGGCAGCGCTGCCCGCCATCGGCATCCTGCTCGGCCTGTCGGCGGTGCTCACGCTCATCTCGGCGCGGGCGTTCCGCTGGGAGACCGTCTAGCTCCGGGCCCACAGCGGGTAACATCGGCTTGCTGGATCACACCGGCCGGGAGAGACTCTGCGCAGCCAGCGCGGGGCGCCGAAGGGGCAACCTCCCCGGAACCTCTCAGGCAGCCAGGACCGGGCGGTGTGCGCGTCTCTGAAGCCCGCGGGTGCGGTCGACAGAGGGGGAGTTCAATACCCAGGCATCAGCGGGCCAGGCCCGCCCGGGGAGGCTCCCATGGAATTCGCCCAGCGTCACATTGGTCCCGCCATCGCCGACCAGGCGCGCATGCTCGAGGCCATCGGCTACTCGTCGCTGGACGAGCTGACCAGCGCGGCGCTGCCGGCCGGCCTGCGCACTGACGCCAAGCTCCGGTTGCCCGAGCCGCTGACCGAGGACGCGGCGCTGACCGAGCTGCGGCGGCTCGCCAGCCAGAACACGGTTGTCACCGCCATGATCGGGCTGGGCTACTACGGCACGCACACGCCCGCGGTCATCCGCCGGAACATGCTGGAGAATCCCGCCTGGTACACCGCCTACACGCCGTATCAGCCGGAGATCTCGCAGGGACGGCTCGAGGCGCTGCTGACCTTCCAGACCATGGTGGAGGACTTGACGGCCCTGCCGGTGGCGGGCGCGTCGATGCTGGACGAGGCCACCGCGGCGGCGGAGGCGATGACGCTGGCCCGGCGCGCGCGCGGTCGCGGCAGCGTGTTCCTGGCTGACGCCGACTGCCTGCCGCAAACACTGGCCGTCCTGGCCACCAGGGCCGAGCCGCTCGGCATCGAGCTGGTGACCGGCCCGGTGACCCCGGCGCTGATCCAGGCGCAGCCAGCGGGGGAGCTGTTCGGCGTGCTGCTGCAGTATCCGGGCGCGAGCGGCGCGGTGCGGGAC
>JBAUAR010000417.1:0-30005 GCA_049675875.1 Streptosporangiaceae bacterium
CGGTGGTGCTGCCGGCGGTCCGCCCGCCCCCCGATTCGTGGCATGCTGCCTGCATGGCTCCGCGCTCATCGGATGACGGCAACCCGGCGCCTGCGGTGCCGCTGACCGTGATCATCGGCGACGAGGAATTGCTGGTCGAGCGCGCGGTCTCGGCCGCGGTGGCGCTGGCGACGGCGGAGGCGGCAGGATCGGAGGCCGCCGACCGCGCCGACGCGGCAGCAGACGTGCACGATGTGCTAGCGGCCGGCCTCACCGCCGGCGACCTGGCTACGCTGGCAAGCCCGTCGCTGTTCGGCGGGGTGAGCGTCGTAGTGATCCGCTCGGCGCAGGACGCCACGACTCGGCTGGCCGCTGAGCTGGCGCGGCTCGCCAGGTCACCGCTGCCAGAGATCTTCCTCGTCGTCACTCATTCGGGCGGCGCGAAGAACAGGGCCCTGGTTGCCGACCTGGTCGCCGCCGGCGCCCGGCGGGTCGACTGCCCGACCGTCAAGCGGTTCGGTGACCGGATGGACTTCGTCCGTGCTGAGTTCAGGACCGCGGGCCGGAAAGCTGACGATAGCGGCCTGCGCGCGCTGCTCGACGCGGTGGGCACTGACCTGCGCGACCTCGCGGCGGCGTGCAGCCAGCTCGCCGCGGACACCACGGGGGTGGTCAACCAGGCCGTGGTGGGGCGCTACTACCACGGCCGGGCCGAGGCGACCGGGTTCTCCGTCGCCGACAAGGCGTGCGAGGGCAATCTGACGGAAGCGCTCGAACTGCTCCGCTGGGCGCTGGCGACTGGGACATCGGCGGTGCTCATCACCAGCGCGCTCGCCTCGGGGCTGCGCACGCTGGCCCTCGTTGGCTCCGTCGGGCGCGGGCTAAGCCCGAACGCGCTGGCCGCTGACCTCGGCATGCCGCCGTGGAAGGTCGATAAGGCGCGGCAGCAGCTGCGCGGCTGGACCGCCGAAGGGATCGCCAGAGCGCACGCGGCGGTCGCCGAGGCCGATGTCCAGGTGAAAGGCGAGGGAGCGAGCGCCGGATACGCGCTCGAGCGCGCCATCGGCACGATCGTCGCCTGCCGCTCGACCGACCGTTAGCGGACGCGGTGGCAGCACCCTGGCGATAGCAGCACGGTCAGGTCCGCCGGGCCTGAAGTGAGCGCACGTCTATGGTCTCGGTCACCAGGACCGCGTCGGCGAGGCGGCGGTCGTGCGTGACCAGGATCAGCGCGTGCGAGTAGCTGGCCAGCGCCTCCTCCAGCTGCTCGATCGCCTCGATGTCGAGGTGGTTGGTCGGCTCGTCAAGCACCAGCACGTTGACGCCGCGCGCCTGCAGCACGGCGAGTCCCGCGCGGGTCCGCTCGCCCGGTGACAGCGCGGCCGAGGGTCGGAGTGCCGCGTCGCCGCGCAGCCGGAACTTCGCCAGCAGCGTGCGTGCCTGCTCCTCGGTGAGGCCCGCCGCCGACCGGACGACCGCTGCCACGGATGCGCTGGTGGCGAACAGCCGGCGCGTCTGGTCAACCTCGCCGAACACGGTGCTCGGCCCGGCGTACCGGTGCCCGGCCGTAAGTGCCGCCCGGCCCAGCAGCGCGTCCGCGAGAGTCGTCTTGCCCGAGCCGTTGGGACCGGTGATGCGGACGCGGTCGGCTGGCCCTATGGTCAGGCTGACCGGTCCGAGCGTTACCTCGCCGCGGCTGACCACGGCGTCGGTGAGGGACACCGCCACGTCTCCGGCGCGCTGCGCCGCGCCGATCGACAGCCGGAGCTGCCAGGGCTCCCGTACCTCGTCGGGGGCGTCAGAATCCAGCCGGGTGATCGCCTTGTCGATGCTCGCCGCCTTCGAGCCCGTCTGCTGGGCCATCCCGGCGTGAAAAGCCCGGCTGAACTTATCAGGATCTTTCCGGTACTGCCGTGCGCTAGTGGCGCGTTGCTCACCAGATCGCGCCCACTGCCGCTGGCGCCGGGCAGTCTCAGTCAGCCGGTCCCGCTCGCCCTCGTAGGCGGAATACGCCTCGACTGCGCTCCGTCTGGCGACCTCGCGCTCGGCGACGTAGGCGTCCCAGCCGCCGGCGAACATCGAGGCGTGCCGGGTGAACTCATCCAGCTCGAGAATCTGGCTGGCGACCGCGGCGAGCAGCGCGCGGTCATGGCTGACCAGCACAACCCCGGCGGAAGTCCGGCGCAGCTGCTCCTCGAGCAGCGCCAGGCCAGCGTCGTCAAGGTCGTTGGTCGGCTCGTCGAGCAGCAAGATGTCGGGCTGGCCCAGCAGCACGGTGGCAAGGCCGAGCCGGGCCCGCTGACCGCCCGACAACTCGGCAGCCGTCCGGTCCAGCAGGCTGTCGGCCAGGCCAAGCCGGGCGGTGACCTCAGCCATGCGGTCCGGCAGGTCGGCGCCGCCCAGCGCCAGCCAGCGCTGCAGCGCGGCGTCATAGACGTCGTCTGCGCCCGCGGTGCCGCGGGCCAGGGCCTCGGCTGACGCGTCGAGGTCCGCCTGCGCCCCGGCCACCTGGGTACGCCGGGCGAGGTAGCCAGCAAGCGACTCGCCGGGCCTGACGTCGAGTTCCTGGGCCAGCCTGAGCACCGTGGTGGTAGCGGGTGCCGTGGTGACCGTGCCGTGGTCCGGTTCCAGGTCGCCGGCCAGCACGCTGAGCAGAGTGGACTTGCCGACCCCGTTCGGGGCGACGATACCGATCCGATCCCCGGCACCGATGCTGATGCTGACCTCATCCAGCACGACGAGGCCGCCGAAAGACACGCTGACGTTGGATGCGATCAGCCTGGACATCGAGCTCTCCCAGATCGCGACCCGTCGCGAGTCGCGCTATGCCCAGGTGACGCGGGGCGGCGGCCGCCACTGCAGGCAGGCCGCACGCCCGCGATCCGGCGGACGGGCCTTCGTTCCGATGGCCGCCGCGGATCGGGGGAGAAACCTAGGCGCTCTTGGTCAGCTGCTCCGAGCGGCGGGCGATCGCCGACTTGCGGTTAGCAGCCTGCTTCTTGTGGATGACACCCTTGCTCACGGCCTTGTCCAGCTTGACGGACGCGGCCTGCATCGCAGTCGCGGCAGCCTCGGCGTTGCCAGCGTCGGCAGCCTCGCGGAACTTGCGCACGGACGTCCTCAGCTCGGACTTGACCGCCTTGTTGCGCATCCGAGCCTTCTCGTTCTGCTTGTTGCGCTTGATCTGGGACTTGATGTTTGCCACGCGAAAGCCTCGCTCGATTGGTCTGAGTGGTCTGGCGGCCGGCCCCGGCACCCGGCCCGGAGTCCGGGCATGGCGAGTTGGCCTGCTGCAGCCAGCAGCTCAGGATAGCCGAGATCGCCCTGCACGCTCAAACTGGCGGGCCTGCCCCAGCCATCCGGCAGCCTGGCTGGTGGCCGGGGCACCAGGCGCAACGTGCAACGATAGACCAGCCCGCGCCCACGACGAAACTGGCGGATGTCCGTGTCACCAACGCCGCAGCAGCCGACGAGTCAGCTGTCCGCGCCCGAGCCTTCCCGGACCCCGCAGCCGGTGATCAGGAACTTCTGCATCATCGCCCACATCGACCACGGCAAGTCCACCCTGGCCGACCGGATGCTGCAGCTCACCGGCGTGGTCGAGGGGCGTCAGATGCGGGCCCAGTATCTCGACCGGATGGACATCGAGCGCGAACGCGGCATCACGATCAAGAGCCAGGCCGTCCGGCTACCGTGGCGCGGGCAGGATGGCAGGCAGTACGTCCTGAACCTCATCGACACCCCCGGTCACGTGGACTTCACCTACGAGGTGTCCCGGTCCCTGGCGGCCTGCGAGGGCGCGATCCTGCTGGTCGACGCGGCACAGGGCATCGAGGCGCAGACGCTGGCGAACCTGTACCTGGCGCTGGATGCCGATCTGCACCTGATCCCGGTGCTCAACAAGATCGACCTGCCTGCCGCCCAGCCGGACAAATACGCGGCCGAGCTGGCCAACATCATCGGCTGCGACCCCGCTGAGGTGCTGCGGGTCTCGGCCAAGACGGGTGAGGGTGTCGAGGCGCTGCTGACCGCCGTCGTCGAGCAGGTGCCGCCGCCGGCCGGCGACCTGGACGCGCCGGCCCGGGCCCTGATCTTCGACTCGGTCTACGACACCTATCGCGGCGTGATCACCTACGTGCGGGTCATGGACGGGCGGCTGAGCCGCCGTGAGCGAACGCTGATGCTGTCGACCAAGGCCGTGCACGAGACGCTGGAGATCGGGGTGATCTCGCCGGACCCGGTCCCGGCGGATGGGCTCGCGGCCGGCGAGGTGGGGTACCTCATCACCGGGGTCAAGGACGTCCGGCAGGCGCGGGTCGGCGACACGCTCACCAACGCGTCCGACCCGGCCAAGGAGCCGCTGCCCGGCTACGCCGACCCGAAGCCGATGGTGTTCTCTGGCCTGTACCCGATGGACGGTGACGACTACCCGGAGCTGCGGGACGCACTCGACAAGCTGCAGCTGAACGACGCGTCGCTGGTGTTTGAGCCGGAGACGTCGACAGCGCTCGGGTTCGGCTTCCGCTGCGGCTTCCTTGGCTTGCTGCACATGGAGATCGTCCGCGAGCGGCTCGAGCGGGAGTTCGACCTGGAGCTGATCTCGACCGCGCCGAACGTCGTCTACCGGGTCGTGACCGAGTCGGGCACCGAGTCCATCGTCACCAACCCCAGCGAGTTTCCCGAGGGCAAGATCGGTCAGGTCTTCGAGCCGGTGGTCCGGGCCACGGTGCTGGCGCCCGCCGTCTACGTCGGCGCGATCATGGAACTGTGCCAGGGCCGCCGCGGCGTGCTGCTCGGCATGGAGTACCTGTCCGCGGACCGCGTCGAGATCCGGTACACGATGCCGCTCGGTGAGATCATCTTCGACTTCTTCGACCAGCTCAAGTCGCGTACCCGCGGCTACGCCTCGCTCGACTACGAGCGGGCCGGCGAGCAGGAGTCCGACCTGGTCAAGGTGGACATCCTGCTGCAAGGCGTACCGGTGGACGCGTTCAGCCAGATCGTGCACACGGACAAAGCACGCGAGTACGGGCTGTCCATGACTGCGAGGCTCAGGCAGTTGATCCCGCGTCAGCAGTTCGAGGTGCCGATCCAGGCGGCGATCGGGTCACGGATCATCGCCCGCGAGAACATCCGCGCGCTGCGCAAGGACGTGCTGGCCAAGTGCTATGGCGGCGACATCACCCGGAAGCGCAAGCTGCTGGAAAAGCAGAAGGAAGGCAAGCGCCGAATGAAGGTGATCGGCCGGGTGGAGGTGCCGCAGGAAGCGTTCGTAGCGGCGCTGGCGACCGAGCAGACGCCGGACAAGCGGCGCTGACAGCAGGCACCGTCGGGGGACGCGTCGGGCCGCGGTCGACCGGTCAGGTCGTCCTGGCGTGCAGGCCAATGATGATCAGCAGCACGACGATCAGGAAGTACGCCACGCCGAGGATGCCGAGCACCAGCCCGGCGATCGCCATGCCGCGGCCGCGCTCGCCTCGCTGGTCGACCTGCCTGAGGCCGATGGCGCCGCAGATGACGGCCGGGATGGCCAGCAGGATGTTGCCCACCACGAGCAGGCCGAGGAAGAACTGGGCGATGCCGCACACCAGGGCGGCGATCGCGACCGGGTTGTTGCGCGCGGCCGCGGCGGCTGGATAGTACGGCGCTTGCTGATAGCCGTACGACCCGGGCGGCGGCTGGTACGGCCCCGCTGGTGGCTGGTACTGCCCGGCGGACGGCTGGTACGGCCCGGCAGGTTGCTGGTACGGCCTGGCAGGTTGCTGGTACTGCCCAGCAGGTTGCTGGTACTGCCCAGCAGGTTGCTGGTACTGCCCGGCAGGTTGCTGGTACGGCCCGGCCGCGGGTGGGTAGCCGCCGGCCGGAGCTGCCCACGGCTCGGCACTAGCCGTGCTGGACCCGCTCGGGGATAGCGGAAACCCGTCCTGGCTGGCTTGCTGGCCGGTCGTCTGGTTCTGCTGGCCCGGCCAGGGCGGTGGCGGCGCAGCCGATCCAGGCTCTCCGAAGTCCGCCGGCTGCGACCACGGATCCTGCTCGCGTCCGGGCTCGCCGCCGCTGCCTGCGCTCATGGAGTCGTCCTTCTACTACCGATGTGGCCGTTCGTCCAGTATCGCTGACCCTAGCGCCGGTCATCAGCATGCGACACCCGGTCAGAATCGGTTCGACGCCTGCACCAGGGTCGGCTAGCTTCGGGGCATGCCTGCCGCTCGCGTTCTCTCGGTCAATCGCGGTCAGGAGGCTGACCTGGTCATCGGCGGGCGGCAAACTCGGTCCGCGATCGACAAGCGACCGGCTGGCTGCCCGGTCGAAGTGGGTCCGCTCGGTCTGGACGGCGACACCGTCGCGGACAAGGTCAACCACGGCGGGCTCGACCAGGCCGTCTACGCCTACGGCCGGGAGGACCTGGACTGGTGGACCGAGCGGCTGGGACGCGAGCTGCCCAACGGGATGTTCGGGGAGAACCTCACGACGGCTGGCATCGACGTCAGCGGCGCGCTGATCGGCGAGACCTGGCGCGCGGGCAGGGTGGTACTGCAGGTGACGGCGCCCCGCATCCCGTGCAGCACCTTCAAGGCCTGGCTCGGCGAGGAGCCGCAGTGGGTGAAGCGGTTCGCTGCGGCCGGCCGGCCGGGCGCCTACCTGCGAGTGCTGACGCCGGGCACGGTGGCCGCCGGCGACGATCTGGAGGTGGTGAACCGTCCGGGCGTGGCCGTAACCGTGGCCGAGTCCATGCTGGCCTACTACGGCGACCACGACATCATGCGCAGGCTCGTGGCGGTCGCAGGCCGGGGTACGAAATGGGATGAGATCGCCGCGGCCGTGCTGAGTCGGGTGTGACGCCGCCGCGGCGCGCGCCACGGAAGGCGTGCTGACGATGGCCGGTCAGCCGCCGGCCGGCGAGCCGGCGCCCGCGGACGGCAGCCTGCCGGAGCGGTCTGAGGCCCTGGTTGGTACCGCCCCGTTCGGGGTCTACGTGCACATCCCGTTCTGCCTGACCCGGTGTGGTTACTGCGACTTCAACACCTATACCGCGGCGGAGCTCGGCTCGGGAGCGTCCCGCGACGGCTATGCCGCGCTGGCCATCGAGGAGATCAGGCTGGCCGGCACGGTGCTCGGCGGCCGGGCCGGCCCGGTCCAGACGGTGTTCTTTGGCGGCGGGACGCCGACACTGCTGCCACCGGCCAGCCTGAGGGCGATCCTGCGCGCGGTCGATGCCGAGCTCGGGCTCGCGCCCGGCGCCGAAGTCACCGCTGAGGCAAACCCGGAAACAGTGGATGAGCGGTCACTTGCGGCGCTACGCGCGGCCGGCATTACCCGGTTGTCGATAGGCATGCAGAGTGCCGTGCCGCGCGTCCTCGCCGTGCTCGATCGAGTGCACGAACCCGGTCGGCCGGAGCGGTGCGTGCGGTGGGCTCGCGCGGCCGGGTTCGGGCAGGTCAGCCTCGACCTCATCTATGGCACGCCCGGGGAGACCGACGGGGACTGGCTGGCATCGCTGGACGCGGCCCTGGCCGCCGGGCCCGATCACCTCTCCGCGTACTCACTGATCGTGGAGGAAGGGACCCGGCTCGCCGCCCGGATCCGGCGCGGTGAGCTGCCACCACCCGACGACGACGTGCTGGCCGACCGGTACGTCATGGCCGACGAGCGGCTATCCGCGGGCGGCCTGGACTGGTATGAGGTCTCCAACTGGGCGGCCGGATCCGGCTCGCGGTGCCGTCACAACCAGCTGTACTGGACCGGCGGCGACTGGTGGGGCGTCGGCCCTGGCGCGCACAGTCATGTGGCCGGCACCCGGTGGTGGAACGTGCGGCACCCGGCCGCCTACGCCCGGCGCCTCGCGGCGGGCGCCAGCCCCGGCCAGGCCAGGGAGTTGCTGACCGACTCTGAGCGGACTACCGAACGGATCATGCTGCTGACCAGGCTCGCGGCGGGCTGCCCGGTCGACGAGCTCGCCCCGGCTGGTCAGGCCGCGGCGCGGCAGGCCGCTGCCGACGGGTTGGTCAGCGACGAGGCGCTGGCCGGAGGCGTGGTCCGCCTCACCCAGCGGGGTCGGCTGCTGGCCGACGGGGTCATCCGGGCCATCACCGATTAATGTCGCAGCTATATGCCCGGTATGCCGGGTGTCGACTGGTTGTTCTGGTGCAACGGCGGGGATCATGCACTCACGAATGCCTGTCTGGTGCAGTGGGAGGTGCAGCAGACCGGCATCCACGCGGACGTGGCGGCCTGTCTGGTGCAGTGGGAGGTGCAGCAGACCGGCATCCACGCGGGCGTGGCGCGGCCGCGCGCCGAGGGCGGCGGCGGGGCAGCCGACCTCGTTCCCTTTATGTCAGGTTTTTGTCTTGCCCTGCTCATCAGGCGATAAGTGCCGCAGCGCTGAATCGGCCCTAGACTTGGCACTCAGTACGCCAGAGTGCCAGGGGAGGTGCCGGTGCTAGACGACAGGAAGCTGGCCGTCTTGCGCGCCATCGTGGAGGATTTCGTCTCCACGAACGAGCCGGTTGGCTCCAAGACCCTGGTGGACCGGCACAACCTGGACGTTTCCCCGGCCACGATTCGCAACGACATGGCCGTCCTGGAAGAGCAGGGGTTCATCGTCCAGCCGCACACGAGCGCCGGCCGGATCCCGACCGATCAGGGCTACCGGCTGTTCGTCGACCGGCTGTCGGGGATCAAGCCGCTGTCGCTGGCCGAGCGACGGGCCATCGAGACGTTCCTGACCGGGGCCTACGACCTCGACGACGTGGTATTGCGGACCGTCCGGCTGCTGGCCCAGCTCACCCGGCAGGTGGCGGTGGTCCAGTACCCGTCGCTGATCAGGTCGGCGGTGCGGCACATCGAGGTGGTCCCGCTGACCGACCAGCGGCTGCTGCTGGTGCTGATCACCGACACCGGTCGCGTCGAGCAGCGGACCGCCGAACTGCCCGCGCCGACCACCGAAGACGAGATCACTCAGCTGCGTGCGCTGCTGAACGCCTATCTCGACGGCCGCAAGCTCTCCGACGTGGCCACGGTCGTCGCCGAACTGCCGGAGCGGCTATCCCCGGCCGAGCGGCCGAACGCGGCAGCGGTGTTCTCTGTCATCGTGGAGACGCTGATCGTCCGGCACGAGGAGCGCGTTGTCGTCAGCGGTGCCGCGAATCTCACCCCGGCAGACTTCTCCAGGGGATTGCGCGAGGTGCTCGAGGCGTTGGAAGAACAGGTGGTCCTCATGCGGCTGCTCGGCGAGTCGGGTGACCGGGACGCCGTCACGGTGCGGATCGGGTCAGAGAATGAGGTGCAGGGGCTGCAGGGCACGTCACTGGTAGCCGCCGCGTACGGGACCGGCGACCTGGCACTCGCGCGGCTCGGTGTGCTCGGCCCGACCCGGATGGACTATCCGACGGCGATGGGAGCAGTGCGCGCGGTGGCACGGTACGTAGGTCAGATCCTGGCGGAGTCCTAGGAATGCCGGTGGCTAACGACTATTACGGGATTCTCGGTGTCCGCCGGGATGCGGATGCTGACGAGATCAAGAAGGCGTACCGGCGGCTGGCTCGGGAGCTGCATCCTGACGTGAATCCCGACCCTGCGCTGCAGGAGCGGTTCAAGGAGGTCACGCAGGCCTACGAGGTGCTCTCCGATCCGGAGAAGCGGCAGATGTATGACCTCGGTGCTGACCCGTTCGCGCGGGCCGGGGCGGGTGGTCCCGGATTCGGCGCGGCCGGGTTCCCGTTCAGCGACCTCATGGACGCGTTCTTCGGCGGCGGTGCCGCGCCGCGCGGGCCGCGCAGCCGCGCTCGCCGCGGACGGAACGCGACCCTCCGGGTCGACCTCGACCTCGCCGAGTGCGCGTTCGGGACGACCAGGGAGCTCGTCATCGACACCGCGGTGGTCTGCCCGACGTGCTCGGGCGAGGGAACCGCGCCAGGGACCCACCCCGTCACCTGTGACGTCTGCAACGGCCGTGGTGAGATCAGCCAGGTCACCCGGTCCTTCATCGGCCAGATGATGACCTCGCGGCCCTGCCCGGCCTGCGGCGGTTATGGCACGGTCATCCGCAAGCCGTGCCCGGAGTGCGACGCGGACGGACGGGTCAGGACCCGGCGGACGATCAAGGTCCGCATCCCGGCCGGCGTGGAGGACGGCACCCATATCCAGCTCGCCGGTGAGGGCGAGACCGGGCCGGGCGGCGGGCCGCCCGGCGACCTGTTCCTGGAGATCGTGCAGCAGCCGCACCCTATCTTCGAGCGGCAGGGCGATGACCTGCATTGCACGGTGACGCTTCCGATGGTGGCGGCGGCGCTCGGCACCACGCTGACCGTCGACTCGCTGGACGGTCCCGCCGACCTCGACATCCGGCCCGGGACCCAGTCGGGCCAGGCCATTCCGATGTACGGACGCGGCACCGAGCGGCTGAACAATTCAGGCCGGGGCGACCTCATCGTGCACGTCACCGTGGAGACGCCGATGAAGCTGGAGCCCGAGCAGGAGGAGTTGCTCCGCCAGCTCGCCAAGCTGCGTGGCGAGGAGGCACCGCCGGGCAAGTTCGCGCCCGGCCAGCAGGGCTTCTTCTCCCGGCTGCGCGATGCGTTCAACGGCCGCTAACCGCTGTCGCTGGGGGGCCTGCCGCTCGGGGGGCTGCCGCTCGGGGGGCTGTCGCTCGGGGGGCTGTCGCTCGGGGGCCTGTCGCTCGGGGGGCCCTCGCACGGGGGGCTGTCGCTCGGGGCGTCAGCGGGCACCCTGGGGAGACCCCAGACCCCGCTGGCCGCATGCCCTCCACAAGGTGGGTGTCCGGCCCTGAGACCACCGGTCTTCACCGCTCGCGCCGCCGACCTGGCAGGCCAGCAGATCGTGCTGGGCGGCCGGGAAGGCCGGCACGCGAGCACCGTCCGCCGGCTCGACGCTGGCGAGCGCGTCGACGTTACCGACGGCGCCGGAACCGTTGCCCAGTGCACGGTCATCGCCTCGGCGCCCGGTGAGCTGTCGCTGGCCGTGCTCACACGGCGCACCGAGCCGCCCCCGCAGCCGCGGCTGGTCGTGCTGCAGGCCATCCTCAAGGGCGACCGCGGTGAGCTCGCCGTCGAGCTTCTGACGGAGGTCGGGGCCGACGTCATCGTGCCGTGGTCAGCCGAGCGGTGCGTAGCCGTCTGGCGCGGCGATCGCGCCGCCAGGTCCCGCACCCGATGGAGCACGACGGCGCAAGAGGCCGCCAAGCAGAGCAGGCGGGCGTGGTTCCCCGAGGTGACCGCGCAGGCCGATCTGGCCGCTGCGGTGCGCCGGGTTGAAGCGGCGGCGCTGGCGATCGTGCTCGACCCTGACGCGGCAGTCGGCCTGGCGAGCCTCGAGCCGCCGGCGACTGGGGAGATCGTGCTGGTCATCGGCCCGGAAGGTGGCATCAGCGGTACCGAGGCCGATGCCCTGCAGGAGGCCGGCGCGCTGCCCGCCGCGCTCGGCCCCACGGTGCTGCGAGCGTCGACGGCCGGAGTAGCCGCTGCGAGCGTCATACTCAGCCGGACCCGCCGGTGGCGGCCTGACCCGATGGGATAGTGCGTGGTCGGGTGGCCTAGTGCCGGATCGGGTGGCCTAGTGCCGGGTCCGGTGGCCTAGTGCCGGGTCCGATGGCCTAGTGCCTGCCCCAGTGGCCCCGATGCGGTCGGCCGGCGACAGGCGGCTGACCGGTGGCCATGGGTGCCTGACTGATGCCCGTCTCTGCCGCATTCGTGCTGGGCGCCGGTGTTGCCGGAGTCGTTGACTGGCTGGCGCACGGGGATGGCGCGCCGTCCGGCCGAGCGCTCGATGCGACGGTCAGGAACGCGGTCAGCCGGACGGCGCTCACGGCGTCTGGGCTAGAACTGTCGGTCGGGGCCGGGGACGGCGATGTCGTATCGCTCGGCGTGGGAGTCGGGTTCGAACTTGGCGACGTGGACGGTGACGAGGACGGTTGCGGACTGGGGCCGCCGGTAGCACGCGTGCAGCTCGGCGATGCCGGGAGGGTGCCTGAGCCCAATCCGGACCGCGAGCCGGGGCGGGCCGGCGACGCGGCTGGCGCGCCTCCGGTATGCCCGCCCGGACGTGGCTGCCCGTTGCCCGGGTGCAGGTTCGTGCTACTCGGCGATACGGCTGTCGAGGCGTCGATCGCGACGTAGGTGCCGGCCGCAACGATGAACATGGCCACGGCCATCGCGGCGAGCGGTCGCAGCAGTCCCTGGGTGCGCGAGCGGTGCTTGCCGGGCGCTGGCGCGGGCGCAAAACGGTCCCAGGCTGCCTGGAGGCCAGCCCCCAGTCGGTAGAACGCGTCCTGCACGGCAGCCGGAGTCCGCAGCCGAAGCTCGTCCCACGCGGCGGTCAGCCAGACGACGACCATCGGCCGAGCGTGCTGGAGCCGCGTCCGGATGCGCTCCAGGCCGTCACCGCGTGGCTCGAGCGAGTCGGCCGCGGCGTGCAGGGCGGCGCGGAGGTAGGCCTCGTGTTCGGACGGCGCGGTCATGCGTCCCGCTCCAGGATCGCCCGCAGCGCCTGCATAGCCCTGGCGGTGTGGCTCTTCACGGCCCCGCGGCTGATCCGCATGGTCTCGGCGATCTGTGCTTCTGGCATGTCGGCGTAGAACCGTAGCACCAGCGCCTCGCGCTGCCTGGCCGGGAGGGTCCGGAGCGCAGCGATGACGGCAGACCGCTCGAATAGCGCGATCGCCCCGTGCTCCGCACTCGGCATATCGGGCGGCGGCTTGGGCGCGTTGCGGTCGACCACCTGCCGGTGCCTGAGCACGGACCGTGACCGATTGACAACGGCCTGACGCAGGTAGGCCAGCGCCTTATCGTTGTCGCGCAGGCGGTGCCAGCCGCCATGCATGGCAACGAATGCGTCCTGCACTACTTCCTCCGCGGTTCCAAGATCGCGGACCAGCAGCGCGGCAAGCCGCACCAGCGATCGGTAGTGTGCGCTGTACAGCTCCGTCACTGCCAGCTCGGCATCGGAGTCGGCCCGAACCGAGACAAGCGGGACAGTCCCCGCCCAGGCCTCCGTCACGTCAGTTGGACGCGCAACTACGTCGGAAGGTTCACTCGCCGTCATTCGCGGCTGCGACACTGGGTCGCCAGATATGACTTCCAAGCTGCTTCCAATTCCCCCCACACCCATCCACGCCAGCGCGAGCACCAGTGCATGACCAATCCCCAAGCGACGGAAAGCCAGTACCTGGCGAGGCCGTTGCACCAGCGGGGGGTGGCGCACCGTGGGTTCGCAGCAGTGCAACCATATAGGTGCATGAGGTCGCCGGCCTGGCAGACGTTAAGATCTTCGCGTGGCTGATTGCCTGTTCTGCGCCATTGCCGCCGGTGACATTCCGGCCACGATTGTGTCGGCTCGTTCCCATAGTGTCGCCTTTCGCGATATCAACCCGCAGGCTCCGGTCCACGTGCTGGTGATCCCGCGGGCCCATCACGCGAATCTGGCCGAGCTGGCGGCCGCCGATGAGGGCCTGCTGGCCGAGCTCGTGGCCCACGCCAGGGACGTTGCTGTCGCCGAGGGAATCGCCGACGACGGCTACCGCGTGGTCTTCAACACCGGCGCGCAGGCCGGGCAGACCGTCGACCACGTCCATGCGCACGTGCTCGGCGGCCGGCCGATGTCCTGGCCGCCCGGCTAGCATCGGCACGACGGCGCCGAGGCCGGCCTGCCAGTATCATGGCGAGCGGGCCGACCACGCGGCGGTCCCGGCAGGGAAGGGCCATTGACTGATAATCTGACCGATTCGCGTAGTGTTCGGCGGTCTAACGGTAGCGGTCGGCCGGGCAGCAGGGCCGGCGAGGCTGGTCGCGCCGGCGAGGGCAGGGCTGCAGCCAGGCCGGGATCCGGCGCCGGGGAACGGGGCGCTTCCGGCGCCCCTGGCGGCAGGGATTCCGCTGCCGGGGACGCTGCGCCCGGCGAGCGGGCCCAGGTCAGGATCGTCATCCCGGACGAGCAGTCGATGGTAAGCCTGCTCGGCTCCGGCGATGAGCTGCTGCGGGTGATCGAGAGCGTGGTTGACGCGGACTTCCACGTCCGCGGTAACGAGATCACCGTTACCGGCCCCGACGCGGAGCTAGCGGTGGCGTCCCGGCTCTTCGAGGAACTACTGCAGCTGACCGGCAGCGGGGCGGAGCTGACGCCGGACGCGGTCGAGCGCATCGTCTCGATGCTGCGCCGGAAGACCGGGGCCCGCCCTGCCGAGGTGCTGAACCTGGACATCTTGTCCGGCCGCGGCCGGACAATCCGGCCTAAGACGCTGAACCAGAAGCGGTACGTGGACGCCATCGACGATCACACCGTGGTGTTCGCGATCGGCCCGGCCGGGACTGGCAAGACCTACCTCGCCATGGCGAAGGCGGTCAAGGCACTGCAGGCCAAGGAGGTCAACCGGATCATCCTGACCCGGCCAGCCGTCGAGGCGGGCGAGCGGCTGGGATTTCTGCCGGGCACGCTGTACGAGAAGATCGACCCCTACCTGCGGCCGCTCTACGATGCGCTGCACGACATGGTCGACCCCGAGTCGATTCCCCGGCTGCTGGCAGCCGGGACGATCGAGATCGCGCCGCTGGCGTACATGCGTGGCCGGACGCTGAATGACTCATTCATCATCCTGGATGAGGCCCAGAACACCCTGCCGGAGCAGATGAAGATGTTCCTGACCAGGCTGGGGTTCGGCTCCAACGTCGTGGTCACCGGCGACGTGACTCAGATCGACCTGCCGTCCGGGCAGGTCAGCGGGCTGCGGCAAGTCCAGGACATCCTCGAGGGCGTCGACGACGTGTACTTCTGCAGGCTCACCAGTCACGACGTGGTCAGGCACCGGCTTGTCGCGGACATCGTCGACGCCTACGAGCGGTATGACGCCAGGCGGGCGGCGGCCGAGCTGCCCGCGGGCCGACCGCGGCGGGACGGATACCGCGGCCGATGACAGTTGCCTTAGCAGGTCCGCACGGACGGGGGGCACAACGGGGGCGAGATGAGCATCGATATCGCTAATGAATCCGGCGTCGAGGTCAACGAGGGCGTGCTGGCCGCGCTGGCCCGGCACGTCCTCGATGACATGCGCGTCCACCCGCTCGCCGAGCTGTCCGTGCTGCTGGTGGATGAGCCGGCCATGACCGAGCTGCACGTGCGCTGGATGGGCGAGGACGGGCCAACCGACGTGCTGGCGTTCCCGATGGACGAGCTGCGGATGCCGCAGCCCGGCAGACCGCACGGCGATCATGGCGGGCCCGACGCGGATCCGACCGACGTGCTGCTCGGCGACATCGTGATCTGCCCGCAGGTTGCGGCCGCGCAGGCGGCCGAGGTCGACCACGACATGCAGGACGAGATCGACCTGCTGTGCACGCACGGGATCTTGCACCTGCTCGGCTACGACCACGCCGAGCCGGAGGAGCACGCCACGATGTTCGGGCTGCAGGACCGGTTGCTGGCATCGTGGCGGGCTGCTGCTGGCTCGGGCGGCCGGGCCCCCGATTCCGCCCGCGAGCGCGGCCTGGCAGCCGAGCCAGACGGGCGTCCAGGGGGCGGGTGACCCGTCATGGGCTGGCTGCTCGTCGCCGCGTTCGTGCTCATGCTGCTGGCAGGCTGGTGCTCGAGCGCGGAGACCGCGCTGCTGCGAGTTTCGACGGCCGGGGCCAGAGGACTCAGCCGGTCGCCGGGCGAAAACGCAGAGCCGCTTCGGGCCGTGCTGACGGACGTCCCCCGGTACCTGTCCCTTGTCTTGCTGGCCAGGGTCGCCGCGGAGATATCGGCCGCCGTACTCGTGACCGCCGTGCTGGTCAGCTGGCTCGGCGTCACCTGGAAGGCGTTCCTCATCACCGCGGTCGCCATGACGGTAGCCAGCTACCTCCTGGCCGGGGTGATCCCGCGCAGCCTCGGGCGGCACTACTCGGTGCGCGTCGCCAGCGCCGCGGCCTCGGTGCTGTGGCCGGTGACCCGCGTGCTCGGGCCGCTGCCGCGGCTGCTCGCCACGGCGGGCGCGGCGCTGTCGCCGAGCGAGTCGAAGGGGGACAGCCAGTCCGGCTCGGAGGAGGACCTGCGCGGGCTGGTGGATCTGCTAGAAGAGCGGCAGATCATCGAGCCCGGCGAGCGGGCCATGATCCACTCCGTGTTCGAGCTCGGTGACACGATCGTCCGCGAGGTGATGGTCCCGCGAACCGACATGGTGTTCGTTGAGCGCTCTAAGTTGCTGGGGCAGGTGCTGTCGCTGGCGCTGCGCAGCGGCTTCTCCCGCATCCCCGTGATCGGCGAGAACCTCGACGACGTCATCGGCATCGCCTACCTCAAGGACGTCATGACCCGGATCCACGAGCATCCCGAGGGCGAGACGGTCGAGACTGTCGAGACGGTCATGCGGCCGGCCACGTTCGCGCCGGACAGCAAGCCCGTCGACGACCTGCTGCGCGAGATGCAGGCCCGGCATGTCCACCTGGCCATCGTGATCGACGAGTACGGAGGAACCGCGGGCCTCGTCACCATCGAGGACATCCTGGAGGAGATCGTCGGCGAGATCGCCGACGAGTACGACCGGGAGCGCCCGCCGGTGGAATGGCTGCCGGACGGCTCAGCCCGGGTGAGCGCCCGGCTCGCGGTGGAGGAGCTGGAGCAGCTGTTCGACGTCGCCATCGACGCTGAGGACGTGGAGACCGTTGGCGGCCTGCTGGCGCACCAGCTCGGCAAGGTGCCGATCGCGGGCTCGGAGGCCACAGTGGCCGGTCTCCGGCTGACGGCCGAGAACCTGACGGGGCGGCGCAATCGCATCGGCACCGTGACGGTGAGCCGCACCGGGCTGGCTGACGAGGCACCGGCCGCACCCGCCGGAGAAACTGCCAGCGCGGCAGAACCGCGCCCAGCCGGTGCCCGCGGCGTGGACGGCGGGAACAGCGGGAACGGTGCCCGCACCGGGGCGTCGCGGGTCGAATAGGACCGCGCGAGGTCGGCAGCGGTCAGCAGCCTCGCTGGAATACCAGCGCCTTGATCATGGCACCCCACTCGTAGGCAAGCTCATATGGCCACTGCAGGGCCCGAAGCGGCGCATCGACGGCGTCGATCTGCCCGCTGAAGCAGCGGCTCAGACGCAGCCTCGACCGGACGTTCTGCGGCGCGATCGTCACCAGCAGAACGGAGCGCCAGTGATAGCGGCTGGCCAGGCGGCCAACGTACTCGGCCTCACCCCTGGTCGACTTCGGCACCGGGTTGAAGCACATCACCCTGACCGCTGGCAGCGACGGCAGGCAGCCGCTGCTGCCGGCCAGGATCGGCGTGGGGGTGGACACTACCAGGATCGGCGCCACGTGCGTCCGGGCCAGCCGGGTCGCGACGGCGGTGCGATCACCCGGGCCATTGAGCATCACGATGGCGCTGACGTGCGCAGGTACCTGCTGAGGTGGCCATGCGAAGATGCGCGCGGTCACCGCCGCCATCGCCAGAATGACGGCTGATACCACGACGGCCGCAAGTCGCCAGCGCCAGCGCCGACGGCGCGGCGCGCCATCGCGCCCGCGCTGAGCCGGTCCCGATGGGGGGCCCTTAGCTGGCAATACTGGGTTGCGGCAGCAGTATCGCGCCGCCCAACGGCGCGGACAGTTGCTGTGCAGCCTCGGCGAGCGGTAGCGCCAGCCGATCCCGCTGCGACATGACAGAAACCGGCAGCGGCCAGGGGATGGCGAGCTGCGGATCATCGAACGCGATCGACATATCCTCGGCCGGGTCGTGCGGGCGATCGATGCGATAAGCCACGTCCGCCGGGTCGGTGCGGGCCTGGAAGCCGTGCGCGCAGCCGGCCGGTATGTAGAGCGACGTCTGGGTCCGGTCGTCCAGGTCGAAGCTCTCCCACTGGAGGTAGGTAGGCGAGCCGGGCCTGAGGTCGACGACGACATCGAAAATGGCGCCGTAGGAGCACCGCACGAGCTTGGCTTCGCCGCGGCCCAGCCGGATGTGCAGACCGCGCACGACGCCCACGGCCGAGCGCGACAGGCTGTCTTGCACGAACCAGTCAGGGTCGATGCCCGCGGCGCGGGCGACGTCCGCGTCGAACGTGCGCGCGAAGAATCCCCGCTCGTCGGCGTGCGGGGCGGGTTTGAACAGCAGCGCTCCGGCTATGCGCGCCACCGGGCTCACAATCAATGTCTGCTCCGTTTCCGCAGCGGCCGCCGGTCAGGACGGCGGGTTCGGGGTGCCGACGGTGGTTAGCCGCCAGCCGGGTCAATCGGCGGGAGCGGCCAGCAGCTGGCCGGACTCGGTACGCCGCAACAGCGCATCGAGCTGCCCGGCGGCGAGCAGCTCGCGGATGCGACGGAGCCGCACGAACCTGGCGGATGTGAAGTCGGCGTAGCTCAGGTGGTGATCGGAGTATGCGCGGACCAGCTCGCTGACCCCGTCCCGCACGCTCCAGCGCAGTTCCAGTGCCGGGAAGGTCTCGGTGAGCTTGGCGAAGTCGACCCGGTAGTTGCGCAGGTCCGGACCGGCACCGTCGGCGATGGACAGCACCGATCCCGGCACCGCGGCCCGCACCAGCTCGGCAATGTCCCGCACCTGAACGTTGTCCGCGGCGCGGCCGACGTTGAATGCCTGGTTGTGGACGAGCTCCCGAGGTGCCTCAAGCACGGCGCGGAAGGCGCGGCTGATGTCCTCGATGTGCACCAGCGGACGCCACGGTGTGCCGTCGCTCTCCAGCCGGACCTCCCCGGTGGTCGCCGCGACGGCGGCCAGGTTGTTGACGACGATGTCCAGGCGCAGCCGGGGCGAGAAACCGTACGCGGTGGCGTTGCGCAGGTAGGTCGGACTGAAAGCGTCGCTGGCCAGCAGCGAAAGCTCACGCTCGGCTAGCACCTTGGCCTCGCCGTACGGCGTAACCGGGCACAACTCCGCGTCTTCGGCTACCCCCGCGGAGCCGGCCGCGCCGTAGAGGCTGCAGGACGAGGCGAACAGGAAACGCTCGACGCCCGCGGTTCTTGCGGCGCGGGCCAGTTGCAGGGTGCCGTCGAGATTCACCGAGAAGGTGGCGGCGGGATTGAGATCGCCCAGCGGATCATTGGACAAGGCGGCCAGGCATACAACGGCGTCATAGCCCGTCAGCTGTGCGGCCGTAACGTCCCTGATATCGGTAACGGACCTGAATCGGGCCGGCGCGGCCGGAGGGCCGAGGTCGCATCCCTCGTAGAGACCGAGGTCCAGTCCGTCGACTTCGTGCCCGGCGGTGCGCAGGAACGAGACAAGAACCGCGCCGATGTAGCCGCGGTCGCCCGCAACCAGAACTCTCATGGGCTGCTCCCGGAATTTGACCTCATGGCCGCCATCGCACTGTTGCCGCCATCGCACTGTGGCCGCACTACTGAAGAGCCGGAATGGCCGAGACCTGATACAGCAATCACCACGGCGTATCAGCAGGGGCCACTCGGGGTTCTGATTGAGCACCGGCGTCTGCGCACGACACTGCCTGCCGCTTCGCGGCGCAGTCCTCGCGTGTACCCGGAGGCGATTTCGAGGCGCTGCCAAGGACGGGGGAGGGCCTGGCGGGTGAGCCGCATCTTGATCATTGTGCAGAACCTGCCGGTTCCCTTTGACCGCCGGGTATGGCTGGAGTGTCAGGCCCTGCGGTCGGCGGGTTACGAGGTCGCCGTGGTGTGCCCGAAGGGCAAGGGCGACCCTGGCTACGCGGTCATTGACTCGGTGCAGGTCTACAAGTACCGGCCGTACGCACCGGGCGGCAGCAAGGCCGGCTTCCTGACCGAGTATCTGTATTCGTTCCTCGCAACAGGCTGGCTGACCCTCAAGGCGCGGCGGGCCGGCCGGTTCGCGGTCCTGCAGGCGTGCAACCCGCCCGACATTTTCTGGCCGATCGCGCTGTTGCTGCGGGCCCTCGATCGCACGGTGTTCGTGTTCGACCACCACGATCTGTGCCCCGAGCTCTATGAGTCCCGATTCGGCAGCGGCTCGGCGCTGCCCTACCGGGCGCTGCTGTTCCTGGAGCGGCGCACGCTCCAGACTGCCCGGCATGTGATCTCGACGAACGAGTCCTACCGGCGCGTCGCGCTGACGCGTGGCGGCAAGTCACCAGCCGATGTCACGGTTGT
Organism: Streptosporangiaceae bacterium; assembly: GCA_049675875.1. Taxonomy (GTDB): domain Bacteria; phylum Actinomycetota; class Actinomycetes; order Streptosporangiales; family Streptosporangiaceae; genus JAJYUU01. Next base: position 20,052 of record JBAUAR010000417.1, read on the forward strand.
CAGGACCGGCCCGGATCCGAGTCGGCTGGCGCGCGGTGAGCCTAGCCCCGCACTCCGCAGAGGCCGCAGGTACCTGGCCGCCTATATCGGAGTCATGGGCCCGCAGGACGGCGTCGACATTATCGTCCGGGCCGCGGCGATCGTGGTGCACGAACTGGGCCGGGCGGATATCGCTTTCACCCTGATCGGCTCCGGTGACTGCTACGACGAGCTGGTCGCGCTGCGCGACGACCTCGGGCTGGCAGGGCACGTCGAGTTCACCGGGCGGGCACCGGACTCGCAGGTCGCGCAGATCCTGTCGACGGCGGACATCGGCCTGTCGCCCGACCCCAAGAATCCGCTCAACGACGTATCGACGATGAACAAGACCATGGAGTACATGGCTTTCGAGCTGCCCGTCGTGGCGTTCGACCTGCATGAGACGCGGGTGTCGGCCGGCGACGCTGCTGTGTACGCCAGGCCGAACGATGTCGGTGAGTACGCCAGGGCGATCGTCGAACTCCTCGACGACGAGCAACGGCGGGTCAGGCTCGGCAAGACCGGCCGGACCAGGGTTGAGCAGGAGCTGGCCTGGAGCCACCAGCAACGCGCCTATCTCGACGTCTACCGCTCAGTGGTCGGCCGGGATCACCGGGCGCCGCGGACGGGGAGCTAGCGTGTGCGGGATCGCAGGCTGCTATCAGCAGGCCGACGGGCACAAGCTGGTCGACATCATGACGGACCGGATCGCTCACCGCGGGCCAGACGCGAGCGGTGCCTGGAGCCACGACGCGGACGGCGTCAGCGTGCATTTCGGCTTCCGGCGACTGTCGATCATCGACCTGAGCGCGGCGGCCGACCAGCCGCTGCACAAGGACGGCCTGACGATTATCTACAACGGCGAGCTGTACAACTACCGGGCGCTGCGGGCCGAGCTCACCGCGCGGGGCGTGCGCTTCACCACCAGATCCGACACCGAGGTGGTGCTCGAGGCCTGGCGCAGCTGGGGGCCAGCGGCGCTGCGCAGATTCCGCGGCATGTTCGCGTTCGCGCTGCTGGACGAGCGGACTGGGGAGCTGGTCCTGGCGCGCGATCCGCTGGGCATCAAGCCGCTGTACTACCTGAAGCGCGGCGGCGGGCTGGTCTTTGCCTCCGAGCTGAAGGCTCTGGTCGCTGCGGTGGGGGCGGAGCTGCGGATCGAGCCGGGCGCGCTGATCGCCTCGATGCTCTACTACTGGCTGCCCGAAGAGCGTTGTGCCATCGACGGGGTAGCCAAGCTGCCGGCCGGCTGCTGGGCGCTCGCTCGTCCCGGCCGCGACCTGGCCGTGCAGGAGTACTGGAATGTCGCCGAGGTCGCGGCCAGCGCGGCGGCCGGACCGCCCCTCGACCTCAGGGAGGTCATCGAGGACTCGATAGCCGCGCACCTCGTTGCAGACGTGCCCATCTCGACGTTTTTGTCTGGCGGACTCGACTCGAGCATCGTGACGGTGCTCGCGCACCAGGCGGACCGGCAGATCGACGCCTACACCATCACGTTCCGGCCGCAAGACCAGCGCCTTGAGGCGATGCCCGACGACGCCGGGTACGCGCGCAAGGTCGCGACCCGGTACGGGATCAGGCTGACCGAGATCGAGATCGCACCGGACATCGTCGGCCTGCTGCCGCGCATCGTCGATGTGCTGGACGAGCCCATCGGCGATCCGGCGGCGATCAACACGCTGCTCATGTGCGAACACGCGCGCGAGCGCGGCGTCAAGGTCGTGCTGTCCGGGATGGGTGCGGACGAGCTCTTCGGCGGGTACCGGAAGCATCTCGCGTGCCGGCTGGCGGGCCGGTACGGCAGGCTGCCCAGTCCGGCCCGCGCGGCCGCCCGCGTGCTGGTCGACCGTGCTCCCGTCACCATCGGCGGGCGCGGGCTCCGCTATGCGCGCTGGGCCAAGCGCTTCCTGACCTTCGCCGAGCTGTCCGAGGAACCCCGGTTCCGGCGGAGCTACACGCTGTACGACGGCGCTGAGCTGGCCGCCCTGATCAGCCCTGACCTGGCCGGACACGTCGGTGAAATCCTCGCCGAGCACGCTGATATCTACCACGACAACGTGCTGGCCGATGAGGTCAACCGGATGTGCCTGGCCGACACCCGGCTATTCCTGCCTGGCCTCAACCTCGCCTACACCGACCGGGCGAGCATGGCCGCCTCTGTTGAAGTGCGGGTGCCGTTTGTCGATCCCCTGGTGACCCGGGCTGCTTTCGCGCTGCGAGGCGACCAGAAGATCCGGGGGCGGCAGGGCAAGGTCGCGCTCAAGCAGGCCGCGCGTAGCTGGCTGCCGCCCGAGATCGTGACCAGGCCGAAGGCCTCCTTCAGCGCGCCGCTTCGCGCCTGGGTTCGGGGCGAGCTGACGGAGGTCATCAACGACGTGCTCGTCGCCGGCGAGCTGGTGAGCTCCGGGATGATCCGCCGCGGCGGGCTGATGCAGCTGATCGAGGATGACCGGGCCGGCCGTGAGGACAGGTCGAAGCAGATCTGGCAGCTTCTCACCCTGGAGCTGTGGTACCGGAACGCCCAGGCGCAGGGCGTCGCGGGATGAACCGCTGGCGCGGCCCGGCACGGCTGGCTGAGCAGAGGACTCGATGAAGCAGATAGCGCAGAACTACAAGTCCGGCGAGCTGACGGTGCTCGATGCGCCCGCGCCTGCCTGCCGGCCGGGCGGGGTGCTGGTGCGCTCGCTGTTCTCGCTCATCTCTACGGGCACCGAGATGATGAAGGTGACTGAGGCGAACCTGTCGATGATCGGGAAGGCCAGGGCCCGTCCTGAGCAGGTGCGTAAGGTACTCGACGCGGTCACGCAGCAAGGCGTCCTCAGCACCTACCACAAGGTGATGACGCGGCTCGACTCCTATACGCCGCTTGGATACTCATTGTCCGGCGTGGTGACGGAGGTCGGCCAGGGCGCGGGGGAGTTCAGCGTCGGTCAGCTGGTCGCCGCGGCAGGCAACGAGCACGCGCTGCACGCCGAGTACAACTGGATCCCGGTCAATCTCTGCGTCCCGGTGCCCGCCGGGGTCGCGCCCGAGCGGGCCGCGTTCGCGACTGTCGGCTCGATCGCCATGCACGGCGTGCGGCGAGCGGAGGTTCAGCTCGGCGAGGCCGCCTGCGTCATCGGCCTCGGTCTGGTCGGCCAGCTGGTGGTGCGCCTGCTGATCGCGGCCGGCGCCCGAGTGGTCGGACTCGACGTGATCGAGGAACGCTGCCGGCTAGCAGAGAAGGCTGGGGCGGTGCTGTGCGCCGCGCCCACCGATGAGGGACTCGCGGCCGTGGAGCGGGCGCTGGCTGAGTTGACCGACGGGCGCGGGGCCGATCATGTGCTGCTGGCCGCTGGTGGGTCGTCCAACGGCCCGGCCGAAGCAGCGGCCAGGCTGGCCAGGGACCGGGCCAGGGTGGTCGACATCGGCAAGACCAGGCTTGACCTGCCATGGAACGCCTACTACGACAAGGAACTCGACGTCCGCTTCTCTCGGTCCTACGGCCCCGGCCGCTACGACGACCGGTACGAGCTGGACGGCGTTGACTACCCGGCCGGGTACGTGCGCTGGACCGAGCGGCGCAACCTGGCCTGCTTCCTTGACCTGATCGCGCGCAACGACATCGAGGTCGACTCGCTCATCTCTGCCAGCTACCCGATGGCCGGCGCGGCGGCCGTCTACGGCGACCTCGCCTCGGGTGCGCTGGCTGCGGTCGGCATCCTGCTGGAGTATCCCGCCGCACCGCAGCACGCCGGGCCGCCAGCCGTCACTAGCCGGGCGCCGAGGGACCGGCCACGGCACGGAACGCTGCCGGAGCGGGTGGCGGTCGGCTTCATCGGTGCCGGCAACTACGCGTCAGCCATGCTGCTCCCGCATCTCGCCAGGCTCAGCACCGTCGAGCTGGCGCACGTGGCGACGACCCGTTCGCTGTCGGCCGTCAATGCCCAGCGCCGCTTCGGCTTCGCGACCGCGTCCACTACCGCCGACGCCGTGCTCGAGGACAGCTCGGTTGACGCTATCTTCATCGTGACCCGGCATCACACCCACGCCGACCTCGTCTGCCAGGCGTTGCGTAGCGGGAAGACCGTTTTCGTCGAAAAGCCGCTCGCCGTCACCGGTCACGAGCTGGAGCGCATCAAGACGGTCATCGCCGAGACGGGGAACGACCGCCTGATGGTCGGCTTCAACCGTCGTTTCTCGCCGTTGCTTGGCCAGCTCAAGGCCTCGTTCAGCCCGGCATGCAGCTCATCCGCAAGCCACTACCTGGTCAACGCCGGCCGGCTGGACGCCGGCAGCTGGTACCTCGACGCTGAACTCGAGGGCTCGCGGTTCACCGGTGAGGGCGGTCACTTCATCGACACGCTGAGCTGGTGGACGGACAGCCTGCCTGCCGAGGTGTACGCAGCGCGGGGCCCGGCGGCAGACGACGTACAGGCGACCGTGCAGTTTGAGGCCGGCTGCACCGCTGTGATCAGCTACCTGACCGGCGGTAACGCGCGACACTCGAAGGAGATCCTGGACGCCGCTGCCGGGGGCAAGAGCGCGCGGCTTGACAACTTCCGGCTGGCAGCCGTCTGGGCCGGCCGGCACCGGCATCAGCTGCGGTCGCGCGGCCAGGACAAGGGCCAGGCCGAGCAAGTCGCGCGATTCGTCCAGGCCTGCCGCACCGGCACCGCGATGCCGATATCGCTGGACTCGCTGCTCGCCACGACGCGAGCGACGCTTGCGGTGGCCGAGAGCCTGGCCAGCGGCAGACCGGAGCGCGTATGAGCGCACTGAAAACGGCACACCTGAGCTGGTATGCCCGCCGGGTCAGCCGGATGTCCGGAGCCGAGCTGATCTGGCGCAGCCGCGACAAGGCTCGTCAGGTGATCTGGTCCGGTCGCCAGGTGCGCCGCGACGCGCTGGTCGCTGCGGTTTACCCGGCCGCGGCCGAGCGCCGGTTCACCGCCGTGCTGCCCCGCGGCACCGCCGCCACGGTTCCGGCGGATGCCGCGAAGTCGGTGCTGGTGGCGGCTGATGAGCTGATGCAGGGCCGGTGGGAGATGATCGGCGTCACTCGCGCCGATCTGCGGCGGCCTGACTGGTTCCATGATCCGGTAACGGGTCGCCAGGCCCCCGCGGACAGTTACGCCTTCCGGATCAACCATCGCTCGGAGTCCGTCACTGGCAATGTCAAGCAGCTCTGGGAGCTGTCTCGGCTGCAGCACCTGACGGTGCTGGCGACGGCGTGGTTCCTCAGTCGTGACGACGCGTACGCCCGCCGGGTAGCCGAGCAGCTTGACTCCTGGTGGCGGGAGAACCCGTTCCTGTCTGGCGTGCACTGGACTAGCGGCATCGAGATCGGGCTCCGCCTGGTGAGCTTCGCCTGGATCCGGCGGCTCCTGGATGACTGGCCCGAGGTAGCTGATCATTTTGAGCGCAACGAGCTGGCAGTACGCCAGATCGGCTGGCATCAGCAGTACCTGGCGGCGTTCCAGAGCCGTGGTTCTTCGGCCAACAACCATGTCGTCGCCGAGGCCGCTGGTCAGCTGGTGGCAAGCTGCGCCTTTCCCTGGTTTGCCCGCACCAGCAGCTGGCGGCAGAACGCCGCCCGGCTTCTGGAGCGCGAGCTGATCCGCAACACGTTCCCCTCGGGGATCGGCCGTGAGCTCGCCTCCGGTTACCAGTCGTTCGTCACCGAGCTGGGAATTCTCGCGGTGGTCGAAGCCGCGGCGGCGGGCTACCCGGTCAGCCCGGCGGTACGGCAGCGGCTCTGCGCGGCGCTCGACAGCGGTGCGGCGCAACTCGACGAGCGGTTGCGGCCACCACGGCAGGGCGACGGCGATGAAGGCCGAGCGCTGCTGCTCGATGCGCCGCCCGACAATCCCTGGCCGTCGCTGCTCGCGCTCGGAGGAGCCCTGTTCGGCCGGCTCGACTGGTGGCCGGCGACGATGCCGGACGCCACGAGCTCGATAATCGCCGCGATGCCAGCGGCGAAGGCCGAGGTCGAGGGCAGGCCAGCGAAGCGGCCCTGGCACTTCGCCGATGCCGGGATAACGCTGCTGCGCAGCGCCGGCAGCCGGGACCCAGAAATCTGGTGCCGGTGCGACGGCGGACCGCACGGGTTTCTCAGCACGGCGGCGCACGCGCACGCGGACGCGCTGTCGGCTGAGGTCCGGTACGGCGGCGTCGATATCCTGGCCGATCCCGGCACGTACTGTTATCACGGCGAGCGCGAGTGGCGTTCGTACTTCCGCTCTACGATCGCGCACAACACCGTCGAGCTCGACGGCGCAAATCAGTCCAGGGAAGGCGGCCCCTTCCTGTGGACACGGCACGCGAACGCTCGCGTCATCGAGGTCCGCGATGTCGGGGATGCAGTCGAATGGACCGCCGAGCACGACGGTTACACCAGCCTCGACCCGCCAGCCTGGCACCGGCGGTGCGTGCGACTGGACCGGGCAGCGCGTGCCGTGGACATCGTCGACGAGATCACCGGCGGCTGCCACCACATCCGGCTGGCCTTTCATCTGGGCCCGGACATCGACGCGAAGCTCACCGGCAGGCACGCGATGCTGCGGTGGCCAGACCCGTCGGGGCCGGGGGCCGCGCGGATGGAGCTGCCCGCGGTACTGCGCTGGAGCCTGCATCGGGGGGAGACGAACCCGATCCTGGGCTGGTACTCGGTCAGACTCGGCCGGCGTACGGCGGCGTACACGCTGATCGGTCACGGGCGCACCACGCCCAGCCAGCTGCTCAGCACGCGTCTTGAGTTCCTTGACGCGATCACTCCGGGAGCGGCTGCGGTCGGCCAGCAGCAGCAATCCTGGCTCACATTCGACGATCAGCAAGCGCTGACTGATCCAAGGGGGACTGGTTGAGCGAGCAGGCGCTAGATCTGAAGCGGTCCTGGCATATCGTGCGGCGGCACTGGATCACGATCGGCGCGATGGCCGCGCTGGGCCTGATAGTGGGCGTCGGCTACACCGTGATCAAGCCGCCGGTGTATGCGAGCACCGCGCTCGTCGCGCTGCCGACTTCGACACACGATATCGCCACCCAGGTCGTGGTTGCGGGGAGCGACGTCGTGCTGACTGGCGCCCTGCGCACGTCCGGACCGGGGGAATCGCTGCAGTCCCTCCGCCGGAACGTGCGGGTGTCCGAGGTGACCGCCAACATTCTTTCCGTCACGGGACTCGGCGGCTCCGCGCGAGCGGCCGAGCGCATCGCCAACGACGTGGCCGCGAGCTACGTGTCCTATGTGCACAGCAAGGGCAGCGCGGGCGGAGTGGTCGCGGCGAACCTGTTCCAGCCGGCTATTGAGGCCAGCAGGACGGCGGTAGCCCTCCGGCTCGCGATGGCCGGCGGCCTCGGCGTGCTGGCGGGGGCGCTGGCCGGAGCGCTCGGTGTACTGGCGATGAGCCGCGGAGATCGCCGGCTGTGGCGTCGGGACGAGATAGCTGATGCTGTGGGCGCGCCCGTCCTCGCTTCGTTCCCGGTCTGGCGGCCAGCGGACGCGGCGAACTGGGCGAGCCTCATCGAGACCTACGAACCAAGCGTTGCGCAAGCCTGGAGAATCCGGAATACCTTGTACTATCTCGGCCTGTTCGATGTGATATCGGATAGAACCCGTGATCCCGACCAGTTCTCGGTAACGGTCCTGTCGCTGGCGGCCGATCGGCGGGCGCTATCCGTCGGCCCGCAGCTCGCGGTGTCCGCGGCTGCGCAGGGTATCCCCGCTGCTCTGGTCGTTGGCCCGCAGCCGCACGCCGCCAGCGCGGCCGCGCTGCGCTCGGCGGTTGCTGGGCAGGCGCCGAAACGGGCGGGTCTGCAGCTGGCTGTCGCCGACGCGGGTGGCTCCGAAGCGCCGCAAGGCGCCGCGGTCACGGTCGTGACATCGGTACTCAACGGCAGCTCCCGGCAGCTCGGCGCCCTGCACACGAGCGCAACGCTGCTCGCGATATCCGCCGGAGCGGTGACGGCGGAGCAACTCGCCGTGGCGGCTTCGCGCGCCGCCGCAGCCGGTCACCCGATCGACGGGATCGTCGTGGCTGATCCCGAGCCCGGCGACCACACGACCGGCCGCGTCCCGCAGGTGACCCGGTCAGTTCACCTAGTGACACCCAATCGCCTTTCGAGCGTTCCGACGGAGTCCCGATGAAGAGCCACCGGCGCCCCACGGCAGACCCGGACGCGGCCCTGGCGGGCGGCGTGATGCCGGACAACCCGTGGCTGGCCGACGCAGATCTCACCACCGCAGAGCCGTCCCCGACGGGGATTGGCGCCGGTCTAGTCAGCCTGGGGTTCATCAAGGCCACGCTGCGGCGCAGTGCCTGGCTCTGGTCGGCCACGGCTGCTCTCGGGCTGGTCGTCGGCGCCGGCTGGTACCTGGCCAGGCCGCCCGCCGCGCACGCGGCGGCCACGGTCCTTATTCCGCCCTCGACGTATCCCGGCGAGATACTGGATGACCAGGCCATCGCCCAGAGCCGCACCGTAGCGGCAGCTGCGCTCAAGGAGGCGGGCAGCCACGAGAGCGCGGTCAGCTTCCTCCGCCAGTATGCGGTGACCACGCCGACAGACAGAGTGCTCACCATCACGACGACGGCCAAGTCGCCGGCCACGGCGGTCCGCGACGCAAATGCGGTTGCGGCCGCCTTCCTGGTCTTTCAGCGACAGCTGCTGGCGGTTCAGGACCGGCTCGTCACGGCATCCCTGCAGCACCAGATCAGCCAGTCTCAGCAAGACGTCGACGCGCTCAGCCAGCAGCTCAGCCGGCTGGCAGCAGAGCCCTCGTCGGCTGCCCAGCGGGCGCAGCTGGCGACCCTGCGGAGCTCGCAGTCTCAGGCCGTGGACACGCTGGCGGAGCTGAAACTGGCGAACACGGAAAACGTGGCGAGCATGGCCATCAGCACGGCAACCGCCGACCAGGGCAGCCGGGTGCTTGACCCGGCCGCGGTCGTCCCGCAGTCACGGCTGAAGGGCTGGCTATCGTACGCTGTCGTCGGGCTGATCGTGGGTCTTGCGCTGGGTGCGGGCATCGCTGTCATCAGGGCTCTCACCTCAGACCGGCTGCGGCGGCGCGACGATGTGGCGCGCGTCCTTGGCGCTCCTGTCACCCTCAGCGTCGGCAGGCTGGCCGACCGGCCGGGCCCGGAGAGCCGCCGGATAGCGGCCCACCTGCGGCGCAGCCTGCCAGCCCCGGCCAGATCCGCTGACCTGGCCGCGCTGGCAATCGTCGCGGTCGACAGCCAGCCCGCAGCCGCGCTTTCGCTGGTGTCGCTGGCAGCCGACTGCGGGCAGCATGGCTTGCGGGTGATCGTGGCCGACCTGTGCAGTGGTGCCCCGGCGGGGCAGCTGCTCGGGGCGTGCACGCCGGGGGTACACCGGGCCGTCGCCGGTGCGGTGGAACTGACCGTCATGATTCCGGATCCGGATGAGGTGGCACCGATCGGCCCGCTCGATTATGCGACGCCGCGTGGCTGGCCGGCCCCGGTGCCTGACCAGCTCGCCGCCGCCTGTGGCGCCGCGGACGTGCTGCTCACGCTCACCAGCCTGGATCCCGCCGTGGGCGGAGAGCACCTGGCGAGCTGGACGACGGCCGCCGTCGTCATGCTGACCGCGGGTCGGTCGTCCGCAGAGCGCGTGCACTCGGCTGGCGAGATGATCAGGCTCGCCGGGATAGCGCAGATCTCCGCGATCCTGCTGGCCGCGGACAAGACCGATCAGAGCCTCGGCGTCCCGGCAGTAACGGACGAGCCGGGCGTGCCCAGGCAGCGTGCCAGCTCGATCGCGGGCAGCCCTGAGCCAACCCCGGTAGGCGGCGCGGCAGCCAGCCTGCCGCAACCCCGCTGAGCACTTGCCCCGGCAGCAGGCCCGCCGGGCACTGAGGCCGACGCTAACGCCGGCACTGAGTCCGACGCCAAGGCCGGCGCCAAGGCCGGCAATAAGGCTGGCTGCGGCGCTGGCCGCGCC
>JBAUAR010000418.1:0-8443 GCA_049675875.1 Streptosporangiaceae bacterium
CCGCCACGGTGCTCGGCGCGCTGCCGAGTGGCTGGCGCAACGTGCCGTCGGGGCTCCAGCGCAAGGTTTTCGACGTCGCCGAAGGCGGGTCCGCCGCCGGCCGAGTCGATGTCGGTTACCGGATCGACCGCAATTGCCTGATCGTCGACGGCCGCGATGACATCACGCTCGTCTCCATGGCACCCGAAGCCGTGCGGCTGGTGGCCGGCGGCGTGCAGTGGCAGTTTGCAGTCGCCGCGTATCAGGGACTGACGTGCGTGGACTCCGGGCTCGGCCCGGTCGCGCTCAGGCCGGTACCGCGGTTCGCAGATCCGACTGGCCATGTCGCGGCGGGCTCGCTGCTGGCGCCGATGCCGGGCACGGTATCCCGGCTCGGCGCCGCAGTAGGCGACCAGGTTGCGGCGGGGCAGCCGCTGCTGTGGCTCGAGGCCATGAAGATGGAGCACGTCGTCTCGGCGCCGACGGCCGGGATTGTGGCGAAGCTGCCGGTCGCGGCCGGTCAGCACGTCGAGGTGGGCAGCGTGCTCGCCGTCGTCAAGGCCGAGGAGGACCTGGCGTGAACTTCACCGAGACCGACGAGCAGCAGGCACTGCGCGCCGCGGCGGCAGACCTTGGCCGTAAGTACGGCTATGCCTACTACACGCGGCAGGCGAGGCAGGGTGGCCGCCTGACCGAGCTGTGGCAGCAGGCGGGCAAGCTCGGCTTCCTCGGCGTGAACCTGCCCGCGGAGTACGGCGGCGGCGGTGCCGGGCTGTACGAGCTGGCCATCGTGCTGGAAGAACTGGCCGCTGCGGGCTGCGGGCTGCTCATGATGCTGGTCTCGCCCGCCATCTGCGGCACGATCATCGCCAGGTACGGCGCGGACGAGCAGAAGCGGTCCTGGCTGCCACGGCTGGCGAGCGGCGCCGCGATCATGGCGTTCGGCATCACCGAGCCGGACGCCGGCTCGAACTCGCACCGGCTGACGACAGTGGCCAGCCGGGATGGTGACACGTGGGTACTGGCCGGCCGCAAGGTCTATATCTCTGGTGTCGACGAGGCCGATGCGGTGCTGATCGTCGGGCGCACCGCTGACGCCAAGACCGGTTCGCTGCGGCCGGCCCTGTTCATCGTGCCCACTGACGCGCCCGGCTTCAGCTTTCAGCCGGTCGACATGGACATCGTCATGCCGGAGAAGCAGTTCCTGCTCTTCCTCGATGACGTACGGCTGCCCGCCGACGCGCTGGTGGGCGAGGAGTCGGCTGCGCTGCAGCAGTTGTTTGCCGGGCTCAACCCGGAACGGATCATGGCGGCAGCGATGGCCATCGGCTCCGGCCGGTACGCGCTCGGCCGCGCAGTCCGGTACGCGAAAGAGCGGACGGTGTGGCAGGTGCCAATCGGCGCGCATCAGGGTCTTGCCCACCCCCTCGCCCAGGTGAAGATCGAGCTGGAGCTGGCCAGGCTGATGATGCTGAAGGCGGCGACACTCTATGACGCCGGCGACGACGCGGCGGCCGGCGAGGCGGCCAACATGGCCAAGTACGCCGCCGCGGAGGCCAGCGTCCGGGTCGTCGACCAGGCTATTCAGGTTCTGGGCGGCAGCTCGATGACGCAGGAGTTCGGGCTCGCGGCCATGCTCGCCAACATCCGCACGACCCGCATCGCCCCGGTCAGCCGGGAAATGGTTCTCAACTTCGTCGCCCAGCACTCGCTGGGCCTGCCGAAGTCCTACTAACGGAACGGTCGGGTGACACCCCGGCGACCCGACCTGATAGGAGCTCGCTGATGTCTGAAGGCTCGCTCATTCAGTACTCCGTCGATCGCGGCGTCGCAAGAATCGCCCTCGACTCGCCGCGCAACCGCAACGCGCTCTCGGCGGCGCTCGTCGGTCAGCTCACCGATGCGCTGAGGACCGCCGCTGCGGAGGACGCCGTGCGGGCCGTGGAGCTCACGCATACCGGAACCACGTTCTGCGCCGGCGCGGACCTGAGCGAAGCCAGCCAGGGCGGCATGGCGACTGGCGCCGGGCAGCTCATGGCACTGCTGCGGTACCTGGTCGCGCTACCGAAGCCGGTCGTGGGCAGCATCGACGGGCACGCGCGGGCAGGCGGCCTCGGGCTCGTCGGTGCCTGCGACATCGTGCTGGCCGGCCCGCAGTCGACCTTCGCGTTCACGGAGGTGCGGCTTGGCCTCGCTCCGGCCGTGATCTCGCTGACAACGCTGCCGCGGCTGGATGCGCGGGCAGCCGGCCGGTACTACCTGACCGGCGAGACGTTCGACGCCGCCACAGCGGCCGAGATGGGCCTGATCACCGAGGCGGTAGCGGACATCGACGCGGGCACCCTGGCTGTCCTCGATTTGCTGCGCGCCGGGTCGCCGCAGGGGCTGCGCGAGACCAAGCTGCTGCTGACCCAAGCCGTGATGGCCGGGTTCGAGGCGAGGTCGGCGGTCCTCGCCGAGTTGTCTGCCCGGCTGTTCGGCTCCGCCGAGGCCGCGGAGGGGATAGCCGCCTTCCGGGAGAAGAGGCGGCCCGCGTGGGCCGCCGGCAGCGCACGGAACGAGTCATCCGGCCGACCGGGTGAGTAGCTGACCGTCACGAGCCGGCTGGCTGGCGAGCCTGAGCCCGACTTCCACCAACGTCCAGCCTGCCCGCTCGCGCAGTGACCCGACCGGCCGACGGCCACGGTGCAGCCGGGTGCCAGGCACCGCCGTCTGATCGAGTTCCGCCCTGCGCTGCTCGGCGAGCGAGCAGAGCAGCTGATGGTTCATCACCAGCGTGCTCGGCCCGCGGCGCGCGCGGTGCGGTGAGCGCCGAGGCTGTCGAGGATGTGCTGCCATCCGCCCTTGCGGACTTCCTGCTCGAGGTCGGCATATTGGTTAAGCATATACTTGAGTATTCAGCGCGATCGTGCGTCAGTCAAGTTACGGCTTAACTTTTGCTGACGCTGGCGGCGAAGGCACCGCGGCGTGGCGCGGTGGCTGGCTGACCGATTTCGCCGATAATGGCTGCCCGGCGATGCCGACCGGCAGCGGAGGAGGCCAGGTGCGGTCCAGGCGGTATGACCACGACGTACTGGCTCCTCCGTCGCGCAGGCCGACGACGCCGGCGCGCGTCGCTGCCGAGCCCGGCCTGGTCGTCGAGGACAGCGCTGGCGAGTTCTGCGGCGCGATCGTGGGTTGCGAGAAGGACGCCGTCACGCTGGAAGACAGGCACGGTAAGCGCCGGGTCTTCCCGCTGACGTCGACGTTCCTGCTCGAGGGCAGGCGGGTGGCACTAGTGCGGCCAGGCCCGCCGCCGCGGCGCGGCCCGGTCCGCACGGCGTCGGGCTCGATCGCCGCCCCGGCCAGCCCCGCGAAGGTGGCCAGGGCAAGCCGGATCTACGTGGAGGGCAAGCACGACGCCGAGCTGGTCGAGAAGGTCTGGGGTGACGACCTGCGAGACGTCGGGGTGGTGGTGGAGCCGCTCCACGGCATCGACGACCTGCCTGAGATCGTGGCGGTGTTCGGCCCGGAGCCGGGCCGTCGCCTCGGCGTGCTCGTCGATCACCTGGTCGCCGGGTCGAAGGAGAGCAAGATCGCGTCCCGGGTCACATCGGAGCACGTCCTGGTCGTCGGCCACCCGTACGTGGACGTCTGGGCTGCGGTTAAGCCGGCCGCCATTGGCATCCGCCGGTGGCCGGAGGTACCGGCCGGGGTGCCATGGAAGGACGGCGTGCTCGCTGCGCTCGGCTGGCCCGCGGACCCGGCCGCAGCGTGGCGCCGCATCCTCGGCCGGGTGCGGTCATTCGCGGACCTGGAGCCTGCCTTCCTCGGCCGGGTCGAGGAGGTTATCGACTTCGTCACCGTGCCGGGCAGCCACTGACCGACCAGGCGCTCCTACCGGGATCTGACGGCTGCCTCCTGCTCGGCAGGCACGATGGCGCGCTGCCGGGCCGCCAGCACGGACAGCACGACCAGCAGCGGCCAGATCGACTGGTCCGCGGTGACGGTCCGCTCGGCAAGCCCCAGCTCCGGCCCGTGGAACAGCTCAATCGTGAACCAGAGCAGCACAGTGAGCGTGACGCCCGTGGTCGCGACGACCGCGGCGGGCCGCAACCCGAACGGTGCGCCCGGTTCGCGGCGAATCGCCGCCACTGGCCAGATCGTCATCACCACGACGCCGGCGAGAGAGAAGCCCTCATGGACCAGCGAACCGCCATGCCGGGGCTGCGGGTTCACGGCGACGAGAATGCTGGCAATGCCGCCGATAACCAGCAGCGCTCGGCCGGGCTCGGCGGCCGCGCGCAGCGCGATCCCCGTCGTGGCGTGGCAGACGCCGACGCCCAGCAGGGTGAGGGCGATGATCCAGCGGTAGGGCATGCCGACGGCACCGAGCGCGCTGATCGACCGCTGTACTGCGTTGAACGGCAGTGGCTGCAGGTCCGCGGCCACCGTCCACCCGCCGATGAGGATCGCGGGCGCCAGCAGCGACGACGCGACCCCCCACCATGGCACGGTGCCGACCCGAGCTGGAGGGGGCGCCAGTCGTCGCGTACTGCCCACAATTCCACCGTAGAACGGGCCGCAACCGGATTACAGAGGCACCCTTCCGTTGCCTGAGCAGACTGCTTCCGGACGTAGATCGTCCGTAATGCGGCTTACTTTGGCGTCATGATTACTGACGACTGCCCGTGGGAACCGCCACTCGCTGGCACGGAAGTTGAGCACCTGCTCGGCGCCCTCGACCGGTTGCGCGCCACCTTCCGCTGGAAGACGGACGACCTCGACGAGGCTGGGCTTCAGGTCCGGATCGGCGCATCGGTGCTGACGATCGGCGGCCTGCTCAACCATCTCGCCGCGCAGGAGGACTACATGTCCACCACCAAGCTGGCCGGGCAGCCCATGGGCGCGCCGTGGGATGCCAACGGCTGGGACGGCGACGAGGACTGGGAGTTCACCTCTGCCGCTGGCGACCGCCCCGCCGAGCTGTACGTCCGCTACGACGGGGCCGTCGAGCGCGCTCGCGCCCGCCTTGATGCTGCTCTGGCCAACGGCGGGCTCGACCAGCTCGTGCACATCTCCGCCCCCGACGGCCAGCACGCGAGCCTGCGACGCCTCGTCTGCGACCTGATCGAGGAGTACGGCCGGCACACCGGTCACGCGGATCTGCTCCGCGAGTCAGTCGACGGGCGGATCGGCGAGGATCCGCCCGCCGGATGGCACGCGAGTTCAGGGAGCGCCCCGGCTCTTGCCCGAACGGCGCGCACCAACCCCGCAGCGACGTAAGCAGCACAGCCGGGCATGATCGAAGCATGAGCGTAATCAAGATCAACGCGATCACTGTGCCGGCCGACGGCGGAGACGAGCTGGCCCGCCGGTTCGCCGCCCGGGCGGGAGCCGTCGACGACCAGGACGGCTTCGAGGGCTTCGAGCTGCTCCAGCCTACGGACGGGCGGACCACGTGGCTGGTCGTAACGCGGTGGCGGGACGAAGCGTCGTTCGACGCATGGCGGACCGGACCAGCGTTCAGCCGCGGCCACGGCCACGGCCAGGGTCAGGGCGACCAAGGCCCCGGCCAGGGCGGCCACGGCCACGGACATCGCGGCCACGAACACGGCCCCGGACAGGGCGGCCACGATCACGGCCACGGTGGTCACGGCGCAGGTCACGAGCACGATGGTCACGGGGCAGGGCACGGCGCCGGCCAGGCCGGCGACGAGCAGCGCCCGGTCGCCGTCAGCAGCGAGCTGTGGTCTTTCCAGGTTGCCGGCGGGTCACCGGGCCACCGGTAAGCGTGGCCGACGTCCGTCAGCCGCGCCGGGTCGCCAGCAGCACCGGGATCCGGCGCTCCGTCCGCTGCTGGTACTCGGCATACGGCGGGAACGCCGCGACGGCCCGGTCCCACCACTCGGTCCGCTCCTCGCCGTCCAGCTCGCGCACGTCGACGGCGAACGGCTCCGGCCCGTCCTGCACCAAGACAGAATGCGGATCGGCGGTCAGGTTGTAGTACCAGACGGGGTTTTTCGGCGCACCGCCCATCGACGCGACAAGCGCGTATTCGCCGTTGTGCTCAACGCGCATCAGTGCCATCTTGCGCACTTTCCCGCTCTTGTTGCCGCGGGCCGTCACGATTACCACGGGCAGGCCGGTGTCTCGCAGCGTGTTGGCGCGCTGCCCGCCGGACGCTTCGTACTCCGCGACCTGGTCGCGCACCCATTGCGCCGGGCTGGGTGCGTATTCTCCGTCAAGGCTCATAGTGCTGACCCTAACCGGGCGCCCGGCCGCAGCTAGCTCAGGTCCGGTACCACGAATCCGGACTCGTATGCCAGCACGACAAGCTGTACTCGGTCGCGCATGGCTAGCTTCGTCAGGATGCGGCTGACGTGCGTCTTGATCGTGCTCTCCTCGACCACGAGCTGCTCGGCTATCTCGGCGTTGGCCAGGCCCTTCGCCACCAGGCGCAGCACGTCGAGCTCTCGCGTCGTCAGCTCGTGCAGCCGGGTCGGGATCAGCGAGCCGGGCCGCGCGGCGCGAGCGAACCTAGGGATCAGTCTTCTGGTGATCGACGGATCGATCAGCGCATCTCCGGCCGCGGCACATCGGACGGCCGCGAGCAGCTGGTCCGGCGGTGCGTCCTTGAGCAGGAAGCCGCTGGCGCCGAGCTTCAGTGTCTCGTAGACGTACTCGTCGGCATCGAACGTGGTCAGCACCAGCACCCGGCTTTTCGACGTGGACAGGATGCGTGCGGCCGCTGTCAGCCCGTCCATGTTCGGCATCCTGATGTCCATCAGCACCACAGTCGGCGCGAGGGCGCGGACCAGCGCGACTGCCTCAAGGCCGTCAGCCGCCTCACCAACCACCTCGATGTCGGGCTCGGTGGTCAAGATCACCCGGAAGCCGGCCCGCACCAGCCGCTGATCGTCGGCGACGACGACGGAGATGGGCTTGCCCGCGGGATTGGCTGCCATGCTGGTCACTGGCTCTCCCGTCCGACGCGCCGACGCTCGCCAGCCACATGGTAGCGGCGTACCCACCGCGGGCAGATCCGTCCCGCGGCCGGCACTGCGCGGCGCGGCTCGATCTCAGGACGGACGCGCTGCTAACGCATGGCGCCTAGCGTTGACGCGTGCGCTGTACGGGACTGGTGGCCGTCCCTGCAGCGGGTCACAATGACGTCAGAGCTGGGAGGGGACGGGATGAACCGCACGGGCGCAGTGACCTGGCTATGGCGGCCGGCGTGGGGAATTCGTGACGTCGGCGCGGGGGATCTGCTGCTGGCCGCCGGGCTCAGCGTCTTCATGCTCGGGTTGATCGGCGGGTGGCTGCGCACGAGCGGCGGGCCGCAAGGCGGGCTCCTCGCGGCTGTGGCCGCGCTGACGATGACGCTGCCGGTCGTGATCGAGCGGCGCAGCCCGCTGATTGCCGCCGTCGTCGTCGTCCTTGCGACCGCATTCAACGAGCTAGTCGTCGGCCACCTGATTCGCTGTGGGCCTGCGCTGCCCGCGGTGCTGGTCATCGGTTATTTCGTGGGTACCCGGTGCGCCGGCAGACAGTTCTGGCTCGGGGCGCTGTGCTGCCTGGCCGGGATCGCGCTGCAGTCGGTGTACGACCCGCAGCTAGGCCCGAGCTTCATCGTGGTCGGTGTGCTGGCCACGATCGGCTTTTGCGGCGCGGGCAGGCTGGCGCGGTCGCGCAGCCGGCTGGCCGCGGCACTGCGCACGCGGAACGCGGAGCTCCGCGACCAGCGTGACCAGACCGCTCGCCTCGCGGCCGCGGCGGAGCGCACCAGGGTCGCCGGTGATCTCGACGGTTTCCTGCGGGACCAGATCGGCCAGATGAACGCCACCGTGGCGGCGGGCAGGGACCTGCTCAGCAACGACCCGGTCGCTGCCCAGCAGGCGTTCGCCGACGTTGAAAGCCAGGGCAGGGCGACGCTGGCCCAGATGCGGGAGGTTGCCGGAACACTGACCGAGCAGCCGCCGACGCAGCCGCAGCCGACGCTGGCACAGCTCGCGAGCCTGCTGGAGCGAACGACGACCGCTGATGCCCGGCTGCGGGTGGTTGGCAGCCCGCGGGTGCTGCCGGCCGGGCTGGAGCTGTCCGGCTACCGGATCGTGGAGCAGTTGCTCACGGCGCTCGGCGACACCCCGGACGCGCGCATCGACGTGCGGGTCTGCTTCCGGCCGGACGCGCTTGAGCTGCACGTCACCGGGCCAGTCGGTGCGCACGGCGAGCGGTCAGGTGCGGTCGCTGCGGCGCGGGAGCGGGCCGCGCTACACGACGGCACGCTGCGGCTGGAAGCCAGTCCGGGCGGCCTGGCCGCGTTCGTGCGGCTACCGCTCCCGGCTCAGTCGTGACCTCGATACCGCCATGAACACGGCGCAGCACCGGAGCGGGCGCAGCCCGGTAGCGGGCGCCGCGGATGAGCCAGGCGCAGCCGATGAGCCAGGCGCCGCGGATGAGCCGGGCGGCGCCGCCATAACCG
>JBAUAR010000419.1:0-15345 GCA_049675875.1 Streptosporangiaceae bacterium
GGCCGGGCCGATCTTCCGCCCGACGGCCTGCAACTCGGTCAGCCGCGCCGGAGCCGGGCCGGCCGGGCGCAGCGCGCCGAGCACCGCCAGCGTGACCGCGGTAACCGGGCTGCACGTGCCCAGTTCCCAGCGTGCGCCCGGCAACAGGGCACTGATATCCGAGGCGGGAACTGGCACGCTGGCCCACCCGGTGAGGCCGAAGATCGCCAGCCATGCCCTCGCGGTAACGCCGACGGCGTCGACGCCGCCCGCATCCCTGATCCAGCCTGCCGCGGCCGCCATGTGGTAGGCGTCCGGAGGGTCGCCCGCCAGCCGCAGCGCGAGGTAACTGAGTACCGACGCAGAAAGGTCGGCTGCCGGGCCAGGCTCGCCGCCGCCCCAGCTTCCGTCGGGCCGCTGCGCTGACCTGATCTGCCAGGCGGCGCCAGTCGTCGCCTCGACCGTCCGAATCGCGAGCATGTGCCGGGCCAGCAGACCCTCCGCGACGACCGTGACGTCGGCGGCGGCGCGGTCCGGCCACCAGCCCTCCCGGTCCTGGCAAGCAAGTAGCAGGCGGCGGGCACGCTGCACAGCCGCACTGGAGACCGTGGCGTAGCCGACCTCTCGGGCAGCGGTCGATGTCACCGCGCCGTCCCCGACCCCGCTTCCGCCGGGGCGGGGGCGCGCCATGCTGCGGCTGTTGCCGTCGCCCGGCCGGCGCCGTCAGCCAGGTCCGCGATCAGCTTCAGCGCGGCGGATCGTCCGCTGCGCACGGCGCCTTCCATCGTGTCCGGCCAGCCGGTGTCCGTCCACGCACCCGCCACGGCCAGGCCGGGCAGCCCGGATGCAGGACGCAACTGCTGCGTGCCCGGCTCGTGCCGAATGGTGGCGCGCCGTTCCCTGGTGACGAAGAAGTCCTCGATACTCGCCCCGGCCGCCGCGGGGAATACCCGGTCAAGCACCGGCAGCACGCGCTCGCGCAACTGCGCGGCAGGCATGTCGACATAGTCCTCGGCCGCGGGTATCGAGGCCGCGAGGTACTGCCCCGCCTGCAGCCCAGCGGCTTCGGACTTGTCGATCACCCAGCGCACCGGCGAGCCGACGACAGCTGCGAACGGCAGCCGGGTGACCTGACTGCCATAGATCACATGCGCGCTGACGATCGGCGACGATCGCAACAGCGACCACCGGGCGGCTTCGCCGGCTAGCGCGGCCGGGGCCAGCGCCGCCGCCTCACCCGGCGGCACGGCCAGCACAACGCCATCCGCGCGGATCTCCTCAGCCGCCGTGCCCGGCACGGCGTCCGGCGCGACCGCGGACCGCCCCGCGCCAGCGGGCGTGGTTCTGACGAGGTATTCGCCAGCCAGTCCGGACTGCACAGCCGCAGCCCGGACGCCGAGCCTGACCGTGACGCCGAGACTGCCGAGCAGCGCCACAGCCGGGCCGCCATGCAGCACGCTCAGCGGCACAGCCGGTACACCGATGTCGGCGTTGTCGCGCCCGCCGAGGACGGCAGTCCTGATCGCGCTGGCCGCCAGCGCGAGATCGGCGTGCTCGGGCGGCACATTGAGCACAGCCACACACAGCCAGTCCCAGAGCTTGGCCCGAGCACGCTCGTCCTGCCGGTGCTGGCCCAGCCAGCCGCCCAGG
Organism: Streptosporangiaceae bacterium; assembly: GCA_049675875.1. Lineage (GTDB taxonomy): Bacteria > Actinomycetota > Actinomycetes > Streptosporangiales > Streptosporangiaceae > JAJYUU01. The sequence continues at coordinate 1,630 of JBAUAR010000419.1, forward strand.
TTGCGGTTGTCCCCCTGGGCGGGATCGGTGAACTGCAGGGCGACCGCTACCCCGGCGACCTTGAGGCGCTCTTTTGCGGACAGCAGCCGGTAGCGGGCCAGCGAGGTTGCCAGGTGCGCGGGCGCTGGCAGCGCCGACCGGCGCAGGCGTGCGTGGGCGGACCCGCCGAGCGCTGCACCGTCCAGCACGGTCAGATCGAGCCGGTCCTGAATAGCGCAGGAACTCGCAACGCCGAGCTGCACTAGCAGGTCTCGATAGGCAGTGCAACATCGTAAGAAAGCGTGCTGGCCGTTATCAATCGTCAGCCCGCGCCTAATGAACGAGCAGGTAGCGCCGCCAAGCCACGGACGGCCCTCGAGAAGCGATACGGCGCGCCCGGCCTTGGCCAGTTCGATCGCCGCACTGATGCCCGCAAGTCCCCCGCCGATCACGACGACGTCGGCGCGGTTCGCCGCCAGCGTCATGCCTGAACCCCCCGTCATGCCCGACCCCCGTCGATTTGCCCGCTCGCAACTACGGCGGCAGGCACGCGGATTCTAGCGAAGCCCGGTTCGGTCCGGGTCCTGTCCAGCGGGGCGCGACGGCGGATTCCTGCTGACATCCGGGTCCGGGCGAGCGGACGTTCTCCCCGAATTCGGACGGCCAATCCGGATTCATATTTCGGGGAGCCATTGCGATGTTACGCTCCAATATCGCCCGTGGTTTCGCTCGCGGGTGCGATGACGACGACTCACCTGATCACTCTGGGGCCTCCAGTATGGGATTGCGGCACAGATCAATCCGCCTCCGGGTCGGCACCCTCATCGCTATCCCGGTGCTCTGCCTGCTGCTGCTGTACGCCTTCACGGCCAGCCTTACGCTCGGTAATTCGCTGACTCAGACCAGGGCGAAAACGCTGCGGACTGACGTCGCCAATGACCTGACCGCGTTTCAGAAGCAGGTGGCGACCGAGTGCAGCTTCGCGCTGCTCAGCCTGGCAGCCCCGACGGATCCGCTGTTCGTCGGCCAGCTGGGTATTCAGGAGGCCGCGACTACCAAGGCACTATCGCGAGTGGAGGCCGATTTCCGGTCTCCAGCCGTAACAGGGAACGCAACTGGCAGCGAGCTCGCGGCCATCCACGCGATGGTCGGGGAGGTCGCCGAGCTGAACCTGACCCGCAGCGCGGTCGCGGACAATGCCATCACGAAACAAACAGCGCTGGCCAACTACAACTCGATCATCGAGTCCGGCAACCACGTGCTGGCAACGATCATCTCCACCCAGGCGAGCGCGACGCTGGCCACGCAGGACATGGGTCTACTCAACCTCGACAGGGCCGCGCAGACAGCCGCCGCCGAGACGGACATGCTGAGCGCGGACCTGCTACAGGGCAGGTTCTCCGACGTCGACCGCATCACGATCGCCTCGCTGGCGAACCAGCGGCAGCAGCTGATCGACGACTGGCTGCCAGAGCTCTCCAGTTCGTACGACGCGGGTTTCCGGCAGTACCTGAACGCACCCGTCAGCGACGCGATGATGACCGCGGAGTCGACCGTCACCGACACGTCGTGGCGTACCGGTACGCCTCCCACCACGGTGGTCCAGGCTAGGACGGCCTTCATCGGCTACACGGTCGGCTTTGGCAAGGCGCTCACCGTGGCCGGGGCACGGCTTCAGCAGACGCTCGACGCCCAGGCGAACACAGCCCAGCTGCAGCTGGTGCTGGCCGCCGGGCTGGGGCTGCTGGCGATCATCGCGTCGATCGTCGTCTCAGCCTTGGTCGGCCGCGGTCTGGTGCGCCAGCTGCGCGAGCTGCGGGCGTCGGCACTAACGCTGGCGAATGACGATCTGCCGCGCGTCATCGGCCAGGTGCGCGCCGGCGAGACCGTTGACCTCGACGAGCACCGGCCCGTCGTTACCCCGACGGGCAATGAGATTGAGCAGGTGCGGGAAGCGTTCAACGTCGTGCAGTACGCGGCCGTGCAGTCGGCCGTGGACGAGGCGCGGCTGCGGCGCGGCATCAGCGACGTGTTCAGGAACCTCGCGGGTCGCAGCCAGTCGCTGCTGCACCGGCAGCTGACGCTGCTGGATGGCATGGAACGACGAGCCAACGAGCCCGAGCAACTCGAAGACCTGTTCCGCATCGACCACCTCACGACCCGTATGCGCCGGCACGCTGAGGGCCTCATCATCCTGTCCGGCGACACGCCCGCCCGCGGCTGGCGTCAGCCTGTCCCGCTCATCGACGTGCTGCGTGCCTCGGTGGCCGAGGTGGAGGACTACACCCGAATTAGGGTGCTGTGCCGCACGGGAGCCTCGGTCGCAGGTCACGGGGTAGCCGACGTGATCCACCTGCTCGCGGAACTGGCCGAGAACGCCACGGTCTTCTCGCCACCGAATACGCCGGTGCGGATGCAGGGCGACATGGTGGGCCGAGGCTTCGCGATTGAGGTCGAGGACCGCGGCCTGGGAGTTTCCGCAGCCAGGCTCGAGGAGATCAACACCAACCTGGCCAACCCGCCGCAGTTCGACCTCTCTGGCAGCGACCGGCTCGGCCTGTTCATCACCGGACAACTGGCACAGCGCCACGACATCAAGGTCACGCTGCGGCCGTCCGTCTACGGCGGTACCACGGCCATCGTGCTGATCCCGCTCGCGCTGGTCGTGGACGAGACAGCCATCGGCCGCGGACCGGCCCTGCCGGCCGGCCGGGAAGACGGGCCGCGGTACGACCGGATCGGCGGCCGCCACGCCGCGCTGACCGCCATCCCGTCGGGAAATGGGCACGCCCAGGGTGCCGGGAACGGCTACCAGGGCGCCGGCAACGGCTACCAGGGCACCGGCAGTGGCCCCCCGGCCGACGGCAGCGGCTACCCAGGGGCTGGGAGCGGCTACCAGGGCGCGGGCAGCGGCTACCCGGCCGCGGGCAGCGGCTACCCGAGCCCAACCGGCACCCCCGAGCGCAGCCTGAGCGGGGCGGGTTTCAGCTTCGGCCGGCTGACACCGCAGGACGTCAGCGGCAACGATCAGGGATCCGGCCCCGCCCTGCCGCTGCGGCTGGCATCGCCGGTCGGCGACGACGACCGCGACGACCAGGGACTGACGACGCCGGATCTTGCCGAGCCTGGCCTGCCAGTTCGGGTCCGCCAGGCGAGCCTGGCGCCGCAGCTTCGGGACAAGCCGCCGCCCGCCGAATCCGGCTTCGTCACCGGGGGCTTCAGCCTGCCGGGCAGGCGGCCCCCGGCGGCCGAGCCTGCGGTCGCACCGCCGGATTTCAGCGACATCCCGGCTCCGGCGGCCCCGCCGACGTCACCGGAGGCCGCGCGCGACATGGTCAGCGCCTTGCAGCGAGGCTGGCAGCTTGGCCGTGCCCAGGCCCCGCCTGAACCCGAGACGACCGATGAATGGCCGGAGCCCGACCGAGCTGACGAAGCCAGACACGGCGATGAGGACTAAACCGTGCGAGGCGCAGGGGAGGATGACATGAGCCGTACCGGGCAATTGGACTGGCTGCTTGACGATCTGGTCGCGAGGGTGGCCCAGATCGAGAAGGCGGTCATCCTTTCTCGGGACGGGTTGGCTATCGGCTCGTCGGCGGGACTGACCCGGGAGGATTCCGAGCACCTGTCCGCCGTGGCTGCAGGCTTTCAGAGCCTGGCCAGGGGAGTCGGTCAGCATTTCGGCTGCGGGCTGCCGAGACAGACGATAGTTGAGATGGAGTCGGCCTTCCTGTTCGTCACGGCGGCCGGCGAGGGCAGCTGCCTGGCGGTGCTGGCCGCAGCGGACGCGGATGCCGCTGGCCAGATCGCTTACGAGATGGCGGTCCTGGTCCGACGTGTCGGGGAGCACATGGGCGTGGGCCCGCGACCGCCCGCAAGCGCTGCCGAGGCGGTGTGACCGACAGTGCGGGGCGATCAATGGCTAGACCGCGGTGCCGGTCCGGTCGTTCGCCCGTACGCGCTGACCGGTGGCCGCACCCGGCCTACCGGGGAGACCATCGACCTGCTTGCGCTCGTCGCCTCGACCAATGCCATGGTGGACGAGCTGCTGCTCGAACCCGAGTACATCGCCGTGATACGTCAGTGCCGGCAGCCCAAGCCGGTGGCCGACCTGGCGTCCGACCTGGACTTGCCCCTGGGTGTCGTGCGGATCCTGCTCTCGGATATGCGCGAACAAGGTCTGGTCGTCATCCGTCCGCCAGCGCGGAGCAGACTGACCGACCCGAAACTGCTCAAGGATGTCGCTGATGCCCTCCGCAAGCTCTGACTACGACGCCGCGCTCGACGGCCCGGTATCAATCAAGATCCTCATTGCCGGCGGCTTCGGCGCGGGCAAGACCACGCTGGTCTCGGCTGTCAGCGAGATCAAACCGCTGCGCACCGAGGAGGCGCTGAGCGAGCCCAGCATTCTGGTGGACACGCTGGATGGCGTCGAGGACAAGACCACCACCACGGTGGCGATGGACTTCGGCCGGATCACGGTCCGCGACGACCTCGTCGTCTACCTTTTCGGTACTCCCGGCCAGCACCGCTTCTGGTTCATGTGGGACGAGCTCGCGCTGGGCGCGCTGGGTGCCGTGGTCATGGCCGATACCCGCCGGCTGGCTGACAGCTTCCCGTCGGTGGACTACTTCGAGCGCCGCGGGCTGCCGTTCGTCGTCGCAGTGAACTGCTTTGACGGCGCCAAGCGGTACCAGCCCGAGACCGTCAGGGCCGCGCTCGATCTCAACGGCGGTGTTCCGGTCGTGATGTGTGACGCCCGGCACCGTTCGTCGTCTCGCGACGTGCTGGTCACGCTCGTGGAGTACGCCATCAGGCTGATCAGCGACAGCGAGGTCATGACTCCCGGCTAGCGGAGCAGGCTTCGCCCTACCCTGGTTAAGCAGCCTTCAGAGCGTGGATTCCCGGGGGGAAACGGGGGTTGGGGCTCCCCGCGGATCGCGCCAGATGATCGCCAGCGCGCAATCGTCGGAGTTCGGCCCGCCGCCCTGCATGGTCTGCACGAGCCGGGCAGCACCGGTCTCGATCCCCCCGGTGATCAGCTGGTCTGCGGCGCCCAGCAGCCTGTCGATGCCCGCGTCAATGTCCCGGCCTGGCCCCTCAACCAGTCCGTCGGTATACAGCATGAGCGCGTCGCCGAACCGCAGCACTCCTCGCTCCGGCCGACTGCGCAGCTCGGGGACCACTCCGAGCACGATCCCCTTGGCATCGGTCAGCCGCCACTGACCGCTGCCGCTCTCGAACTGCGCCGCGGGCGGATGGCCGGCCGACGAGATGAGATAGTCACCGGTAACCAGATCGAGCGTCAGGTGCACCGCGGTGACGAAGCCCTCGGGCGGTCCGCCACGCTGCAGATAGGCGTTGCAGGCGGGCAGGTACTCCGAGTGCGGGACCGAGCCCAGCAGCCCGCCGAACGCGCCCGAGAGCAGCAGGGCTCTCGTCCCCGCGTCGATCCCCTTCCCGGCCACGTCCACCAGGGCGAGCTCGAGGACCTTGCCGTCATAGGCAGACACCAGGAAGTCGCCGCCGAACGACGAGCCGCCTGCCGGACGCAGCACCGAGACGGCGCGCCAGCCGTCCGGCAACTCCGGCATCTTGCCCTGCGCGCGCAGCCTGTCCCGCAGCTCCACGAGCATCCGGTCGCCGCGCAGGCCCTGGATGCCAAGCTTGGCCCTGGTCCGCGCCAGCAGGCCGGCGAACAGCGCGGTGACCACGATGGCCGCGACGATGCCGAGCCCGGCTTTCTTGCCGTTGATCCAGTCGATAGCGAGCATGACGGCGACCAGGCCGAACAAGATCCGCAGCGCTCGCGGCCAGAGCAGCAATCCGCCGGCCAGCACCGGCAGGATCAGCACGCCCGGCGACAGCCAGTCCGCCGAGGTCTTGAGCGCGCCGACGCCGATCGCGACGGTCAGCAGGGCAAGGACGAACGCCGTCCGGCGGTTCCTGGTGATGAGTCCGCGGCGCAATCTCGCGCGCTGGCGCTCCGCGGCCGTCATGACCGCGGACCAGAACTGGCGGCCGGCCTTCGAAACCATCTTGCCGGCACTGTACCGGTACACCCGCAACGACCATAGTTGCGCCGGCCCGCTACCTGCACTTTAGGTCCACCGGAGTCAGTCTGCGTGCGCCCGAATCCATCGGCATTGGCTCCCCGTTTCAGGCGCCCACACCGCTACCGCAAGCTCACGGGCTGAGGCCCAGCCTGTGCTGGTCGCTCGGCCGCGACCCTACGCCAGCGTCACGCTGCCGGGCGGGTTCCGCGTCGGGCGCCGGTTGTGAGCCGTGGACTGGTTATGCGCTGACCGGATGCGGAGAGCCCCTGCCACCGCCGTGGGTGACAGGGGCTCATACTGGCTCGGCTACTTCGCGCAGATTGCGTAGGCCGCTGGCGTAGAGCCGACTGGTGCTTCGACTGTCCAGCCGCCGACCTCGCCAGAACCTACGAAAAAGCCCTCGTCGGTGCCTTCGCTGCCGTTACCGCCGAAATTGGGCGCCGAGTACACGGCGGCGACATCGGCGCCGCCGGTGGCCGGGTCAAAGCCAAACCCGCCGCCGCCGAGGATGTACGGGTGGTCGGCCGGACACTGTGCGGTCACCGATTGGGACTCGCTGGTGTTCCCGTTCGCCTGGACGACGGTCACGTCGAGGCCGGCCGTCCCTGCCGTAGAAGGCCCGGTGAGTCCTTGCAGTCCCTGCGGACCGGTAGCGCCAGCGGGCCCGGTCGCGCCGGTGCAGGCGTAGCCAGTGTTCCCGTTTCCGTCGGTGATCGAGGCGCCACCGTCCGGGCAGTTCGCATTGCCAGGGCTGGCAGTGATCGGCGTCACGGTCGCGCCGGTACCCGGCGGTCCGGCCGGTCCCTGCTCGTTCCAGGACACCGCAGAGGTCCCCCTGGGGCAGTTCGTACCGGCGTCCTGCAGGAACAGCGCGTGTGCGCCGTTCACCTCGCCGGTGCTGTAGCAGCCGGTGATCACTCCGGCCGAGCCCACCGGGCCCATGCTCGCCGCCAGCGCGGTGCCGCCGCCAGCCACCAGGACGGCGGCCAGGCCTCCCGTCGCCAGTAACCCGAATCGTCTGTTCACTTTCCCGCTCTCCTCTCCGGTACAGCGCCCGCCGGCCGAGAGGAGGTGGCCAGCAAGGTCTGCTGCTGCGAGTAGCATCCTCCGAGCCCGTTCCGGAATCGTTACAGCTACCACCAGGAGAATTCGCGAGCTACCACCACAAGGATTCGCCGGCCGGCCGGACGGCCGGCTCACGCAGACGATCGCGCACTTGAAGTCCCCCCAGTTCGCACAGGACGCTGCGGATGCCCGCGCAGGCGGTCGCCGGGCTGCGGGCGTTGCGGCCGAGCAGGCAGCGGCGCGTCTCGCGGCGGGGGGCGCTGGCAGGACAACGGCATGGTGTTCTGCGGGCCGACTGGCAAGCTGATGTGCCGAGGGAGTGCAGGCCAGGTTCGGCGGCTGCGCAAGGCTGCCGACCTGGGTGCGGCCTGGCATCAGCACGAGCAGCGGCACACGTTCGTTTCTGCGCTGAGCGAGGCCGGGATCCCGATTGAGTCGATCTCGGAGGCGGCACTGTAACGGGGCCGACCCCGTCGCGGAAAACGCCCTCGTCCTGCTCAGCCGCCAGGGGTACCGTTACGGCAATGCCAGGAATGAAGATCTCACTCGATGCGGCGATGCGGGCCAGGGACGTGTCCCCGCCGACGGCCGCGGACGAGGACGCGGCCGCGAGCTTCGCCGAGGCCGCAGCCCGCCGCGAGCCATCGGTCCTGGATCGCGCCCGGGCCGTTGCCGAGAGCGGCAAGCCTCAGCCCTCCGGCCGCCCAGGACCCAGCGGTGGCCGAAGCCGTTCCACCCCGCGGCCGCCAGGCCCGCGTCAGGTGGGCTCAGCCGGAAGATCCCCCGACTGCTCGTAGGCGGCGATCATCTCGAGTCGCCGCACGTGCCGCGGCTCTCCAGAGAATGGCGTCTCGACGAAGACCTTGGCGAAGCTCAGCGCGTCCTCGATCGAGTACTCCCTGGCGCCGAGGCTGAGCACGTTGGCGTTGTTGTGCAGCCGCGCGAGCTGGGCCGTTTCGGCGCTCCAGACCAGCGCCGCGCGGACCCCGCGCACCTTGTTGGAGGCGATCTGCTCGCCGTTGCCAGACCCGCCGATGACAATGCCGAGGCTGCCCGGGTCGGCAACGGCCGAGCTGGCCGCCCGCATGACGTAGACCGGGTAGTCGTCATCTGGCTGGTAACTGGCCGGTCCGCAGTCAACCGGCTCGTGGCCGGCGTCCGTCAGCCACTGCACTAGCCGCGCCTTAAGCTCGAACCCGGCGTGATCAGATCCCAGGTATACGCGCACAGCGCAAGTCTGGCACGCTGCCCGCTGACCCGCGTGACCGACTCAGTCGAAGATCGGATCCCTGGTCCGGCTGCGCTTCAGCTCGAAGAAGCCGTCGGTGCCAGCCACGGCCAGCACGCCATCCCACAGCCTGGCCGCCGCCTCGGCACGCGGGATCGGCGATACTACCGGCCCGAAGAAGGAGGTGCCGTTCACCGAAATCACCGGCGTTCCTACCTCGTATCCCACCCGGTCCATGCCGTCGTGGTGGGATGCGCGCAGCGCGTCATCATAAGACGGGTCGTCCATCGCATCGGCCAGCTCGGCAGGCAATCCGACCTCGGCCAGTGCAGCCTCGATGGTCGACCGGCTGCGGTCAGCCTTGTCCTGGTGGAAGCGGGTACCGAGCGCGGTGTAGAGCGGCAGCAGAACGTCCGGGCCGAACTTCTGCTCGGCCGCGATGCACACCCGGACCGGGCCCCACGCCTGCGCCGCGACCTGCCGGTACTGCTCGGGTACGTCCTTGCCGTCGTTCAGCACCGCGAGGCTCATCACATGCCAGTGAGCCTGCACCGGCCGTACCTTCGCCACCTCGAGAACCCAGCGGCTGGCGATCCATGCCCACGGGCATAGCGGGTCAAACCAGAAGTCGAGGCGGGTCCGTTCCTGCACAGCCATGCGTGCTCTCCTTGCATTCGTCCGTAGTCGCGCCAACTGGCTGGGCTGTGGCTGCATTCCGCTCCGCAGCCGGCCTCGAGTCAGGCGCCGCGGACGGCCCGGCAGACCTGCTGCAGCAGCGCGTTGCCGGGCAGGTCCCCGAGCAGCACGGCGCGACCCCGGTCATCGCAGAGCGGGATTCGCCAGTTCGGGTACTCGTCGCTGGTGCCGGGAATGTTCTGCGCCCGCAGTTCGCCCACCGCATCTGTCAGTGCGACGCCGAGCAGCAGGGCCGGCGTCAGGCGCAGGTAGCCGTACAGGGCCACGGTGAACTGAGCGGTACCGGGCGGCTGGCCGGCTGGCAGCAGATCATTCGCCACCAGGGCCGCCTGCCAGCGCGCCACCATCTCGTCCGAGCTGGCCCGCTCGAGTTCTTCCGGGTTCTTCAGCACCCCAAGCCTGGCCCGGACCGTCACCTGCTCGCCGGTCACGAACCCCGAGACGGTGGGCACGTCGTGAGTGCCGACGGTGGCCATGCAGCCCCGGCGCCAGCGAGCTGGCGGCCGCGGGCGGCCATCCCGGTCGCGGTTGAACCACAGCATCTCGGTGCCGAGGATGCCGTGCTCGGCCAGGTACTCGCGGATCCACGGCTCTACAGTGCCGAGGTCCTCACCTATGGCTACGCCTTCGGCACACTCGGCCGCGCGGGCCAGCGCCGCGACAGTCGCGCGGTGGTCGTAGGTCACGTACGCGCCGCGGTCGGGGCGCTGGCCCGCGGGCACCCACCACAGCCGCATCAGTCCCATCACGTGGTCGACCCTGATCCCCCCTGCGTGCCGCAGCGACGCAGCAAACAACTCGGCCAGCGGCCGGTAGCCCGACATCGCCAGCGCACGCGGATTCCACGGCAGCTGGCCCCAGTCCTGGCCGAGCTGATTGAACCCGTCCGGCGGCGCGCCGACGCTGAACCCGGCGACCAGTTCGTGCTGGCGGGCCCACGCGTCGGCGCCGCCTGGATGCACGCCAACGGCTAGGTCGTGGACGATGCCGTACGTCATACCGGCCGTCTTCGCGGCGCTCTGCGCGGCCGCGAGCTGCTCAGCTGCCAGCCACTGCAGCCAGCCATGGAACTCCGCCGCGGCGGCGAGCTCGCCGTCCCGAGCCACCTGCGCACTGGCACGCTCCGGGTCAGCCAGCTCGGCGGGCCAGCGGCGCCAGTCCGCGCCGTACCGCTCGGCCAGTGCGCACCAGGCGGACCAGCGCTCCAGGTCGCGACCGCGTTCGCTGCGGAACCTCGTGTAGGCCGCCGCGCGCGCGGCGGTGAGCGGGACGGCGCGAATGAGCAGCAGCGCCGCGCGCTTTGCGCTCCACACCGCGTCCCGGTCGATCAGGTCCGCCGTCGTGTTCGCGGCCCGCAACGGCGCTGCCAGCTCGCTGATCTGGCGGCGGGCGGCGGGCGGCAGAGCGGCATATTCGGGGACGTCTTCCACCCGCAGGTACAGCGAGCTGGTGAACAGGCGCGTCATCGGCAGATACGGCGACGCGCTGACCGGCGGGAGCGGCTCGACCGCATGCAGCGGATTGACCAGGACGAATCCGGCGCCCAGTTCGATCGCGCTCCACCGCGCCAGGTCGGCCAGGTCGTGCAGGTCGCCGTGGCCCCAGGAGGCGGTCGAGCGGAGCGAGTAGAGCTGCACCGTAAAGCCCCACTGCCTGCTGGCGGGCAGGTCTAGCCGGGCGGCGGTCCTGGACTCGGCGGGCCCAGCGGCCGACTCCCCCGCCGTGGCCGACTCAGCGCATCCGGCGGCCGACTCAGCGCATCCGGCGGCCGACTCCACCGCCGCGGCCGACTCTGTCGATTCCGGCGCGGCGGGCACCGGCTGCTCCAGTACCTCGAGAATCGCGGCGAGCGTTTCGGCCGGAACGCTGACCCAGCGACGCCGCCAATCGCGATACTCAGGAACAATACCGGCATTCCGCGCGCGCTCAATCAGCTGCTCGTCGGTCACCGCACCATGATCGACCCCATCGGCCGCGACGGCGCGCGCGGTGCCCATGATCGTGGAAACCTATGCACGCCAGGGCGTGCATAGGTTTCCACGATCATCGCTGGCGGCCGGATTTGTCGGTGCCGGACAGCACACTGGCGGCCGTGCCCAACGAACTCCCGCCCCTGCTGCGCGACGCCGCCGAGCGTCAGGCCGGGGTCGTGACGACCGGGCAGGCGACCGAGGCTGGACTCGGCCGAAGCGCCGTGCGCTGGCGCCTGCAGAGCGGCCGGTGGCAGCGGATGTACCACGGCGTCTACGCGACCTTCTCCGGGGAGCCGAGCCGCCTCGCGGTGTTGTGGGCAGCCGTCTTGTACGCAGGGCCAGGCGCCGTGTTGAGTCATCAGACCGCGGCCGAGCTAGCTCGCCTCACGGACGCGCCCAGTGAATCCATACACATCACCGTCCCGGTCGATCGCCGGGTCGCGCAGACAGCCGGTATCGTCATCCACCGCTCCGCCCTTGCCGACTGGGCCCGGCATCCGGCGCGGCTGCCCCCGCAGACCCGGGTCGAGGAGACGGTGCTGGATCTGGTAGGCCGAGCTGGCAGCCTCGACGACGGCGTCAGCTGGGTAACCCGGGCCCTCGGCCGCAGGCTGACCACACAGGCACGGCTGCGAGCGGCGCTGGGGCAGCGAGCGAAGATCCGGTGGCGGTGCGCGCTGGCCGAGCTGCTGAGTCCGGACCTGGCCGGACTCATGTCCGTGCTCGAGGGGCGCTATGAGCGCGACGTCGAACGACGGCATCGGCTGCCGAGGGGGACCCGGCAGGTGCGCGTCAGCCGTGGCGACCGGACCGAGTACCGCGACGTGCTGTACGAAGATCATGCGACCTGCGTGGAACTCGACGGCCGGCTCGCCCATCCGAGCGAGGAACGCTGGCGTGACATCAGGCGCGACAACGCCGTCGCCGCCGGCGGTGGAGTCACGCTGCGGTACGGCTGGCTGGATGTCACCGCCCGGGCCTGCCAGACCGCGGCCGAGGTAGATCGTGCGCTGCGCCAGCGCGGCTTCCCCGGCGCCCATCCCTGCAGCCCCGCGTGCCCTGTCGCAGCAAATGCTGAAGCGCGACCGCCGGTCGGCCCGGTGCTGCGAGCATCGACCGAGACGCGCAACCGGCCCGGCCAGCGACCGTCAAGCAGCGCGACAGGGCCCGGCCGAGGCGCTACGAACCGGTCAGCGCGCAGCCGGGCGGCGTCCGCTGCCAACTAGCCGACCCGGCCGGGCCGGGCGATTCCGCCGGCAGCGCGGTACAGCCCGCTGGGGGCGCTGCGGGCAGGTCGGCACGCACCGGGCGGCGTCTATAGCCAACTGGGCGGACCGGAGCCGGCCTGGTTGCGCTGGCCCGGCTGCGGCAGCGTTTTATTCACTTGCGGCGACCGGGACCGAAAGGTGACGCTCGGGCCGTGACCACGCCGTTCATTCCGGGCCTGGAACTCGCCCGGTTGTTCTACGTCGAGGCCGTGCGACCACTCCTCGACACGCACGTCCCCGGCCTGCCGCACACCGCGGCCCTCGTCGGGCCGGGCTCGGAGGTACTCGGCTTCGACACACCACGGTCCACCGACCATGACTGGGGCCCGCGGCTGCAGCTGTTCCTATCCGACGACGCTGCCGATGCTGGCGCCGCGGCCAGGGTCGGCGAACTGCTCGCGGCTCGGCTGCCAGTGAGCTTCCGCGGCTACCCGACGGTGTTCGCCCGGTCGGGCGGAAGAGCAGGCCGCCGGCCCGCGCATCATGTGCTGGTGGCCGGGCTGCGCCGGTGGCACGCCGGGGTGCTCGGATTCGACCCGCTGGCGCCGATCGCCCTGCTCGACTGGCTCGCCGTGCCGACTCAGGTACTGGCGGAATTCACCGGCGGCGCCGTGTTCCACGACGGGCTGGCCGAGGCGCGCGCTGGGACCGGGCTCAACGAAATCCGAGCGCGGCTGAGCTGGTACCCGCACGACCTCTGGCTGCACGTGATGGCCTGCCAGTGGCAGCGGATCGGGCAGGAAGAGCCGTTTCCCGGCCGGTGCGCCGAGGTTGGCGACGACCTCGGCTCGATTGTGGTCACCGCCCGGCTCGCTCGCGACCTGATACGGCTAGCCCTGCTCATCCAGCGGCGCTACCCGCCGTACAGCAAGTGGCTGGGCACCGCGCTCGCCAGCACGCCGGCCGACCGCGATCTGCGGCCCTTGCTCTCGGCCGCGCTGTCCGCGAGCACCTGGCAGGTACGCGAGCAGAACCTATCGGAGGCCTACGAGTCCGTCGCGCGGCTGCACAACGCGATCGGCGTGACTGCCCGGCTCGATCCCGTGGTCCGGCCGACGTTCTACGACCGGCCGTACCGGATACCGGATGCGGGCCGGTTCGTCCGCGCGCTGCGCGACCAGATCCACGACGAGGGCGTGCGCTCGCTGCCGCTGACCGGTACGGTCGACCAGTTCATCGACAGCACCGATGCTCTCGGCGACCGCGACCTGCGGCGCGCCGCCACCAAGACGCAGCTACCGCCCGGACTCAGCGAAAGAAGTCCGCCGCCGGCCGCGGCGTGAGCGCGCGGCCGAGCCAGTACCCGGTGACCGCCTGGACCACGGCGATCGCCACGGTCAGCACTATTCCTACGGCGGCAGCGGCGGGCAGTCCCGTCAGCGCGGCGATGACACGCGCGACCGCGCCATACGGCAGGCCGCGCAGCGCGCCCAGCCAGAGCGGCGCGGCCC
>JBAUAR010000420.1:0-9009 GCA_049675875.1 Streptosporangiaceae bacterium
ACATGGCCTTCCCGACCTACCGCGAGCACGGCGTGGCCTGGTGCCGCGGCCTGGACCCCACGAAGCTGCTCGAGCTGTTCCGCGGGGTCAGCCACGGTGGCTGGGATCCGACCGTGCACAACTTCCACCTGTACACGATCGTCATCGGCAGCCAGACGCTGCACGCCACCGGCTACGCCATGGGCATCCAGCGCGACGGCGCTGTCGGCGAGGACGGCGAGGCCGTCATCGCGTACTTCGGCGACGGCGCGACCAGCCAGGGTGACGTCAACGAGGCGTTCATCTGGGCGTCGGTCACCAACGCGCCGGTGGTGTTCTTCTGCCAGAACAATCAGTGGGCGATATCCGAGCCGCTCGAGCGCCAGACCAGAACGCCGCTGTACATGCGCGCGAAGGGCTTCGGCTTCCCGGGCATCCGCGTGGACGGCAACGACGTACTGGCCTGCCTCGCCGTGACCCGCAAGGCGATGCGGGCGGCCAGGGAGGGCCAGGGCCCGACGCTGATCGAGGCGTTCACGTATCGGATGGGCGCACACACCACCACCGACGACCCGACCAGGTACCGGCTGTCCGCTGAGATTGAGTCCTGGAAACTCAAAGATCCCATCGAGCGGGTCAAGCAGTACCTGATCCGCACCGAGCAGGAGGAGCTGAGCTTCTTCGACGAGGTCGAGGCCGAGGCCGCGCGGGTCGGCGCGTCGGTGCGGGCGGCCTGCCTGCAGATGCCGGACCCGGAGCCGCTGTCGATGTTCGACGACGTGCTGACGAGCGAGACTGGCCAGCTAGCCGCCGAGCGGGCCGAGTTTGCCGCCTACCTGGACTCGTTTGTTGCTGCAGAGGAGGGCCGATGACCACTGTCACCCTCTCCAGGGCGCTCAATGAGGGCCTGCGCAAGGCGCTAGAGAACAACCCCAAGGCGCTGATCATGGGCGAGGACGTCGGCAAGCTCGGCGGCGTCTTCCGGGTGACCGACGGGCTGCAGAAAGACTTCGGCGAGGCCAGGGTCATCGATACACCGCTAGCGGAGTCGGGCATCATCGGCACGGCGATCGGCCTGGCGCTGCGCGGCTACCGCCCGATCTGCGAGATCCAATTCGATGGCTTCGTGTTCCCGGCCTTCGACCAGATCGTGAGCCAGCTTGCGAAGATGCGGTACCGCTCACTCGGTCACGTAAGACTGCCCATCGTGGTCAGGATCCCGTTCGGCGGCGGAATCGGTGCGGTCGAGCACCACAGCGAATCACCGGAGGCACTGTTCGCCCACACCCCCGGCCTCCGGGTGGTGTCATGCGGCGGCGCCGCCGACGGCTACACAATGATCCAGCAAGCCGCCGAGAGCGACGACCCGGTGATCTTCTTCGAACCCAAGCGCCGGTACTGGGACAAGGCTGACGTCGACGTCGACGGCGGCCTGGCCGGCGCGCTCTCGCTGGACTCGGCCAGGGTCATGGTCCCCGGCAGCGACGTGACAGTGCTGTGTTACGGCCCGATGGTCCGGACGTGCACCGAGGCAGCGGTCGCGGCCAGCGGCGACGGCCGGTCCCTCGAAGTCATCGACCTGCGGTCGCTAGCGCCGCTGGATACCGAGGCTATCTTTGCCTCGGTCCGCAAGACCGGCAGGTGCGTGGTGGTGCACGAGGCCGTGGTGACCGGCGGCATCGGCGCGGAGATCGCGGCCAGGATTAGCCAGGAATGCTTCTACAACCTGGAGTCGCCGGTGCTGCGCGTCGGAGCACCGACTACTCCGTACCCGCCGTCCAGGCTCGAGGAGAATTACCTGCCCGACCTGGACCGGATCCTGGACGCCGTCGACCGCACCTTCGGCTACTGAGAGGCCCGGATGGCAGATATCAAGGAGTTCCGGCTCCCTGACGTCGGCGAAGGTCTGACCGAGGCCGACATCGTCAGGTGGCACGTCAAGCCCGGTGACCAGGTCACCATTAACCAGATCATTGTCGAGATCGAGACCGCCAAGGCAGTCGTCGAGCTGCCAAGTCCCTACGCCGGCGTGGTGGCGGACCTGCTGGTCCCCGAGGGCGTCACCGCGGATGTGGGTACGCCAATCATCTCCGTCGATGTGGGCGGCTCTGCCGATACTGCCGGGGCACCGGCACCGGCACCGGCACCGGCGCCGGCGCCGCGCGAGGTCAGCGAGGTCGAGGACCTCGTGCCCCCGCCGGTCGAGGGCGCGGTAGAGCCCGGCATCATCGGCAGCCCGGCGCCGAAGGCTGAGCGGCAGGCCGTGCTCGTCGGCTACGGCGTGAAACTGGGCACGACGACTCGTCGCGCGCGCAAGCCGACTGCGACCACGCCAGCGTCGGCAGCGCCGCCAGTCGCGCCCGCGGCCCCGGCTGCCCCGCGCTCTCCGGCCCCCGAGCCCGTGACCAACGGGTCAGTCCAGGCTTCGGTCGGCGGCTCCGCACTGGCGAAACCGCCGGTGCGGAAGATGGCCAGGGACCTCGGCATCGACCTCGCCGTGCTGACCGGGACCGGGCCGGGTGGGTCCATCACCAGGGACGACGTCCAGCAGGCCGCTGCGGTCGGCGTCGCTGGCCCCGTTCCCTCCCACGGTCGTGCCGTTCCGGCTGGGACTGGGGAACGGGAGGAGCGGATACCAATCCGGGGCGTGCGCAAGCACACCGCCGCGGCGATGGTATCGAGCGCGTTCACCGCGCCGCACGTCACCGAGTTCCTGCAGATCGACATCACCGAGACGATGGCGACCGTGGGGCGGCTGCGCGCGCTGCCCGAGTTCGAGGACGTGCGGGTCTCGCCGCTGCTGCTGGTTGCGCGGGCGCTGGTCATCGCCGCCGGCCGGCATCCGCTGATCAACGCGAGCTGGGACGAGGCCGCGCAGGAGATCGTGGTCAAGAACTACGTCAACCTGGGCATCGCCGCTGCCACCGAGCGCGGGCTCATCGTGCCGAACGTTAAGGATGCTCAGGCGCTGAGCCTGTCCGAGCTGGCTGCGGCACTGGGCCAGCTTGCCGAGACGGCCCGGGCCGGGAAGGCCACGCCTGCCGACCTGTCAGGCGGCACCATCACGATCACCAACGTCGGCGTGTTCGGGGTGGACTCCGGCACCCCGATCCTCACCCCGGGCGAGGCAGCAATTCTCGCGATCGGCCAGATCAGGGATGCGCCGTGGGTCGTCGACGGACTACTCGCTGTGCGTCAGGTGTGCACGCTGGCGCTGTCGTTCGACCACCGGATCGTGGACGGCCAGCTGGGCTCCGCGGTGCTGCGCGATGTCGGCGCGATGCTGACCGATCCGCTCCGGATGCTCGCCTGGTCGTAGTACTGACGGTTGGCAACGGCGGCGCACCGCCACCGTGGGAAGGAGCCCGATGATCCGGCACGTGGTCGTTTTCACCTGGGACGACGCAATGACCGACGAGCTGGAGCAGCAGTTCGCTGCGGAGCTGACCGCGCTCGCCCCGAGGCTAGCTGGGCTGCGTGCCTATCACGCCGGGCCGGATGCGGGACTCGTCGAGGGCAACTTCGACTTCGCCGTGGTCGCCGACTTCGACGACGTCGACAGCTACCTCGCGTACCGCGACCACCCGGAGCACCAGGACATCATCCGCAGACTCAGCAGGCCCCACGTCACGGGCCGCGCCGCGGTTCAGTTCGAGCTCTAGGCTGCGCCGGACCGTCGTCGCGTACGCTGCCGTCCAAGACGCGGCGGCCCCTGCTGGCGCGCGAGCAGCCGCTGCTGCCAGCATGGCGGAATGGCGACGATCGTGGCCTTCAATGCCCACCCCGACGACGAGGTGCTGGCGACGGGCGGCACGCTGGCCCGGCTGGCGGCCGAAGGGCACCGCGTCGTCATCGTCGTGGCCAGCGACGGCTGGATGGGCGCGGTCAGCGAGCCCGGGGCGAGTACCCGGCTGGATGAGCTTCGGGCGAGCGCGGCGTTGCTCGGCGCAGCCCGGGTCGAGCACCTCGGCTACGCCGACAGCGGGCACGGGCCTGTGCTGTTCCCGGACCCGCCTGACCGGCAGCGGTTCGTCCGCGCGGGCGTCGACGACGCCGCGGAGCGGCTGGCCGAGCTAATCCGGGCGGAGCACGCCGACCTGCTGCTGAGCTACGACGCCCGCGGCGGGTACGGCCACCGGGACCACATCCACGTGCATGCAGTCGGCGCTCGAGCCGCTGAGCTGACCGGGGTGCGGGTGCTGGAGGCCACCGCACCGCGCGAGTACATTCTCGTTGTGGTCGGCGCGCTCCGGGCACTGCGGCTGGTCGTGCGCCACGACCGGGCCGAGATGCGGACGTGGTTCACCCCGCGGGCGGGGATCACGCACCGGGTGAACGTGCGCCGGTATGCCCGCCAGAAGCAGGCTGCGCTCGCCGCGCACCGTTCCGTGGTCCAGGGCACGGGCAGGCTTGCCCGGCTCATGCGACTGCTGCTCGTGCTCCCGGCACCGGTCTTCGGGCTGTTGCTCGGCCGGGAGTGGTTCGCCGAGGCTGACGAGACGAAGACCGGGCCCCCGCTCGGCTACCTGCGCAAGACGCGTGACGCGCAAGACGCGTGACGCGCAAGACGCTGATGCGCAAGACGGGCGCGATGCGCGCACCGCCGAAGCCAGGCAGCGCGGCCGTCCGCCTCGGGGGAATGCGGGCAGCCGCGCTGCGAACTCGCCAGCCGGTAAGCGGAGCTAGAAGGCCTCGTCCGGCAGTTCCATCGCGTCCAGCGAGGTCGCCTCGGCAATTTCGCGCTCGGCTGCGAGCCGAGGCAGCACGGTTGCGGCGAAGAACCCCGCCGCAGCGACCTTGCCCTGGTAGAAGGCCTCGTCGCCGGCCGGCAGGCCGTCCCGGTCCAGGCAATCGAGAGCAACCTCCGCCTGCCGCCCGAGCAGCCAGCCGACAACAAGGTCACCGAGCGCGAGCAGCAGTCTGGTGGTGTTCAGCCCGACCCGGTAGACCTCCTGCGGCTGCGTCAGGCTCGCGCCCAGGTAGCCGTTCATGGCGGCGACGATGCCCGCCACGTTGTCGGCTGCGCTGGCCACTGCCGCCCGGACTGTCTTCAGGCGGCCGTTGCCGGCCTCGGCCGCAGCGAACTCGCGTATCTGCCCGAGCAAGTAGCTGAGAGCGGCACCCTGATTGCGGGCGATCTTGCGGAAGTACAGATCCATGCCCTGGATCGCAGTGGTGCCCTCATACAGGCTGTCGATCTTGGCGTCCCTGATGTACTGCTCGATCGGATAGTCCTGCAGGTAACCGGAGCCGCCCAGGGTCTGCAGCGACTGGGCAAGCAGTTCGTAGCCGCGCTCTGAGCCGACGCCCTTGACCACCGGCAGCAGCAAGTCGTTCACCTCAGACGCGAGCGCGTGCTGCTCGCCACGCGCCGCGGCTACCTGCACGGCGTCCTGCTGGGATGCGGTGTAGAGCACGAGCGCGCGCATGCCCTCGGCGTACGCCTTCTGCAGCAGCAGACTCCGCCGGACATCGGGGTGCTTCACGATCGTGACGCGGGGAGCCGTCTTGTCCGTCATCTGGGTGAGGTCAGCACCCTGCACCCTGGTTTTCGCGTAGTCGAGCGCGTTGAGGTAGCCGGTCGACAGTGCGGCGATCGCCTTCGTTCCCACCATCATGCGGGCGAACTCGATGATCATGAACATCTGGCGGATGCCGTCGTGCACGTCGCCCACCAGCGTGCCCGCGGCCGGCTGGTCAGCGCCGAGGGTCAGCTCGCAGGTAGTAGAAGCCTTGAGGCCCATCTTGTGCTCGACGTTGGTCACGTAGACGCCGTTGCGCTCACCGAGCGAGCCGTCCGGATTGATCAGGTACTTGGGCACCAGGAACATCGACAGGCCCTTGGTGCCGGGGCCGGCACCCTCGGGCCGGGCTAGGACGATGTGCAGGATGTTGTCCGCCATGTCGTGCTCGGCGCTCGTAATGAAGCGCTTCACGCCCTCGATGTGCCAGGTCCCGTCGTTCTGCCGGATCGCCTTGGTCCGGCCGGCGCCCACATCCGATCCGGCGTCGGGCTCGGTCAGCACCATGGTGTAGCCCCAGCGGTGCTCGACCGCCTGCTCGGCCACCTTCTTCTGCGCGGCCGTGCCCATGAGCCAGAGCGCGTGCGAGAAGGAGCCGACGCCTGAGTACATCCAGACGGCCGGATTCGCGCCCAGGATGAGCTCCGCGACCGACCAGGCCAGCGACCGGGGCACGCTCGTGCCGCCCAGCTCTGGCGGAAGCTCGAGGCGGAACCACTCGGCGTCCACAAACGCCTGGTAGGACTTTTTGAACGCCTCCGGCATCGTGACGGAGTGCGTGGCCGGGTCGAAGACGGGCGGGTGCCGGTCCGCGTCGGTATACGACTCCGCGACCGGGCCTATCGCCAGCCTGTTGACCTCATCCAGAATGCCCCGGGCGGTCTCCTCGTCGACTTCGCCGAACGGCGCGACTCCCAGCAGGTCCTGCCGGTTCAGCACCTCGAACAGGTTGAACTCAATGTCTCTGAGGTTGCTCTTGAAGTGCCCCATAACGGACCCCTCCCGCCCGTAGCCCGCCTGGCCTGATGCTACTGGTGAGTAACTTACTTTATGGTACCCGAACCCGGCTCTAGTGTCACGCGGCTGGCGAAGAGCGCCGGCCGTGCTCGCGGCTGGCGAGCAGCGCCACCGTGCTCGGCGGCTGGCAAGGCACAGATGATGCGCCGGCAAAGCTCCGGGCTTACGGCTGCGCGCCACGGTTAGGCCGCGGCCGACAGGTAAGGCCTTAGTCGAGTACGCAGCCTAGGGCCGGCAGGCGGCCGTGGGCGGGTAGGCGGCCGTGGGCGGGTACGCGGCTCGGTGCCGAAGACGACAGATGACAGCAGACGACCAGAGCCCTGCAGGGCGGGGCGGCCAGTACCAGGACGAGCACGCCAGCCAGGACGAACAGGCGGGCCAAGCTGCGGGCCAGGACGAGCACGCCAGCCAGGACGAGCAGTCCAGCCAAGCTGCAGGCCACCGCTGGCAGAGCGGGCAGACTCGCCAAAACCGCACTCCGGCCACGCCGACCGCCGCCCAGTCGACCCCGCTGAACTACCAGGCCGTCCGACGACGGTTCGAGCGGCAGATCGCCACCAGCCAGCAGGCCCGCCGGCACCGATTCGTGCTCATGACCGTCGGCGCCCTGTCCATCCTCACCCTCCTGGTGTCGTGTAGCGCGTGGGTTGTGACTACCTACATCAGCGCCGGCCTCGGGCGGCTCGACGCCGGAACGTCCGGAACGCCGTCCACCGGGCCGGTCAACATCCTCGTTGTGGGTGTCGATGCGCGCGGCGGGCTCAGCCGCCGGCAGCAGGTCAGCCTGCACGTGGGCAACGCCATCGGGGAGAACACGGACACGATGATGCTGGTGCACATTCCCGCAAATCACGAGAGTGTCCAGGTCGTCAGCCTGCCGCGGGACTCCTGGGTCAGTATCCCCGGCCACGGCATGAACAAGATCAACGCCGCGTACGGGATCGGCGGGCCGGCCCTGATGGTCAGTACCGTCGAGAGCGCGACCGGTCTCGACATCAACGACTACGTAGAGGTGAACTTCCTCGGCTTCGTCAAAGTGATCGACGCACTCGGCGGTGTGAACGTCTGCCTGCCGTACGCGGTGGACGACGGCGACTCCGGATTGGACCTGCAGGCCGGCATGCATCACGTCGATGGCGTAACAGCGCTGGAGTTCGCCCGCGACCGGCATTCGTTCGCAACGTCAGACCTGGCCCGGATCGCGGATCAGCAGCAGCTGCTGTCATCGGCGTTCATCGAGGCGACCGCATCGGGCGTGCTCACGAACCCAGTGCGGCTGCGGCAGGTACTGGTGTCGGTGACGGCCGCGGTCCAGGTCGACCAGGGGTTCAACCTAATAGAGCTGGCCGACGAGCTACGCGACGTCAAGCCTGCCGACGTGTCATTCACGACCGTCCCCATCGCCTCGGAGGACTACCAGACCCCCAGCGGCGAGTCAGCCGTGCAGTGGAACCAGCCGGCGGCTACGGCGCTCTTCCACCGGCTGCAGACCGACACGGAAGCGGCCGATCTCGCGCGGCACGCGTCCGGCAGCTCGGCATCGGGTGACGCAGCGCAGCAAACGGCGGCCCAGGATGCCTGTCGCTGACGCGGCAGCCCTGAGCACGGACGAGGCTGAGCCCAAGCCGCCTGAGCCACCTGAGCCCGGGCGAGGCCGAACCCGAACAGCCCCGCCCGACCCACCGTGGCTCGGGCGGACCGGGTAGGACGCGGCTTAGCTGGACGAACCGTCTGGCCTGGACTAAGAATCCCCTGGTGGCGGGAAGAACGTCTGACCTCCGGTCGGAAAGCCTCCCGGTGTGTCCTGGTTTGACCCAGCTGGACCGCTGCCCGTCGAGTCGGACCACGTGCTCTGGCTGGGCGGCGGCGCACCAGGAGCCGAGCCCTGCTGGTCACCCGATGACCCGGGCGGCGGCACGGTGCTCTGCGCCAGGTTCAGTCCGTTCTCCTTCTCGTGCGCCGAGATCGTACTAATCAGCTGGTCTATCTTGGTCTGGCTGTCCGGCGTGCCGCGCCCGGTATGTTCCGCAAACACCAGCGCGCCGAGCTGGCGCAGCAACCCGTCGCCGCGCCGGTTTGCCTGCGCCTGGTCGATCCTGTTCTTGCCTTCCTGAGCTGCTTCCTGAGTCTTCTGCGCAAGCTGATTCGCCTGCGCCTTGACCTTATCCATCAGTCCCATGTGCGCCTCCGAGGCTGAGCCTGGCGCCGGCGCGGCCCGCTGGCCACTGCGCGGCAGTCTCTGCCTGCAGCATAGGACCGGGCTGGCACACCGCACACGTGACGGGCCAGGGCAACGATGTACTGCTCCGCGGCCCGCCGCGATAACTCATTGTAACCAAGTCGCCCGTCGGGCCGACCCGCCTGCTGGTCCGAAAATAGGACCTTGGCTGGGCGCGCGGCAGCTCCCGGCGGCGCGTCAGCGTCGCCGGGTTCTTCGGGTGATGTCAGGCGGTCGCGGTCAGGAGTTCGCCGGTGTCGGGGTTGATGGTTT
>JBAUAR010000421.1:0-19559 GCA_049675875.1 Streptosporangiaceae bacterium
CTATTACGAGCAGCGCCTGCACACCCGCCGCCAGGCCCGCAACCACATCAAGAGCCTCGAACGCCTCGGCTACAAAGTCACCATCGAAACCATCAACCCCGACACCGGCGAACTCCTGACCGCGACCCCCAGACATCACCCGAAGAACCCGGCGACGCTGACGCGCCGCCGGGAGCTGCCGCGCGCCCAGCCAAGGTCCTATTTTCGGACCAGGCTTCTGGTAGACCTCTTATTCAGGCCGTGGATTCCAGCGGAAGCGGCGGACGGCGAGAACCGCTCCCGCGACGCCCCAGACGAGCAGCACGCCGAGGTCTCGCCAGTTTGGGCCGCTGTGATGACCGATAAGCCCGAGCAGGACCTCGTTAAACGGGCGTACCGGGAGCCAGCTGGCGACCCGGTTCAGTGTCTCGGAATGGATGGGCAGGTAAGTGCCCGAGAGGAACAACAGCGGGAAGAGCACCAGCTGGGCGACGGCTGGCGCGGCCTCGGCGTTCGAGATTACGGACGCTACCGCGACTCCCAGGGCGCAGAAGCTCGCCGCCCCAAGCACCAGCGCTAGCCCGATGGCCGGCCAATTCGACGGCAGCGGCATCCCATACAGGCGCCCGACGACGATGATCAGCGCTATGTCGACGACGCTGACCAGCACGCAGTGCGCGAGTAGTCCAGCGAAGTAATTCCACGCGGGTAGCGGGGTGGCGCGAACCCGCTTGAGGATCCCGTTCTGGCGTCGGGCCGCGAGAGCGACCGCGAGCTGCCCGTAACAGGAGCCCACTACGGACAGCGCCGCGATCGTCGGCACGTAATACTGCACCGCTGACAGCCCCGTGAAGTACGGGCTCGCGGTTGCCGCGCCAAACAGGGCGCCGATGATGACGACGAACACGACCGGGAAGGCGAAGGTGAAGACGGCACTTTGCGGGTTACGCCAGAACGACAGCTGCTCGTAACGGATCTGGTGAGCGAGCAGGCCCAGGCTCGGACGCCGACGCGCGTGCTGCCCGGTGGCAGCGATGGTCATTGGGAGATCCTCTCTGGCGTGCTAGGCCGCTTGCCATCACTGGTCAGTTGCAGGTAAACGTCCACCAGGCTGGGGCGTTCGACGGTGAGCCCGGACAGCGGCACGCCGCGCCGGATGGCCCACGTGGTGAGCTCGTTCAGGATCTGCGTCGGGTTTCCGCTGTCCACTACGACCACGCCACCGTGGTCCTCGGCTGGCACTGGCAGGTCCGCGAGCGCGCAACCCGCCGGCAGTGTGAAGGTGATTCGCGCCTGCTCCGCGTCCCGCCGACCCACGGTGGCCGTTGGACCCGAAGCCGCGACGACCCCCCTGGCTAGCAGCACCACCCGGTCAGCAAGCGCCTGTGCCTCGTCCATGTCGTGGGTGGTCAGCACGATGGTGGTCCCCGCTGCGCGAAGTTCACGCACGAGGTGCCACGCATCGCGGCGGGCTGCGGCGTCGAATCCGGTCGTCGGCTCGTCCAGGAACAACAACTCCGGATTCCCGACCAGACCGAGGGCAAGGTCGAGGCGGCGCTTCTGGCCGCCGGAGAACGTCCTGACCTTGCGTCGCTCCAGACCGGCGAGCCCGACCAGGCCGATGACCTCTGCCACGTCCCTCGGTGTGGCGTAATAGCCGGCCTGCCTGGCGATGGTCTCGCGCAGGGTCAGGTACGGCTCAACGGCGATGTCCTGCAGCACCAGCCCGGCCCGCTCGCGCAGCTCACGGGCACTGGACCGGTCGCCGGGGTCTAGGCCCAGGACGGTGGCCACGCCTCCGTCCCGGCGGCGGAATCCTTCCAGGATCTCCAGCGTGGTCGTTTTCCCAGCCCCGTTGGGTCCCAGCAGGGCGACGATCTCGCCATAGCCGACGGTGAAGCTGATGTCCCGGATAGCGTGCACCTGGCCGTACGCCTTCCGTAGGCCGGTCACATCTACGGCGTTTCGCCGGATTCCGTCCGCGCGCATCGGAGATCCTCGCTCACCCGGGTGCAGCGGGCGGCTCCCCTGCGAGCCGCGGTGATGCCGGACTCCGTCCGGTCGCTCTGGTGTGATTTGCATATCCCCATTGCAGGCCAGTGCCGCTGCCGCGCGGCAGGGCCGCCCGTATGGTTCCGGGCCGCAGAAAGAGTGACCTCAGGCGTCGGCGTGCGACTTTCGGAGGTACCTGCGCCGACGAAGGTGTGCGTGCCGAGGGAGTCTCAGCCGCTATGACATAGCGTCTTCAGCATGGACGTCCGAACCTGGCTTGCGCGGCACTGGCTGGCCGTGGACGTGCTCGTAGCGGTCGGCTTCGTCGTGCTGGATACCGCCGCGACGCTCGCGGGTGCGTCCTGGTGGCCCGCTCATCCCGGAGCGCTGGCCTGGGCGATGCTGGGCTGCCAGGCAGCAGCCGACTTGTCGCTGGCTGTTCGGCGGCGCGCACCCATGATCGTGATCGCGATCCTGGCCGGGTTCACGCTGGCGATAACGCTGCTGATTTCTCCCGCGGGCGCGCTGACACCGGCCAGCGCGGGGAACGTATGGGCACCCTACGGAACCGTCCTGGCTGCGTACGGGCCCTTCTATTACCGCAAGGACCGGCGCGCGGCGTTCGCCGCGGTGGGCATACTGACCGTCGTCGTCGCCCGGATATGGGAGCCATCGGCCGACGTGATCGCCATCGGCGTGCTGCGCACCGCACTCGGGCCACTGCTGGCGCTGTACTTCGGGGCCCGGCACGCCATGGTGCAAGCACTGAGAGAACGAGCCGAGCGAGCCGAGCGCGAGCGCTACTTGCTAGCCGAGCAGGCCAGAGCAGACGAGCGTGCCCGCCTCGCCGGCGAGATGCACGACGTGGTGACGCACCACGTCAGCCTGATGGTGCTGCAAGCCGGCGCCCTCGGCATCACGGCGACCGACGAGGCCACGCGACGCGCGGCCGAGGAGTTGCGCGCGGCCGGCTGCCAGGCCCTGGACGAACTTCGGGACCTGGTCGGCATCTTGCGGACCTCGCCCTTTGACGATGAGACACTCCCGGCCTCGGGCCTGGCCGCGCTTATCGCCGAATCGACGGGCGTAGGCACGCCGGCTGAGCTGGCCGAACACGGCGACCCCGGTCTTGCCTCCCCGGTTGTCAGGCGCACGGTCTACCGGATCGTGCGCGAGGCGCTGACGAACGTCCGCAAGCACGCACCCGGCGCCCGTGTGCTGGTGCAGGTCAGCTACGGCGACTCCGATGTGCGGCTGACCGTGACGAATACTGCGCCTTCCGGCAGGTTCGGCAGCGAACTCGCCGCTACCGGTTCCGGCCTCGGCATCGCTAGCCTGAGGCGCCGGGTCGACGTCGTGCATGGCACCTTGCGAGCCGACCACACCGAGGATGGCGGCTTCTGCCTGGAGGCCAGCCTGCCCGCGTACGTCCCGACGGCCGAGCCGGCGACGTGCGCACCATGATCAGAGTTGTTGTCGTCGATGACGAGCCGATGGTGTGCGCGCACCTGCGCACCATCCTCGGCTCAGCCGACGACATCGAGGTGGCCGATGAAGCCCATGACGGCGAAGCGGGTGTCGCGGCGGTGCTGCGCAACCGGCCCGACTTGGTGCTGATGGACCTCCGGATGCCCGGCATGGACGGGATAACCGCGATCGAGCGCATCGGTGCGCTGGGTAACCCGCCGGTGGTGGTGGTGCTGACGACATTTGACGCCGACCAGTACGTCCTGCGGGCACTCCGGGCCGGAGCGGCCGGCTTTCTGGTCAAGTCGACTCCGCCCGAGGATCTGATCGGGCTAGTGCGGGTGGCGGCGGAGGGGCACACGGTGCTGTCGCCGGCCGCCGCACGGCGGCTGGTCGCCGCATCCGGCGACCGCCAGTCAGCCCGCGATCGCGCCCGCAAACTCACGAACACACTGACCGAGCGGGAAGCCGAAGTGCTTGCCTGCCTCGGTCAAGGCTTGTCGAACGCCCAGATCGCCGCCAGGTTGTACTTGTCCGAGGCAACCGTCAAGGGCTACGTGTCACGGATGCTCGTCAAGCTCGGCTGCGCGAACCGCACCCAGGCCGGGTTGCTGGCACACGAGGCTGGCCTCGTCGACTCCTAGCGGGACCCGCGACCGCGCGGAAAGACTGAACCCTATTTCGGTGTGATTCATCGGGTGGTATGCCTGGGTACGGGGTGCGTTTCTGGTGACGCCCATCGGGGCCGGCAAGGAGGTTCTCTGTGAGATCACGCTTACTATCACGCCGACCCCTAGGGTGGCTGGCGGCTATCTCGGTGCTCGCGCTCGTGCTCGCGCCGACCGCCGCAGCGGCCGCGGCACCGGGCAACGGGTTCGCGCTCGGGCGGCTCGCCTTGGTGACCGTGTCCAATCCCAGGCCGGAGCTCATCAGCGGCGGCGAGGCGCTGGTGCGAGTCGATGTCCCGAGGCACCTCAACCCGGCTGACGTGCAGATCACCTCAGATGGCCACGACGTCACGTCCAGCTTCCGCGTGCAATCAGACGGCAGCTTGCTCGGGCTCGTCACCGGCCTGACCATCGGCCACAACCGGCTGGTCGCCTCCGCGCATGGTCAGTTCGCATCGTCGCTCGAAATCATCGATCACTCCATCAACGGGCCGGTCTTCTCCGGGAAGCAACAACTTCCGTACGTGTGCGAGACGACCTCGTTCGGTCTCGCCCCGGCCAGCTCGCCGGACTGCTTCGCGCCGACAGTGGTCTCCTACGTGTACAAGAACACCGCCGGCGCCTTCGTGCCGTTGGCCGATCCCACGTCCGTTCCGGCCGATGCGGCGACGGCGATGGTGAACGGGCGAAGCGTGCCATACATCGTGCGGGTCGAGACCGGAGTGATCGACCGGGCGGTCTACCAGGTCGCGGCGCTGTTCGACGGGCAGGCCCCGTCCCCGTTGCGGCCCGACACGAGCTGGAACGGCAAACTTATCTACACCTTCGGCGGCGGCTGCAATTCCGGCTACCAGCAAGGCACATCCACCGGCGGTGTGCTGGACGACGAGTTCCTGTCGCTGGGGTACGCCGTCGCATCATCGACGCTCAACGTGCTCGACAACAATTGCTCGACCATCATCTCGGCCGAGGCCGCGATGATGGTGAAGGAGCACTTCATCGACACCTACGGGCCGGTGCAGTTCACTATCGGGTGGGGCGGTTCCGGTGGCGCCATCCAGCAGTACGAGATCGCTGACTCATATCCCGGCATCCTGGACGGCATCATCCCCAGCATCTCGTTCCCGGACCCGCTGACGACCGCCGATCCAGTCACCGACTGCAGGCTGCTCGACTCTTTCTTCGGCGGACCCAGCGGATCATCGTTCACGACCGCGCAGAAGACCGCCGTTTCGGGCTACAACGACTACACGACGTGTGAGTCGTGGGACGCCACGTTCGCGAACCGGTCCACGGCCACCGGCAGCTGCAATCCGGCGATCATCCCGCCCGCTGAGCAGTGGAGCCCGACGAATCCGGCCGGGATCATCTGCAATTCTGACGAGCAGATCGTCAACCAGCTCGGGATAGATCCGACCACGGGCTTCCCGAATAGCCCGCTGGACAACGTCGGCGTGCAATACGGACTCGCTGCCCTGGACTCGGGTGCCATCACGCCGGCTCAGTTCGCCACGCTGAACGCCGACATCGGCGGGATGAACTTCGCCGGCGCCGAGGTCCCGCAGCGCACTGAGGCGAGCCTGACGGCGCTCCGCGCTGTGTACGCCGACGACCTAGTCAACAGCGCGTCGCTGGGCCTGCGGACGACGCCGGTAATCGACCAGCGCCTCGACCTCGACTTCATCGGCTTCGGGAACGACATCCACACCACCGACTGGTCGTTCATCATCCGGGCGCGGCTGCTGGCGGCCAACGGGACCGACGGCAACCAGGTCATCATCGAGAACATGCCGACAGCAGCGGAGATCAACGCGGCTGATACCTACGAACTCGCCGAAATGGACGCCTGGCTGACCAACATCGAGAACGATCACTCACGTCACAGCGCTCAGCAGAAGGTGCTCGACAACAAGCCAGCCGGGCTTTCCGACGGCTGCTTCCTGTCGGCCACCGACCTGGTGCACCAGACCCTCACCGACCCGGGAACAGGGCAGTGCGGTGCGACCTACCCGGTGGCATCTAACCCGCGCCTGGGCGCAGGCGAGCCTCTGACCATGCCGGCGCTGAAGTGCAGCCTGGAGCCACTGAACTTCCGCGACTACCCAGTGACCTTCACTGCCGCCGAACAGGCCCAGCTCCGCCAGGCATTCCCGACCGGTGTCTGCGACTACAACCGGCCTGGTGTCGGAGTCCGGGCTCCGATCGCCAGCTGGCTTAGCTACGGCGATAACTCAGCTGCCGTAGTCGGGCCATTCCCACTTCCACCGCCGCTGACCCGCTAAGGCGGGCAGCCTGTCCGAACGCTGCAAGGGACGGCCTCCGCAGGCGGCCGCCCCTTGCAGCGACTTCTCGCTCGGCGGGGTCTTCGATGCTGCGGGTAGCGCCGGTGAGCTGCGCCACTCCTGCCGCCTAGCGCTCTCGCACCGCGGTGTCGCGGGCCGCAGCCGTGATCTCGCGGGCGAGTTCGCCGGGGTAATCGAGCGGCAGGAAGGTTCGGCCTGCCGGCACGGTAGTGAGGGTGGCACGAGGGAATGCCTCGCTCAGCTGCCTGCCCAGTTCGGTGCCGAAGAAGGCGTCGTCCTCTCCCCAGAGGATCCGCACGGGCCCGGTGAACTGGCTAAACCGGCTAGCTGCGTCGAGGAGAACGCTCGGCTGAACCCCCCGTGCGAACTTGGCGAGGTCGCGGCGGATGTCCTTGCTGCCCAGCGGCAGTACCCAGTCGCGGGTCAGCCCGGTGTCGATGGGGCCGCTGCTGAGCGGTCCGTATGCGAGCCGGCCATGTCGGACCCTTTCCAGCCGAAGGCCCCTGGCCAGGCACGCGACCACGCCGGGATGACGCAGTGCCTGGAAGAGCGGCGCCAGGCTCCGCGGCGGGAAAGCACCGAACGCATCGCAGTCGGTCAGGACCGCGGCGCCGATCCGGCTCGTGTCGGTGCCGAGCATGACCTGGCAGATCGCCCCGCCCGTATCGTTGCCCACGATGGTCACGTCGGTCAGGCCAAGCGCTGCGATGAAGTCCAGCATGAGCTGGGCGACCCCACGAGGCGAGAGGTCAGCGTCAGAGTTCATCGGCCACTGGTGAGCGCCGAGTGGCAGTGTCGGCGCGTAGCTGCGGATGCCCTCGGCCGCCAGACGTTCTGCCACGGCATCCCAGAGCCGGGCATCGACAAGAACCCCGTGCGCGAACACGACGGGCGGGCTAGAACTTCCGGGCGGACCCGCGGTCCGGTACGCGAGCCTGCCCTGTTGCAGGTCGGCCACCTCGGGGTCGACGGGCGTAGGATGCGTTGGCATGTCAATAACATACAGTCAGTACGTATGTATGTCCAGCCACGTGACTCGACTTGCGAGGATAGGGAGAATCGGAGAATGTCAACCCAGGGGTCGGCCACGTCGCGGGCGCGGCGCACTCAAGCCGACCGGTCAGCGGCGACCCGTGACGCGCTGGTGGCAGCGGCGCGGCGGCTGTTCGCCGCGCACGGGTTCGCGGAGGTGCCGACCGACGCTATCGTCGCCGCTGCCGGGGTCACACGCGGGGCGCTCTATCACCAGTTCGCCGACAAGACTGCCCTGTTCGACGCGGTCCTTCAGGCAGTCGAGGCCGACATCGCCAAGCGGCTGGCCGACGAGGCGGCGGCGGCGGGGATATCCGATCCGGTAGCGGCCCTGCGGCACGCCGTTCGAACCTGGCTCGACATTTGCGTAGAGCCAGAGATCCATCGCATCGCCCTCATCGACGGGCCGTCGGTGTTGGGCTGGTCGTATTGGCGAGAGATATGCCAGCGGCACGTCTTCGGACTGGTACAGGCTCTCCTGTCGCACGGGATCGAACTCGGGCGCATCCGCCCGCTGCCGGTAGGGCCGCTCGCGCACGCGCTCATGGGAGCTGGTGACGAGGCCGCCTTGTACGTCGCCGAGGCGGCAGACCGCACGCGAGCGCGTACCGAGATGATCGACGTCCTCGACCACCTCATCGCGGGTGTCACCGCATGACGCGGGCGGTGCCCGAGGTACATACCTGGACGACGAGTGCCGCCGGCCGCTATGGTGCGGTCCGGCCGTCAAGGAAGGTTCGGCATGAGCTACCAGTACTCGCGGTGGTGGCGCGGCCTCACGATCGCGGTCGTGCCACCCGCGATGCGACTGCTCGTCACCGAGCGCTGGCAGGGCCAGCAGCACGTGCCCCGCGCTGGTGCGCTCATCGTGGCGGCGAACCATGTCTCCGAGGCTGACCCGCTGGCTCTCTGCCACTACCTCCACCGATGCGGCCGGTATCCGATCTTCCTGGCCAAGGCGTCGCTGTTCGAGAAGGGTCTCGTTGGGGCGGTGGTCCGGGGCACCGGGCAGATCCCGGTGTTGCGCAGCGGTGCCAGGGCTGCCGATTCACTCACGGTCGCCGAAGATGCGCTCGCAGCTGGGCAATGCCTGATCGTCTACCCGGAGGGCACCTGCACCCGCGATCCCGACCTCTGGCCGATGACCGGCCAGACCGGCGCGGCCAGGCTTGCCCTCGGCACGGGCACGCCCGTGATCCCCCTGGCCTCGTGGGGAGCGCACGAGCTGCTGCCGTACCGCAAGGGCGAGAAGGGCGGCCTGGCAGGGACGCTCAAGCCGGGCTTCCACCCGTTGCCGCGCAAGACTGTGCAGATCCTGGCTGGCCCGCCAGTTGATCTTGGCCAGTACCGGGGCCAGCCGCTGACCGCGCCTACGTTGCACGCTGCAACCACAGACATCATGCGCGCCGTGACTCGCCTGGTGGGTGAGCTGCGCCGCGAGCAGCCGCCGGCCGAGCTGTATGACCGGCACAAGGCCGTCGGGCAGGGTCGAGGGTGAGAGCGGACCGCGGCCGCTGGGCCGAACTGGCCAGAGCAGGCTGAATTCTCCGGACCGGTCGAACTAGCCGGGCTCAGCGAACTGTCCGGGCCGGCGGCCTGCTGATGGCGGGCCCGCATACGCCTGCGCGACATCGAGCCAGCTGCGGCCTCCGCGCCTTCCGCGCGTAGCGCCAGGTCAGCTCGGTGCCGCCGCCTGGTGACCAGCAGGCAGAAATCGGCAGCCGGTCCGCTGACCCGCTGTGCCGCATCTTCTGGTCCCCAGGCCCGCAGCCTCCCGCTAGGCGCAGTCAGCTCAACCCGGAACTCAGGCACCGATCCGAGCGCGCTGATCACCGCAGCCCGGCCGGCGCCCCAGGTCGCCAGCAGCTCGGGCGGCGACGGCCGGGCGGGTGACCCGCACGGTACGTGCCCGGCACCGAACGAAAACGACTCGCGTCACTAGCAGGCCCGGCGGCAAGATCGGCAAGTGAACACGGAACTGTCGGACCTGCCCGCGCTGCTGACGTGCTGGGGAGTGCCGCCGGAAGCCCGGCTGATCCCCGCGCGCGGCGGCACTAACAACCGGACGTTCCTGATCGATCACGGCGTCGACGAGTGGGTGCTGCGGATCAGTCAGAATCTGACGCCTGACCAGGTCCGCGCCGAGCACCGGCTGCTCGATCGGCTGCAAACCGCGAGCCTGCCGTTCGCGGTGCCTCTGCCCCTGCCTGCCCTCGGTGGCGAGTTCCTCGTAGAGACCGCTGCCGGGCCTGCCACGCTCTGCAACCGACTGCCTGGCGTTCGCCCCGAGCTGACCGGCGAGCCCGCGCTCCAGCGGTTCGGGCGAGCGGTCGGCCAGCTCAGCGCAGCGCTCGGCCACGTGCCCCGCCAGGACGCCCCACAAGACTGGCTGACAAGCCGACTCGTGCATCCGGATGCAGGAGACGTTGGCCAGCTGTGCCATGAGCTAGCAGCGGCCGGCATTAGCTCCGAGCTGACCCGGCTTCTGGTGGGGTTCGAGCAGGGAACGTGGCTGACCGGGGTCGGTGCCGGCCTGCCCGTCCAGGTCGTACACGGCGACGTCGCCGCATCGAACGTGCTGGCTGACGAGGGAACGGGCGAGGTCACGGCGATGCTGGACTTCGAAATCGCCGGCGCCGAACTCCGGGTGCAGGACTTCGTCGTCGCCCTGAAGCAGTCGGGCGCGCTGGACGCTCCGGACTGGCAGCGCCGGGTGATCGCGCTCGCCCGCGGTTATCGCAGCGTCCAGCAACTCACCGACGCCGAAACGGTCGCGGTGCCCGATCTGCTGCGGGCCAGGGCGGCGGGCACCGTGGTGTGGCGGGCCGGCCGTTGGCGCCGGGGCCAGGTTTGCCTGGACGACGTAGCGGTGCGGCTGCGGAATCTCGCTGCCACCGACGCATGGCTCGCGGCCTGTGGCGGCACGCTGCGTGGCCTGCTGCGGAGTTAAGGTGCCGCGAGTGCCCGCAACTCCGGAGCGCGTCCGGCTGAAGCCTGCGTGCGTAGCTGCGAGGCCGGAATGTGTCGGCCCGGTCGCTCGATGCGCGACAATGACGGGGTTTGGACACACGGCGGCGGCCCAGCCGGAGGTGGAATGGTCAGCGACCTGCCATGGGAGGAGAGCCACTTCGGCCCCGGCTCCCGGATCGGCAAGTACGTGCTGGAGCAGCAGATCGGCCACGGCGGCATGGCAGTGGTGTTCAGGGCGCGTGACGGTGAGCTCGGCCGGCCGGTGGCACTCAAGATCATGGCCCGGTCCGTCGCCTCTGACGAGGAATTCCGGCAGCGGTTCATCCGCGAGTCGAGGGCCGCGGCGGCTGTGGACGATCCGCACATCATCCCGGTGTTCGAGGCCGGTGAATCGGCCGGCGTGCTGTTTATCGCCATGCGGTATGTCGCCGGCGGCGACGTTCGGTCGCTGCTGGCTCGCGAGGGTCCGCTGGGCGTTGACCGAGTTTCCGCGATCCTGGTGTCGGTAGCATCCGCACTCGACGCTGCGCACGCCGCCGGGCTGGTACACCGCGACGTCAAGCCGGGGAACATGCTGATGGACGTCCGCAAGGGCCGGCCGGATCACGTCTACCTAGCGGACTTCGGGCTGACGAAGGCCACATCGGGGGCCGTCACGCTCACCAGCACCGGGAGATTCCTGGGAACGGCCGACTATTCCGCGCCGGAGCAGATCGGGGGACGGCGCGTCGACGGCCGGGCGGACCAGTACTCGCTGGCGTGCGCCGCCGTCGAGATGCTGACCGGGCAGACGCCGTTTCCTCTCGAGAGCGTCATGGCCGTCCTCACCGCGCACATGTCCGAGCCGCCGCCACTACTGTCCACGCGCCGTCGCGGGCTGCCAGCGCAGCTGGATGCGGTCCTCCGCCGGGCGCTGGCCAAGTCACCCAGTGATCGCTACCCCAGCTGCGGCGACTTCACCGCGGCGTTCCAGCGCGCAGCCGGCATCGCCAGGTACGAGGCTCCCGTCGCGGCCGGAGCGTCGCTCCGCAGAACCGAACGGGAGGCAGCCGGCCTCGCCCCCGGCGGATCCAGCGGTGCTCCCGCGGAGTCCGCCACTATCGGGCCCTTCACGCCGCTGCGGCCGATGGAGCCGCCCGGCCGGATCGAGGTCGTCGGGGGCCGCAGGCGCGGCAGGCGC
This sequence comes from Streptosporangiaceae bacterium, assembly GCA_049675875.1. Lineage (GTDB taxonomy): Bacteria > Actinomycetota > Actinomycetes > Streptosporangiales > Streptosporangiaceae > JAJYUU01. The sequence continues at coordinate 11,592 of JBAUAR010000421.1, forward strand.
TTGGTGATCGCGGCCGCAGCGGCCGTTGCCGTCGCCGCGGCCATCGCCGGATTCCTCACGCTCGCGCCCCGCTGGCACACCTACGACGACCCCAGCGGATTTGCTATCGGCCTCCCGGCTGGCTGGGCCCTCGGCTCGACGGCGCCCGGCGAGGTTCAGTTCACTGGAACGCCCCCCGGGTTTGTTCTGGTTGTCGCGTGGAGCACGCACCCTCAGGCCGACGCCCTGGCCGACTGGCAGCAGCAGGCAGCCGCGAAGGCTGCAGCCGATCCGTCCTACCAGCAGATCTCGATTCGCCAAGTGAACTACCGCGGCTACAACGCCGCTGACTGGCAGTTCACCAACATCTACCAGGGCATCAGCATCCACGTCATCGACAGGACCTTCATCGTCGAGCCCGGCAGGCTCAGCTACGCCATAGACCTATCTGGCCCGGTCAGCCAGTGGACCGCGGTGTACAAGAGCATCTGGCAGCCGCTGGTGACCAGCTTCCGGCCCGCACCTTGAGCGCCTCGTCGGCCGCTGCAGTCCACCGCGGCGCCTACCGGACCACCACGACGACACGGCCAGTCATTCCGCGGTAACTAGGGCGCGAACTGCCCGCCGTGAGTTGGCTGTGCTGCTACGACGCATCGGGCGGGTGCGCCAATGGACGGGGAGATGGAGAGGCTGACGTGCCAGCGGGCGCCGCTTCCCACTACGGGGGATTCGCTGAGATTTGACGCCCCAAGCTGCATCCCCGCCGGATAGCCAGCAGAAGGGGCAGCCAGTACGTACAGCACGATGATGTCGCCGTAGCGGTTGTACACGTTCGGAACGAAGCCGCCGTTTGTGTACGTGCCCTCGGCCGTAATGGTCGTGCCCGTTAGCTGACACGAGGTCGGAAGAAGTATCGAAGAGGACGGGCCGTCGTTGCCCTCGGCCTTCGTCTGGCTGTCGGATTCGGCCGAAATCGGGAGCTGCGGAGCTGACACGATGGCCTGAGTCGGCGGCGTTTCCGTTGCTGGGCCGGTGCTGGTGGCGTCAGCCGACGGCGTTTCCGTTGCTGCGCCGGCGCTGGCGGCGGCCGGAACCGTCGTAGGAGCCGCAGGCAGAGATGACTGACCGTTAGCAGGGTCGCAACCAGCAACGAGAAGGGTGCCTATGGCGGCGGCCGCGGCGACGGCGACGACGAAGGTAATCGAGCGCATGCTCGTAATATTCGGCAGGCGCAGCGAGATTGTCATGGGGAGGGCTTCCCGGATGGGGAGGCCTTCCCGCACGACCACCACCCTTCTCTCCGAAGCATTCCCACGACGAAGATGAGAGTGGCGGCCGCGCTTCTCCGGCACCCAGGTCGGAGCCTCGGCTTACCGCTAAGGCGCAAGCACCGGGCTGTTGTGATAGGCCGCGATCAGCCACTGGCCGTCCCGCTTCTCGAAGACCCAGGTCGCGTTCACCTTGCGCAGGTCGGCCGGAACCTCGGTCTCGCCGGCGAACATGATGGCGGACTCGCTGATGACGATCGCGCCGTCCCTGCCGACGAAGCGGATGCTGAGCTGCTTGTTGTATGTCGAGCTGCCCTTGAGTGGCCCCTCGAAGCCCAGGGCCATGTTCTGACGGATCGCGTCACGGCTGCCGCGGAGCGAGCCGGTCATGATGGCGGTCGCGTCCGCTGCGTAGTTGGCCACCATGCCGTCGGCGTCGCCGGCCTCCCACGCCTTGTAGGAATCAACCAGCACGGCCTGGATCGCGGCCTCGTCTTCCGCTCGACTGTTCGACATCGGATTCTCCCTCGTGATCGGCTCGCCAGGGGTATTCCGGCGAACTCGTCAATACATACCGGCGGCGGGGTCAGAACTCATCGCGCCAGCATCAAGAGATCCCAGGGCTTGCTCGGCAGGCCGGGGCTGTCGTACCAGTGGCCGCGTCAGGGGCCCAGCCCCTGGGTGTCGAGTCCGGCCGCCAATGCGAATGCCGCGAAGACCTCGGAATCCTGGAACACCGAATTCCGGCTGATGCCCTCGGCGGTGACGGTGAAGATCTGGAGCGTGTGCAGCTCGTATCCGGCACCGACCCGCCGATAGGCGGCAAATCCCGGCTGGCCTCCGTTGGCCACGACCTCTTTGAGAAGCCAGTCCGTCCCGGCCGCCCCAAAGACCCAATCCATGAACAGGCCGTAGTTGCTGCGGCCGGAGAACCAATTGAGCATCGGCGGCATCTCCATGAGCACGTCCTCGGTGAGCAGCCGCTTAAGGCCCTCGACGTCGGCGAGCTCGAACGCCTGCATGTAGCGCTCGACCCAGGAGCGCTGCTCGGCCGCGGAGAGCTCGCTGACCCGTTCCTGCCGGACCCCGACCTCCTTCACGCGAGTACGCGCCCGCTGCAGGGAACTATTCACCGACACGACGGTGGTGCCGAGGATTTCTGCCGTCTCGGATGCGGAGAAGCTGAGCACGTCACGCAGGATCAGTGCACCGCGCTGACGCGCCGACAGGTGCTGCAGTGCGGCGGCGAACGCCAACCGCAGGCTGCTGCGATCGATCACGGCCCCAGCCGGATCGCCCGCGTCGAGCATCGAGTCTGGCAGTGGCTGCAGCCAGGCGGAGTGCTCTCCCTGGACAAGCGGCCCGAGCGGATCCGACGCGGCCACCAGCCCCGACGGAAGCGGTCGGGAGCCGCGAACCTCCAGGGCGGTCAAGCAGGCGTTAGTCGCGATCCGGTACAGCCAGGTACGCAGGGAGCTGCGAGTGTCGTCGTATTGCTCCCGCGCCCGCCACGCTCTCAGGTACGTGTCCTGGACCAGGTCTTCTGCGTCGTGTGCCGAGCCGAGCATCCGGTAGCAGTACGCCAGCAACTCCGACCGGAAGGGTCCGATCCGACGGTCGAATCCCTCGTCCCTCGTCATCGCGCCACGCCCTTCTGCACTGCCGCCCCAGTCACCATACTTGGCGACGGAGGCGACAAACCGCGGGGTTCTAGCGCATCCCGTGGCGGATGGCGGCGGTCGCGACGGCCATGCAGCCGACGTCGAAGGCGAGCAGAGCACCGACGGCGCCGGCCAGCGGCGCTGCCTGCCAGCCAGTCATGATCAGCTCGCGCAGCGCGTCGATCGCGTACGTCATAGGGTTCAGCCGGGCAACCATTCGCATCCAGGCGGGCATCAGTGCTAGCGGAACCAGCGCGGTGCTCGCGAATGTCAGCGGCAGGCTGGCGAAGCCGGTGATCGGGAAGAACTCAGAGTGGCTGCGCAGCGAGAATGCGAGCCCTACCGACAGTGCCGTGATGCCGGCTCCGAACAGCGCCCCGAGCGCCAGGCCCGCCGCGATTCCGCCGATCCCGGACGCGTAGCGGACGCCCATGATCCACGCCGCTACCAGGATGATCAGGCCCTGCGCGCCGGTGAGGACAGTCAGGTAGATGAACCTGCTGGTGACCAGCGACACGCGACTCGCCGGCGCGGCGAGCATCCGGACCAGGAAGCCGGACTCGCGGTCGAACAGCAACTCCACGCCACCGGTCAGGCAGCCGTTGAACGTTGTCATCACTACCGCGCCTGCGGTCATGAACCGCAGGTAGTTTCCGCCGGGCACCGGCATCTTGGTGAACAGGTGCCCGAACAGCACCAGCCACACCATCGGTTGTGCGAGCAGCGCGAGCAGGGCTAGCGGCTCGCGCCGCAACCGCGCCAGCCACCGTCCGAACATCACCCGGTGTTCCCGCCACAGATTTGTCGCGGTCACGCCGCTAGCTCCTGTCCGGTCGCAGCGAGGAACACCTCGTCAAGGGTGGTTGCCCGGTAGGTGAGCTTGAGCTCGGCTGGCGCGCCGGTCGCCTGGATCTGGCCGCGGTCGATGATCGCCACCCGGTCGCACAGCGCGTCGGCCTCTTCCAGGTAGTGCGTGGTCAGCACGATCGTCGTGCCCTCGCGGCTGATCTGGCGGACATAGGCCCACAGGTCGCGCCGTGCGGCGATGTCCAAGCCGACCGTCGGCTCGTCCAGGAACAGCACGGCTGGCACGTTCACCAGGCTCATCGCCAGCTCGAGCTTGCGCCGCGTGCCACCGGACAGTTCCCTCGCCACTGTGCTGCCGTGACCGGCCAGGCCGGCCAGTTCCAGGAGCCGGAGGGCGCGCCGACGCGCAGCGACCGGAGCCAGGTGGTACATGCCGCCCATGAAAGTCATGTTCTCGATCACGGTGAGCAGCGGATCGATCGCGCGCTCTTGCGGCACCCAGCCCACCCGCTCGCGCACCGCTACAGGCTCGGTCGTGACGTCGTATCCGGCTACTCGTGCCGTCCCGGCGGTTGGCTTCTGGAGGGTGAGCAAGATCCGCATCGTGGTGGTCTTGCCTGCGCCGTTCGGTCCCAGCAGGCCGAAGATCTCACCGCGCGCGACATCGAACGTAGCGTCGTCCAGCGCTCGCGTCGCACCAAAATCTTTCGTCAGGCCGTTGACTTCCACGGCGGCGTTAGCGCTGCAGCTCATAGTCATTCTCGTTGATCTGGATCAGCAGGCCCTCCGGATCCCGGATGGTGAACGAGCGGCCGAACGCCTCGTCTACGATCTCGGTGGCCGGCTCATAGCCGTTCTGACGCAGCCTGTCCACCACCTGCTCAAGGGGCTCGTCGGCTTGGAACGACAGCTGAACTTCGATGCGTGCATCCTCATCCCAGTGATGCAGAGCCAGGTTTGCGCCAGGCCCGGAGCCGGCGAGCTCCGTCCAGACCGACGATCCGCCCCTGCGCGGTCTGCGGCTGGCAAACTCGATCGTCAGGCCGAGCGCGAGGTAAAACCGCCGCGCGCTTTCCACGTCGCGCACGTACCTGATCGCCATCGCCCTCATGACTCCTCCTGCTGCGTCTGCTGTGTCGTGAGTGTCGCCAGGTACTGCCGCAGTGCCTGCTCGACCAGCCTGGACAAGGAGACGTTCTCATCGATCGCCGCATGCTTGACCTCCCGGACGAGGTCCGGCGGCAGGTACACATTGAACTGCTGGCTTGCTACCATACGATAATGCTAGCATGATAGCAGTCATCAAGAGTAGTCGGGTTTGATCCCGCCGGCGCCCGAGCATGGAACTTGCTGCAAACCGACTATGGAAGGCGAGACCATGTCGAACATCACTGCACTGATGGAGCGCAACAAGGCCTTCGCCAGCAGCGGTGCCTGGCGCAACACTCCCCGTCTCCCGTTCCTGCCGTTCAAGGGCCTCTACATCATCACCTGCGTCGATCCGCGGACGGACCCCGCTGACTTCCTCGGAGTCGAGTTCGGCGACGCGGTCGTGGCACGGACGCTCGGCGGCCGCGTGACCGGCGCGGTCATCCGCGACCTGTCTTATATCGGTTACCTCGTCGAGGCCAAGGCGTCCGAGGGCCCGTACTTCGAGGCCGCGGTCATCCACCACACTGACTGCGGCAGCAGGCTGCTCGAAGATCCTGAACTGAGGCGCGACTTCGCGCAGCGCACCGGGTACGACGAGCAGCAGCTAGCCGCCCTGCCCGCGACCGTGCCGACCGAGACAGTCCGGGCCGACGTGGCTAAGATCCTCGACTCGCCCCAGGTCTCGACGAGGACCACCGTCTCCGGCCACGTCTACGACACCGCGACCGGCCTGCTAGAGACCGTCGCAGAACCCGTCCGCATCGGCTCGTGAGCCCGCCGCGCGGGCGGGACGCAGCGGCCACCGTTGTGCGCAGCCGTGTCACGGCGGCGCCGATTTATCAGCGACCGGGTCGGGTGTCTCATTTATCCCGCTCGCTGCTTCTGCAGAGCTCGCCGCCGCGGATCCGCCCCGCGGAGCAGCACGGCGCCGGGCCTCGCAGGTCACGCTTGGTCTGCGCGTTGTGTTCACCGATGGAGCACTGACTCGCGTAACTCGCTGACCTGCGCGCGGCCCACGGGCCCAGTCCGCTAGGCAGCTGGCCAGCGACGCGACACAGGCAAGTCTCTTTCCCTTGGCGCCGGTGAGGCAGGGAGGCATGACTGATGTCGACGTAATCTATTCTAAGTGGCTGAAGAGGAGTTATAAATGTACAAATGAGGCAACTACTGGGCCTAGCTTGTGCCGGGACCATCGTGCTCGGTGGTGGATCGGTAGCCCTGGCAGGTGGGCATGGCTGGAATCTCCACCACTACGGCCAGCCGACACCGCCGCCTACGGCCACACAGCTAGCGTCTAGGCCGAAGCCAACGATTGTGCGAGCTTCGACACCTACCTCACTCCCTCCTGCTCCGACAACTACTCCACCCGCGGCTATGCCCCGGTCGGCCGCGCCCCCTCCTGCATCTCCGGTCATGCCGGTAAGCGGCGTCCCGATCGCGAGCGTCGGCCCATTGCAAGTAGATCTCGATGGGTCGCAGTTGCTTAACGATTGGTATAGCTCTGCCAGTGATCTTTATCCGTGCCCAGGCGGATCTTCATACAGCCCACCCAGCCTGAACTCCAGTGGCGACCTGGATCTAACTACCAGCGGTCAGGCCGGAAGCTGCGCCTACGTTCAGAGCAACGCCCAGTACGGCTATGGCACCTATGAGGCTCGCGTCTACGTCCCGGCAGGGCAGAACGGCACCATCGCCAACTGGCCGGCGTTCTATGGCAGCGGCGATAACTGGCCTAACGGCGGCGAGATAGATGCATTCGAGGCGATGGGCGGAACGGACTTCGCCGGATACGATCCCGGCCTGCCTGCCGGGCATCTCAGTGGTCCCGCGATAACGAGCACTCCTGGCTGGCACGTAGTCGATGCCGTATGGAGACCGGGCGCCCTTGCCATTTACGCGGACGGCCAGCTAGCTGATCAATGGTCAAGCCCCTACCTCGATATCACTTCAGGCGGCACTAGCGCGATGTTGTGGACATTCGACAACTTCACTGGCCAGTACGGATACAACACCGGCCAGCCGTCCACAATGCAGGTTCAATACTTCCGGTACTGGACCTGGCAGTAACGTGCAGACACCTGTCGGTGCACCCGGACATCCGCCAGAGGGGTTGTCGAAGGAGAGCTGGTCATAGGACGGAGCCGTGGTGTCAGACAGCTCGGTGGCGCTGAGCGCGGCGTGGAAGCCTGTCAGCGTGACTCCGCGGATGTCCGCCGACGCACCCTGGTCGTCACCTATGTCAACCGCCGAGACAACCCGGCGGGCGGTCGTCGCCTTGTGTACTGCGGGACAAAGAATGTGTAGCTGAGGGTGGCATTCTGCGCCGGATATCAACCTCGCCGGGCGATGTCGGTCGCGCTGGCATTGGAGCCGGTGACTGTCCAGGTCAATGTGGCCCAGGCGGTATTGGCGGTGACTCAGACGATAGGCGGCGGATCCTTGAGCGCCGCGGTCTTGTCGGGGTTGAGCCGGACCCAGATAGAGGTGATCTGGCCGCTGACGGCCTCGCCGGTGATCACGATCGGCCCCTCGGGCGTGTCCAGCACGAGCGAAGGGCTCGAGTTGACCTCAATGAGGCGTACAGGGGGCCGCCCGTCCGGGCTCGAGCGAGTCTTGAGCGCGATGAGTCTCCAACTGCCTTTGAGGAGTTGCCGCACCCGCTCGGCGCCGACAATTGGGTGCCTGGCTGCGCGGCGGGCGGGGCCCGCGTCGGATATGAGCACGACGTCGGGGTGGAGGAGGCTCAGGGTCCTCTCTTCGTCGCCCGCGAGCACGGAGTACATCAGCTGCTCGAGCATCTCGGCCGAGGCGGGCGCCGGAGGGGGAGTCCCGGCGCCCTGCCGGGCCGAGTGCAGCTTTCGCTGCGCGCGCGACACGAGCTGCCTGCATGCAGGCTCGGTTTTTCCGAGGATCTCGGCGATGGCCGGGTAGGGTTCGCCGAACACGTCAGCGAGGAGGAAAGCGACTCGCTCGAACGGGCCGAGCGAGTCGAGCAGCACCAGGAATCCGAGGGTCAGCGACTCGGCGAGCTCGGCCGTTTCCTCGGCGTTCCGGGCGGTGGGCACCGGGTCGGGAAGCCACGGTCCGACGTACACTTCTCG
>JBAUAR010000422.1:0-10283 GCA_049675875.1 Streptosporangiaceae bacterium
CCGGTCACCAGGGCGACCCGGCCGGCCGGGCCACGCTGGCTCATCGCGCCGACGGCGCGAAGCCAGCCAGGGGGCTCTGGTCGCAGGCTCGGTCTGGCACGCTCCGTGGCGCGGACCGCACCGCAACCGCTCCCGCTGCGCCGTCTGGCCGCGGCCCTATCGACACCGGCACCGGACCGCTCCGGCCCGGTTTCCTGGTCCGGTGCGAGTGATCTCCAGACGGCCGCGGCGCGGCGGAATCCACCAGGTCCAGCGCCTGCTGGCCGAATCCCCGGACGCACTCGGGGTCCGGACCATCGAGCGGCAGGCCGGTGAAGAACTTGGCGGCCATGCAGCCGCCCTGGCAGGCGTCGTACGCCGAGCAGGATGCGCACGCGCCACCGGACTGCGGACCGCGCAGCCGGGTGAACAGCTCCGAGTCACGCCACACGCCCGCGAACCCGGCAGCGGATCTGACGTTCCCGGCGAGGAACGCGTCGTGGATGGCAAACGGACACGCGTACACGTCCCCCACCGGGTCGATCAGGCACACGACCCGGCCCGCCCCGCACATGTTGAGGCCAGGCAGGGCCTGACCGTACCCGGCCAGGTGGAAGAACGAGTCACCGGTGAGCACGTTCTCGCCGTGCGCCACGAGCCAGTCGTACAGCTCGCGCTGCTGCCCCGCGGTGGGATGCAGCTCGTCCCACACGTCGGCACCCCGGCCCGACGGGCGCAGCCTGGTGATCCGCAGCTGCGCGTCGAACCGGTCCGCCAGTGCGCGGAAGTCATCGAGCTGGCCGACGTTCTGCCGCGTCATGACCACCGAGATCTTGAAGCCGGTGAACCCGGCGTTTGCGAGCTGCCGCATCGCCCCGACAGCCAGGTCGAACGAGCCGGCGCCGCGGATCGCGTCGTTGACCTCCGCGGTCGCGCCGTCCAGGGAGATCTGCACGTCGACGTAGTCGCTCGCAGCGAGCCGCGTGGCCACCGCAGGGGTGATCTTCACGCCGTTGGTGGAGAACTTGACGCCGACGTGGTGGGCGGTGGCGTAGTCGACGAGCTCCCAGAAGTCCGGTCGCACCGTCGGCTCGCCGCCGCCGATGTTGACATAGAACACCTGCATCCGCTCGAGCTCATCGATGACACGCTTGCACTCCGCCGTGCTCAGCTCGCGCGGGTCACGGCGACCGGAGCTGGACAGGCAGTGCACGCACGACAGGTTGCAGGCGTACGTCAGTTCCCAGGTCAGGCAGATGGGTGCGGCCAGGCCGTAGCGGAACTCCTCGACCAGGGATCGCACCGCGGGGCTGGCCAGGCCGACGACCCCGACGACCCCGCCGGCCCCGCCGCGGCCGGTCATGCCGCCGTCCGTTCGCAGATCATCCGGCTGGCCGCCAGGGTGCCGAGCGCCCTGGTGTAGGCGGCCAGGTCCGCCGCGCCGACGCCGGCCTCCGCACACGCGGCGCGCGCGGTCGGCTGACTCTCCAGCGCGGTGACCACCGCGAACAACTCCGGACTCTTCACGAACGACAGCCGCCGGGTGCCGAAGTGGTAGAGCAGCGCGCCGAACCGCTCCGGCCGCACCGAGACCTGCGGATGCAGCCGCCAGGCCGCGTCCAGGTCGAACGCGTCCATCAATAGACCCCGCACATGCCGTCGATGGAGATCTCCTCGACGAGCAGGTCTGCGGCGATCACGTCCTCGGTCTGCGCTGCGGTCTCGGTGTCTGCCGCTTCCTCGGCCGGCCGCTCGAGCAGCTCGCTGGCGCTGTCAGGCATGTGGTGTCTCCTCACTTTCGGCACCGGGTGACGAATAGGCTAAGGCTAATCGGCACCGGATGACACAATCAAGACAATGAATGGAACGGGCAAGCGCACCCAGGCGGCCGACCGGGAGCCGGGCGGCGGTCAGGCGCCGGTCAGTGATCTGGCGGCGGGGGCCAGCCGACGCGGGCGGCCGCCGGGCACCAGTGCCCGCGAACTCGAACTGATCTCCCTGCGACTGTTCAGCCGCGACGGGTTTGATGACACCACGGTGGAGCGGATCGCCGCGGCTGCGGGCGTGAGCAAGCGGACGTTCTTCCGCTACTTCGAGTCCAAGGCCGACGTGCTGTGGCACGCCTTCGACGGTGAGGTCCGGTCGCTGCGCGCGGCGTTCGCCGCGGTTCCGCCGGAGGTGCCACTGCTGGACGCGATCCGGCTGGCTGTGGTGGGCGTCAACCGTTACCGGGCCGAGGACGTGCCAGAACTGCGCACCCGGATGAGCCTGATCAGTTCCGTGCCAGCATTGCAGGCGAGCGCGGCGCAGCACTATGACGCGTGGGAACGCGCCGTGTCCGAGTTCGCCGCCGCCAGGCTCGGCGAGCCGTCCGACGCGCTGTATCCGCTCGCCATCGGCCGGGCCACGCTCGCAGTGTGCCGGGCGGCCTATGACCGCTGGGTGGACCGGGCCGACGCTGACCTGACCGTGTACCTGGACCGGGCGCTGCGCGGCCTCGCGACCGGGTTCAGCGGGCCGGAATAATGGCACAACTAGCACCCGGTCGTGGCGATCCCGGCCGCTGATCGCGATTATGGTGACCGTGCTGCAGCGGAACAAGTGTCCGCGATGCGGACTAACGGCGTTCCCCGCCTGGACGGTGACCTTCAGAACGGAGCGTTGACGAGTGACGGACCCTGCCGTGTCCACGGACGCCATGCTCGCGCACGCCGGCTCGCAGCGCCGGCCTGGCGAGCCCGTCGTGCAGCCGCCGGTGCTGGCCGCGATCTTCGCCGCGCCGGGTCCGCCCGGCCAGGCAGAGTACGGGCGGGCCGGAAACCCGACGTGGGCGGCGCTCGAGGATGCGCTCGGGGCCATCGAGAATGCGCAGGCCGTCGTGTTCGCCTCTGGGCAGGCCGCGTCGATGGCCCTGATGCTCGCGCTGGCCCGCGACCGCGATCGGATCCTGCTGCCGCGGGACGGGTACTTCAATGCCCGAGTGCTGGCCGAGCGGCTAAGGCCGTACGGCGCCGTTCCGGTATTCGTCGACCAGGACGACGTGGCGGTGATCGCGGATGAGCTCGGCGCGGGACGCGGCGTGCTGTGGGCGGAGTCGCCGACGAACCCGATGCTGCGGGTTGCCGACCTCGCCGCGCTCGCCCGGCTCGCTGCTGCCGCGGATGCCCCCATGGTCGTGGACAACACCGTGGCTACCGGGCTGCTGCAACAGCCGCTGGAACTCGGCGCGCACGCCTCACTGTGCTCGCTCACCAAGTCCGCGTCTGGTCACTCCGACGTCCTGGCCGGCGCGGTGCTCACCCGCGATCCCGTCCTCGCCGACGAGCTGCGAAGCTGGCGCACGCTCGGCGGCGGCGTGCTCGGCCCGATGGAGGCCTGGCTGGTACTCCGCGGTCTCAAAACGCTGCCGCTGCGGATCGAACGCCAGTCCGCCAATGCCCAGGCCGTCGCCGCCTATCTGGCGGCACATCCGCGGGTGGTCGCGGTGCACTACCCGGGCGTCGACCCGGAGACGCTCGCGCTGGCCCGCGCGCAGATGCCACGAGGGTTCGGACCGCTGCTGTCCTTCGAGATAGACGGCACCGACGCGGACGCAGCCGCCGTCGTCGCGGCTGCGACCCTGATCGTGCCGGCCTCCAGCTTCGGCGGGGTCGAGTCCACCTGGGAGCGCCGCGGCCGGTGGCCCGGAGAGTCTGCGCCGCCAGCGCTGATCCGGCTCTCGGCAGGCATCGAGCCCGCAGCCGACATCGTCGCCGATATCGATCGGGCGCTAGCGCTGGGCCTGGCGGGCTGAGGTCAGGCGGCGTAGCGATGCGAAACCATGAGCCGGCCCAGGACTACGCCGGGTTCGCGCGATTCTACGACCGGATCATGGGCGACCGGGCCCCGGAGATCGACCGGATCCGGACCTACATCAGCAGGCACCGCCCAGGCGCCCGCACCGTCTTCGAGCTCGGCTGCGGCACCGGTGCACTCCTGTCCGGATTAGCCAGGGATTACTCGGTCACTGGTGTCGACCGCTCGCCGGAAATGCTGTCGGAGGCGGCTCGAGTCGTCCCTCGCGCGCGGCTGCTGCAGGCGGACCTGACGGCGGTCGCCCTGCCGTACCGGTTCGACGTGGTGATGTGCATGTTCGACACGCTGAACCACATTGTGACCGTGGACGGCTGGCTCGCGGTGTTCCGGTGCGCGCACGAGCACCTGTCCGACGGAGGGCTGTTCATCTTCGACGTGAACACGACGGGCCGGCTGCGCCGGCTCTGGGACGCGCCCCCGTACCTGGACGAGTTTGACGGCAACGTGGTCGTGATGACGGTCAAGCGCGGCCGAGACGGGCTGTCGCTGTGGGAAACCAGGATCTTCGATCACCAGGTCGACGACATCTACCAGCTGCATCACGAGCGGATCTACGAGCTCGGCGTGCCGCTGGCGCAGATCCGCGCCGCGCTTGCCGGGCGATTCGAGCTGCTCGAAGAGGACAGCCTGGACGGCAGCCCGGTCAGCGACGACTCGGACCGGGTGTTCTTCGTGTTCCGCCGTCGGCCGGCCGGCGGGGCGCGCTAGCCGGCCCGGCTCGGCTCCGCCGGGAGCGAGCAGCGGAACGTCCGGCGGTAGGCGTCCGGCGTAGTGGCGCGGCGGGCGCGGAAGTGATGGCGGAACGTAGCCGCGTTCCCGAACCCGGCTCGTTCGGCGACGACGTCCACGGTCGCGTCGGTGTCCTCCAGCAGCTGCTGGGCGAACAGCACCCGCTGGCCGGTCAGCCAGCGCTGTGGTGTGGTGCCGGTCTCCTGACGGAATCGCCGCGCAAAAGTTCGCGGCGACATGGCCGCCAGGTGGGCGAGCTGGTCGACGGTCACCGGTCGGTCCAGGTTGCGCTGCAGCCACTCGATGACCTCGCCGAGCGTGTCGCAGGCCGGCTCGGCGACTGGACGGTCGATGTACTGCGCCTGGCCTCCGTCGCGGTGCGGAGGCACCACCATCCGGCGCGCGATCGCGTTGGCGACTCGGCTGCCCTGCTCCTTCCGCACCAGATAGAGGCATGCGTCGATGCCGGAGGCCGTCCCGGCGCTGCTGATGATCGGGTCATCGTCGACGTACAGTACTGCCGGGTCGACCTTGGCTGCCGGGTACATCCGCGCGAGTGCCGTCGCGTGCCGCCAGTGAGTCGTGCAGGAGCGGCCGTCCAGCAGCCCCGCGGCGCCGAGGGCGAACGCGCCCGTGCACACACTCAGCACCCGCGCGCCGCGGTCCACGGCGCTGCGCAGCGCGGCCAGCAGCGGTTCCGGCCAGGCCGCCCGGTCGCATCGGTCATCGCCGGCTGGCAGCACGATGACGAGGTCCGCCGTGTCCAGCCGGTCCAGCCCGTAGCCGGTCTCCAGGCTGAAGCCGACCTCCGACCGGAGCGGGCCAGGCTCGGCGGCGACCACGGCGAAGTCATACGCAGGCAGGCCTTCGTCGGTGCGGTCGTAGCCGAACACCTCGCAGACGAGGCCGAGCTCGAACGGACTGAAGCGGTCGACCACCACGGCGGCAACGTCTTTCAGCATGTCTCTATCATGCCTCATCGCTGGCAGGATCTTGAACCAGTGTGGCATTACTGCCACTGTCGGCGGCCGGGCCGCGAAGCGAGGCTGGTGGCATGAACAACACAGTCAGTCAGCAGGGCCAGGTCATTCGGCGAATAGCCAGCCGGATTCGCCAGATCGTCGCCGAGTGCAACGACGCGACGCGCAGGATGACGACGCTGGCGGGTACGCCCGACCGTTTCCCGGCCGACCCGGACCGGGCACCGGACAGCTACGGAGAGTTCCTGATCCGCACAGCTGGCCTGATGCGCCGCGAGCCGGCGAGCGACGCAACGCGCGGCGCTAGCGCCTGCTGCTGATGCCTCCCGGCCGCCCGGCGGCGCAGCGGCGCGTGCTATTCCGGCGGTGGGCCCAGGAACTCGCCGAGTTCCCGCAGGAACGCCGCCTTGGACCTGGCGCCGGTCAGCTGCTTCACGACGTCGCCGCCAGCGAAGACGCTGACAGTCGGGACCGCCAGGATGCGATATCGGGCTGCGGCAACCGGATTCTCGTCGACGTTGATGGTGACGAGGTCCACCTGGCCGGCGTAATCGGCCGCGATCTGGTCCAGCACCGGCGCGACTAGCCGACACGGCGGGCACCACTGCGCCCAGTACTCCACGATGACCGGCCGCAGGCTGCGGCGGACCTCAGCTTCGAACGTCTCGTCGGTGACGGCCCTGGCCACGCTCATCCTCCGTCTCCCGCGGCGTCGCCGTATCCGGCTGGCACTCGGAGCTCCGCGCACTGCGCGTCGTCGCCGTGCTCGCACACGCGAACGAGTTGCCGGAGCCTGCACCGCAGCCGGATCAAGTCCCGCACCTGGTCGTCGATGGCCGTCAGCTTGGCCTGTGCCGCCGCCGCGATCTCGCGGCTGGACTGGGTCGCTGCCGGTCCCAGCAGGTCGGCGATCTCGCCGAGGGTGAAGCCGAGCGCCCGCGCGCGCCGGATGAACGTCAGGCGCGCCCGGTCATCCTCGGAGTACTCGCGGTAACCCGCGCCGTGCCGGAGCGGCTGTGCCAGCAGGCCGCGGCGCTGGTAGAACCGCACGGTTTCGACGCTGACGCCCTCGGCCGCGGCCAGCTTGCCGATCGTCATCCCCGTCATGGCTGCAACCTACCGGCCGTACCCAGGTACGGAGTCAAGCCGCAGGTGCTAAGTCTGTGGCCATGCCGAGGTACGCGATGCTGCTGCTGCCGTCGGCCAATCGCGTCTACGCGGGTGCCTCGTCCGAGCTCGCCCGCGCCGAGCTGGCGGTGTTCAGCGAGGCTGTGCTCGGCGGCGCGGTGTCCGACGCCGAGCTGACCCGCCGGGGTGGCGTGCCGTACCTGGAGTTCACGGCCGTGCGGCTGACCGCACCGGCGACCGCGTTCCTGGCCAACCTGTCGGCGAGCTACGCGCTGTTCGAGACCGATGACGACCTGCTGCGCCCGGTCGAGCTGCACCGGCTGGATCGCTATGACGACGACCTGATCACCATCCAGAAATACCCCGGCAAGACCAACGAGCAGTTCACCAAGCTGCTGCTGAACGTGACCCTGATGGCGTCGGCATTCGGGCCAGAGATGGCCGGGCGCAGGCTGACCGTGCTCGACCCGCTGTGCGGCCGCGGCACCACGCTGAACCAGGCACTGATGTATGGGTACGACGCCGCGGGCATCGACAGCGACCAGCGAGACTTCGAGGCGTACTCGACGTTCATCCGGACCTGGCTGAAGCGCAAGCGGGTCAAGCACCACGTGAGCTTTGACGGACCGGTGCGCCGCGACGGCAAGGTGATCGGCCGGCGGCTCCAGCTGACGCTTGCTCCCTCGAAGGATGAGCACCGGGCCGGCGCCCGGCAGCGGCTGGACGTCGTGTGCGCGGACACCACTCGCGCGGCCGAGTTCTTCCGGCCGGGCTCGGTTGACCTTGTGATCGCGGATGCTCCGTATGGCGTCCAGCACGGCAGCCGGACGCCGGCCGGCCTGACCCGGCGGCCGCAGGACCTGCTGACCGCCGCGATGCCGGTCTGGACGCGACTGCTGCGACCGGGCGGCGCCGTCGGCATCGCCTGGAACACGCTGGTCGCACCGCGCGCCGAGGCGGCCGGGATCCTCGTCGCGAGCGGGCTGACGCCGGTCGAGCACGGCCCCTATCTGGCGTTCCGGCACCGGGTCGATCAGGCGATCGTCCGCGACGTCCTGGTCGCCCGCAAACCGTCAACCCAGGAAACGGGGAACCTCGCAGCCGGCCCGGACATAGCAAAAGGCGACCATGGCGACGACCGCAGGGCGGTCACCGAAGCCGGTTAGCGCGGATCCCGGCCAATCGGCGGCGCGCTGAACCCGGGGCCGGCCGCTGCGTCGAGCAACTCCGCGATGCGCAGCAGCCGCAAGTCGGACAGGAACGGGCCAATGACCTGCACGCCGACCGGCAGGCCGGCCTGAGTCAGCCCGGTCGGCAGCGTCACGACCGGCAGCAGCATCCCGCCGATCGCGCAGCACCACGCCGCGGCGGCAAAGTGCGAGACCGGCACGCCATCGACGTCCAGCATCCGCTCGGCCATCGGCCGCTCCGTGTCATGCGGGAACGCCGCCGTGGGCATCACCGGCGCCAGCGCCACGTCGTACCGCTCGAAGAACTTCGCCCACGCGACGCGCTGCTGCTGCCGCCGGTCGGTGGCGGTCAGCACGTCCCGGAACCTGCTGGCCATCGCGCGGCCCATCGCGAGCGCCGGGTCGTCGCCGGCGACGGTCTCGAGTTCGGCGAAGGTGGCGAACACCTCATCGGGCAGCCCGGCCCCGATAATCGGGAGCGTGATGTCACGCCAGGTCGTGACGCCGTCGGCGAGCGACACCGGCAGGGTGGTCGCCTCGACCGCAGCGCCCGCGTCGGTAAGCCGGCTAGCGAAATTATCGAGGCGGGCCCGGACATCGCGGGAGAGCGGCACCACGTCGGCACCCGCACCGAACAGCGTCGCGACCCGCAGATTACTCACCTGGCGGGGGTCTGCGCCCGGGTCAAGATGGAGGCGCCAGCCTGCGGCGTCCTCCGGCACGGGGCCGGCCAGCACCCCGAGAGCGATCCGCAGGTCGGCCACGCTGCGCGCGATCGGCCCGGCCACGCCGACGTCGACGGTCGAGAGGCTGCCGGGCGGGCCGGGGATGTGACCGCGCACCGGCACGATCCCCCAGGACGGCTTCAGCCCGTACACGCCGTTGTAGTGGGACGGGTTGCGGATCGAGCCGCCAATGTCGCTGCCGAACTCCAGCGGCGTCAGCCCGGCTGCTACCGCCGCCGCTGCGCCCCCGGACGACCCGCCCGCCGTGCGGCTGAGGTCCCAGGGATTGCTGGTCCGGCCGTAAACGTCGTTGTAGGTCTGCCAGTCGCCGGCGTACTCCGGCGTGTTGGTCTTGCCGAAGACAATCGCTCCGGCCTGCTTCAGCCGCGCCACCCCGAGCGCGTCGGCGGCCGGGACGTGGGCGGCCAGCGCCGGGGCACCGGACGTGGTGACCAGGCCCGCGGTCTCGAAGACGTCCTTGACCGTCATCGGCAGCCCGTGCAGCGGCCCGGTGGGCTCGCCGCTGGCAGTAGCGTCGTCCGCGGCGCGCGCCGCTGCCCTGGCCCGGTCGACGTCCCAGGCGACGATGGCGTTGAGCGCCGGATTGACTCCATCCGCCCGCTCCAGTAGCCCGTCGAGTAGCTCGCGGCTCGAGATCTGGCGGTCGCGTATCGCCCGGACGAGATCGGCCGCCGTCGCGGTGGCGATGTCGAGGTTCACCCTGCGACCGTACCGGTCGGTTACGACGAACCGGAACCAGAGCCGCTGCCTCCGACCGGGTGCGCCACGGTGGCCGGGTCTTCGCCGGCGGTGCTGACCGGCGGCCCGGCCGGGATCTGCCTGCCGGGCTGGTACCCGCCCGGCAGATACCCGCCCGGCAGGGCCGGGCTGTCCGCCGCCTGGCCGTGCGCGAGCAGCATCCAGGCGCACAGCAGGATCAGCGTGCCGAGGAACGCGCAGAAGACCCAGAACATGGGCGTGAGCCCGGCGTGGATGGTCAGGCCAAGCCGCGACGCCTCCGGAGCCGAGATGCCGAACTGCAGCGGCGAGGGCGTCTGGCTGACCTGGACGATGGCCGAGATCGCCTGGGCCACCATCGGGATCGCCGCCCCCAGGGCGAGCGCCGCGCCCAGGCGCAGCGGTCGCCACAACACAGCCACCACGACGATGGCGACCAGGGCGATCATCGCCAGGATGTCGCCAGCGATGACGGCACCGGGATTGGCGAACGCGTTGCCCGCGGTCACCGTCTGCGAGGCACCGCTCAGCGTCCGCAGCGTGAAGCTGTCCCAGGACGGCGCGAAGGCGATGGCGGCACCGAGGGCCGCGAGCATCATGGTCACCAGCGGCACGACGTCGTGGCTGGGCTGCGCGCCGAACCGGCCGGCGAGTCCGCGGCCGCCGCCGAGCCCCCGCCGGAGGGCCAGGCTGCTCACCGCCGCCAGCGCCACGCCGGCGCTACAGCCGAGCCAGCCAACGACGCTCAGCCACAGGCCCGCTCCGTGCGCGCCAGCTGCGGCGGGCGTGCCGACATCGGCGATGAACAGGCCCAGGGTGACCGCGCTGGTGCCGAGCCCGAGGAGCGCTCCCACCCGGAGCCGGACGCCGCCGAGCAGGATCAGCGCGGCACTCAGAGTCCACGCGGCCAGATAGATCACGTGTGGCACGAGGTTGACCGACTGCGAGGCCAGACTCGC
>JBAUAR010000423.1:0-7405 GCA_049675875.1 Streptosporangiaceae bacterium
GCCACAGCGCGGGCAGCGCCGCAGGCCGGGCTCGCCGGACGGAACTGACCGGCAGGCCCAGGCGGCGGCCGAGGCCACCCCAGACGCGCCGGCCCAGCCGGATGCCGCGCGGACGCCGGGCGAGGAGGGCTAGACATGCTGATCCCGCGGCGGACCAAGCACCGCAAGCAGCATCGGCCGAGCCGGTCCGGTGTTGCTAAGGGCGGCACCAGGGTGACCTTCGGCGAGTACGGCATCCAGGCCGTCGAGCACTCCTACGTCACCAACCGGCAGATAGAGGCCGCGCGTATCGCCATGACCCGGCACATCCGCCGTGGCGGCAAGGTGTGGATCACGATCTACCCGGACCGCCCGCTGACCAAGAAGCCAGCCGAGACCCGGATGGGGTCGGGCAAGGGCGCGCCCGAGTGGTGGATCGCCAACGTGAAGCCGGGCCGGGTGATGTTCGAGCTGTCCGGCGTTCCCGAGCCGGTGGCCAGGGAGGCGCTCCTTCGGGCGATGCACAAGCTCCCGATGAAGTGCAAGTTCGTCAAGCGAGAGGTGGGTGAAGCCTGATGTCAAAGCCAAGCTCCCCATGCTCTGCTCACGAAGGGGCAAAATTCGTGCAGCGTGAAGTCGGGGAGGCGTGATGGTCAAGGGGCTAGCAGCCGCTGACCTGCGGACCGCAACCGAGGAAGAGCTGGATCTGAAGCTGACCGAGGCGAAGATCGAGCTGTTCAACCTGCGCTTCCAGGCCGCCACCGGCCAGCTGGAGAGCCATGGCAGGCTGCGTGCGGTCCGCAAGGAGATCGCGCGCATCTACACCGTGAAGCGCGAGCGCGAGCTCGGCATCGTGGTTGTCGAGAGTGAGGATGCCGCCGATGAGTGAGGCGAGCGCAGGGGCCGTGACCCGGGGCTACCGCAAGGTCCGTGAGGGCTACGTGGTGAGCGACAAGATGGACAAGACCGTCGTCGTCGAGGTCGAGGACCGGGTTAAGCACCCCAAGTACGGCAAGGTCATCCGCCGCACGAAGAAATACAAAGCACACGATGGCGAAAACGCCTGCGGCGTTGGCGACCGGGTGCTGCTGATGGAGACCCGCCCGCTGTCGGCGTCCAAGCGCTGGCGCGTGGCGCAGATCCTCGAGAAGGCCAAGTAGTTCTGGACCGCCGGCCCCGCGGCTGCGGGGCGGGCGGGTGAGGAAGCAGGAGTTGACGTGATCCAGCAGGAGTCGCGGCTCAAGGTCGCCGACAACACCGGAGCCAAGGAGATCTTGTGCATCCGCGTGCTCGGCGGATCGGGTAGGCGATACGCAGGCATCGGCGACATCATCGTCGCCACCGTCAAGGATGCCCTCCCCGGCGCCGGGGTGAAGAAGGGCGATGTCGTCAAGGCTGTCGTGGTGCGCACCCGCAAGGAGCGGCGCCGCGGCGACGGCTCCTACATCCGCTTCGACGAGAACGCGGCCGTGCTCATCAGGGATGGCGGCGACCCGCGCGGTACTCGCATCTTCGGCCCGGTGGGCCGGGAGCTGCGGGAAAAGCGCTTCATGCGGATCATCTCGCTCGCTCCGGAGGTGCTGTGATGGCCGGAGGAAAGAAGATGAAGATCAGGAAGGGCGACAAGGTTCTCGTGATCGCGGGCAAAGACCGCGGCCGCGAGGGCACGGTCATCGCCGTCCGCCCGGACAGCCAGCGCGTGCTCGTCCAGGGCGTGAACCTGATCAGGAAGAACACGAAGGTCAACTACCAGGGTCAGCGGGGCGCCAAGGAAGGCGGCATCGTGACCCAGGAAGCCCTGATCCACGTGAGCAACGTCGCGCTGGTCGACCCGGAGAGCAAGAAACCCGTCAGGGCCGGGTTCCGGACCGACGGCGACAAGAAGGTCCGGGTGTCCCGGGCTAGCGGTAAGGACATCTGATGCCTACGAAGGCAGATACAGCCAGCACGACGGCGAATGGCACCGCGCAAGCGGCGGCCGGCCGCCCGGTGCCGCGGCTCAAGGAGCGGTATCGCGCCGAGATCGCCGCGGCGATGCGGGAGGAGTTCAGCTATCCCAACGTCATGCAGATCCCCACGATCACCAAGATCGTGGTGAACATGGGGGTCGGCGAGGCGGCCAGGGATGCCAAGCTGATCGACGGCGCGGTCCGGGACCTGTCGGTCATCACCGGCCAGAAGCCGGCCGTCGCCAGGGCCCGCAAGTCGGTCGCGCAGTTCAAGCTGCGCGAGGGCATGCCGATCGGGGCGCACGTCACGCTGCGCGGCGACCGGATGTGGGAGTTCCTCGACCGGCTGCTGTCCATCGCGCTGCCCCGGATCCGTGACTTCCGCGGCTTGTCCGACCGGCAGTTCGACGGCCGTGGCAACTACACCTTCGGCCTGACCGAGCAGTTGATGTTCCATGAGATCAACCCCGATCAGGTCGACAGGCAGCGCGGCATGGACGTCACCGTCGTCACGTCCGCAATCACCGACGCTGAGGGCCGCTCCCTGCTGCGGCGACTCGGCTTCCCGTTCAAGGAGAACTGAGCAGTGGCGAAGAAAAGCCTCATCGCCAAGGCCGGCCGCAAGCCTAAGTTCGCGGTTCGCGGCTACACCCGGTGCTCCCGGTGCGGCCGCCCGCGCGCTGTCTACCAGCGGTTCGGCTTGTGCCGGATCTGCTTCCGGTCGATGGCGCACCGCGGCGAGCTGCCCGGCATCACCAAGTCCAGCTGGTAACGACAGGTGCCGCGCAGCGGCACGACCTGCAGTAACGACCAACCTGGGCGCTCCGGCGCCCACTGACCACGCCGTAGGTCCGCGGTGCTGACAGGCACCGGGGAAACCACGGCGAGGAGGGCCATCAGGCCATGACCATGACCGACCCGGTCGCAGACATGCTGACTCGTCTGCGCAATGCGAACTCGGCGTACCACGACACCGTGTCCATGCCGCATTCCAAGATCAAGACGCACATCGCGGAGATCCTCCAGCGGGAGGGCTACATCGCCAGCTGGAAGGTGGAGGACGCCCAGGTTGGCAAGAACCTGGTGGTCACGCTGAAGTTCGGACCGACCAGGGAGCGCTCGATCGCGGGCCTTAAGCGGGTATCCAAGCCCGGCCTCCGGGTGTACGCGCGCAAGGACAACCTGCCGCGGGTGCTTGGCGGCCTGGGCGTGGCGATCATCTCGACGTCGTCTGGCCTGATGACCGACAGGCAGGCAAAAAAGCAGGGCGTGGGCGGGGAAGTCCTCGCCTACGTGTGGTAGGGGGCCAGCCATGTCGCGTATCGGACGGCTGCCGATCGTCATCCCGAGCGGCGTCGACGTCACCATCGATGGCCGCCAGGTCCATGTGCGGGGTCCCAAGGGCGAGCTCAGCCTGGCGGTGAAGGAGCCCATCGAGGTCAGCCAGCAGGACGGCGTGATAACCGTGACCAGGCCCAGCGACGACGGGGAGATCCGCGCGCTGCACGGCTTGTCCCGGTCGCTGATCGCCAACATGGTGACCGGCGTCACCGAGGGCTACCGCAAGACCCTGGAGATCGTCGGCGTCGGCTACCGGGTCCAGGCCAAGGGCCCGGACCTGGAGTTCGCGCTCGGGTTCAGTCACTCGGTGCCGGTAGCGGCCCCGGCCGGGATCACGTTCCGGGTCGAGACGCAAACCCGGTTCGTGGTGGAGGGAATCGACAAGCAGCAGGTGGGCGAAGTCGCCGCCAATATCCGCAAGCTCCGCAAGCCCGACCCCTACAAGGGCAAGGGTGTGCGATACCAGGGTGAGCAGGTCCGCCGCAAGGTCGGAAAGGCTGGTAAGTAAGTCATGTCTGGCACCAAGACCAGGGCGCACCTCCGCATCGCCGGTCGATCGGCGCCGCGCGTGGCCGCGCGTCAGCGTCGTCATCTGCGCGTCCGCAAGAAGATCGAGGGCAGCGCGCAGCTACCGCGGCTTGTCGTTACCCGCTCGGCGCGAAATACGTTTGCCCAGCTCATCGACGACACGGTGGGCAACACGCTCGCAGCAGCTTCTACCCTGGAAGCGACCGTCCGCGCCGCCGACGGCGACAAGACAGCCAAGGCCAGGCAGGTGGGGGCGCTGCTGGCCGAGCGGGCGGCCCAGGCCGGCGTCAGCTCAGCGGTGTTCGACCGGGCCGGCTACGCCTATCACGGCCGGGTCGCGGCCCTGGCCGATGGCGCTCGCGAGGGCGGGCTGACACTGTGATGCTGGCGATTGTGAGGCACGACACCGTGACCGGGAGTGCACCGCGGTCCCGCACCCAACGACAGAAGAGGAAGATCTGATGGCAGCAACACCGCGGCGCGGCGCCGGAGGCGGCGAACGGCGGGAGCGCCGCGACGACCGCCGCGGGGCCGGGCCGGAGAAGGGCACCGCGTATCTCGAGCGCGTCGTAACCATCAACCGGGTGGCCAAGGTCGTTCAGGGCGGTCGCCGGTTTAGCTTCACCGCGCTAGTCGTGGTCGGCGACGGCAACGGCATGGTGGGTGTCGGCTACGGCAAGGCCAAGGAAGTTCCGGCGGCGATCGCCAAGGGCGTCGAGGCCGCGAAGAAGGCGTTCTTCCGCGTACCGCGGATCGGCGGCACCATCCCGCACACCGTGCAGGGTGAGGAGTCCGCTGGCGTCGTGCTGCTCAAGCCGGCCAGCCCTGGTACCGGTGTCATCGCGGGCGGCCCGGTTCGAGCGGTGCTGGAGTGCGCGGGCATCCACGACGTGCTGTCCCGCTCGCTCGGCTCGTCGAACCCCATCAATGTCGTGCACGCCACGGTGACAGCACTGAAGAGCCTGAACCGGCCGGAGGAGATCGCGGCCAGGCGTGGCCTGCCTATTGAGCAGGTGGCTCCCGCCGCCATGCTCAGGGCCAGGGCGGCCGCGGCCAGCGCGCCCGCGGCTGCGGGCGCCGGCCCGAGCCCGGCCGAGAGCAGCTGAGGCGGAGCGATCAGATGGCAGAGCTGAAGGTAACCCAGATCCGGTCGAAGATCGGCGGAAAGTCCGGGCAGCGCAACTCGCTGCGCTCGCTCGGCCTGCATCGCATCGGCGATGTGGTCATCAAGCAGGACCGGCCCGAGATCCGCGGCATGATCAAGGCGGTGCGCCACCTGGTCACCGTCGAGGAGGTCGAGTAAACGATGGCTGACAGCGACACCAAGAGCGCTGCGGCGCAGGCGCGTGCCGCCGAGCCAGCCGCCGTGGGCGGCCGGGCTGGGCTGAAGATCCACCACCTGCGTCCGGCGCCCGGCGCCCACACGGCGCGGACCAGGGTCGGCCGCGGCGGGGCCTCGAAGGGCAAAACGGCTGGGCGCGGCACCAAGGGCAGCAAGGCCCGGCACAACATCCCGGAGTATTTCGAGGGCGGCCAGATGCCGCTGCACCGTCGGCTGCCCAAGCTCAAGGGCTTCTCGAATGCGCGGTTCAAGACCAGCTACCAAGTGGTCAACCTGGACCGGCTAGCCATCCTGTACCCGGACGGCGGCGAGGTGTCGCCGGAGAGCCTGGCGGCGAACGGGGCGGTGCGGCCCGGCGAGCTGGTCAAGATCCTCGGCCAGGGCGAGGTCAGCGTCGCGCTTCAGGTCAGTGCGCACGCATTCTCGGCAACGGCGCGGGCGAAGATCACTGCTGCGGGCGGTGCGGTTACCGAGCTGTGAGATGACCGACTCCGGCGAGGTGCGCCGGGGGATTGTCCTCCCCGGTCGGCGGGCCTGCTTAGCCGCGGACTTTGGCCTGGCGGCGCAGCTGCGGCCCGGCCACAGTCGGCCCGGGCCTCGCGCTGCCGGTGACGGGCGCGACGGATGGCTGTTGGACCGCGAGGAGCACGTTAGACTTCGGCGTGCGACGTCGCGCTTGCGGACGGCTGCCCGCGCCGCGGAGGCGACGAGCGGCGCTGTCCCGGCACAGGAGCGGCAGATGATGTTCAACGATCGACCAAGGGATAGCGCATGCTGACCGCGTTCATCAGGGCGTTCCGGACGCCTGACCTGCGCAAGAAGCTGCTCTTCAGCATCTTCATCATCGCCGTCTTCCGGCTTGGCCAGCAGCTGCCGACGCCAGGGGTGTCGCAGTCGGCAGTGGACACCTGCCTAGGCTCCGCGTCAGCCAAGACCGGCCTGTTCCAGCTGCTGAACTTGTTCAGTGGCGGCTCCATCAGCAAGCTGACGGTCTTCGCGCTTGGCATCATGCCGTACATCACGGCCAGCATCATCCTGCAGCTGCTCGCCGTGGTGATCCCGCGTCTGGAGACGCTGCGCAAGGAGGGCCAGACCGGCCAGGCCAAGATCACTCAGTACACCCGTTACCTCACGATCGGGCTGGCGATCCTGCAGTCGACCGGCATCATCGCGCTGGCCAGGGCCAAAGAGCTGATCCCCAACTGCACCGCGACGCTGATCCCGAACCCGTCGATCGTCACCATCGCCACGATGGTCATCATCATGACGTCGGGCACCGCGGTGATCATGTGGCTCGGCGAGCTGATCACTGACAAGGGCGTCGGCAACGGCATGTCGGTCATGATCTTCACTCAGATCATTGCCGTGGTCCCCGGTCAGCTGCAGCTCATCTACGAGAACAAGCCCAAGTTCGTCTTCGCGCTGGTGCTGCTCATGGCGGTGGCAATCATCGCGTTCGTCGCGCTCATGGAGCAGGCGCAGCGCCGGATCCCGATCCAGTACGCGAAACGGATGGTCGGCCGGCGAATGTACGGCGGCACATCGACCTATATCCCGCTCAAGATCAACCAGGCTGGCGTCATCCCGGTCATCTTCGCCTCGTCGCTGCTGTACATCCCGCAGCTCGCGGCGCAGCTGTTCGGTCACAATGCCACCACCGGCTGGGCGAACTGGGTCTCGAACAACCTCGTGTTCAGCGACCATCCCGCGTACGCGGCGTCGTACTTCGTGCTCATCGTCTTTTTTACTTACTTCTACGTCTCGATCACCTTCCCGCCGGACGAGGTGGCCGACGGCATGAAGAAGGGCGGCGGGTTCATTCCCGGCATCAGGCCGGGCGGGCCCACGGCTGGCTATCTCAGCCACGTGGTCAGCCGGCTGACGGCGGCCGGCTCGCTGTACCTGGCGCTCGTCGCGCTCATCCCGGTCATTGCCATCGGCCTGCTCGATGCCACCGCGCAGTTCCCGCTCGGCGGTACGAGCATCCTGATCATGGTGGGCGTCGGACTCGACACGGTGAAGCAGATCGAGAGCCAGCTGCAGCAGCGCAACTATGAGGGCTTCCTGCGGTAGTGCGAGTCGTCCTCGTCGGGCCCCCCGGTGCGGGCAAGGGGACACAGGCCCAGTTCATCTCCTCGAACCTGTCGATCCCGAAGATCTCGACAGGTGACATCTTCCGGTACAACGTGAGCACCGGCACGGAGCTCGGCCGGCAAGCTCAGGCCTACATGGAGCGCGGCGACCTGGTCCCGGACGAGCTGACCAT
>JBAUAR010000424.1:0-5863 GCA_049675875.1 Streptosporangiaceae bacterium
GTCTCGGTCAGCCACCCGATCTGCTGACGCCGACCGAGCTTCGCGGCCGCGGCCAGGTGCGGCAGGCACACACCGCCGAGCTCCTGGCAGCGGTACATCGTGGCCGGATCGGCGAGGCCTTCGATCAACGTGTCAAGCGCGCGGCCTGCGGCCGTGTCGTCGTGGTCGCACGCCGGGCAAGTGGCGAGTCGGTCGGCGCCGCTCGCCAGCCGATCCCGGGCCGCGGTCACCACGTATCGGTACACGGCAGTCATGCGGACGGCCGCGCCAGGCTGACTCATCAGCTGGCGTGTATGCCTGGCGCACGGGCCTATGCACGAGCACATGCGGGTGATCGTGTCCGGTTGCGAGTGTCCTTCGAGCGCGAACCAGCGCAGGTAGCGGTCGCTAACCTCGGCTGCGTAGCGACACACCGAGCAGCCGGGCGCGGTCAGCAAGTCAGCCGCGTCGTAGAGGGTGAGGATCGAGGGCCCGCGCGGCAATGGGGTAGCGGCCGGCACGCTAGCGGTCCGTCCGGTCCGGTGTCACGGGCCGATCCGGGTCAGTTCTGGTGACAGCAGATCCAGCAGCCTGCTGCAGGGCCAGGACGCGCGTCTGTGGTCGGTCTGCGCGGCCGTCTCGTCCAGGCTGGCAGCCCAGTCGTCGGGCTGACCGTGCCAGCGCGGGCAGCTGTGCTGCAGCGGGCAGTCGCTCCGAGCCGGGTGACCCCGCGGCCGGCACGGTGCACGCCGGCCAGACCGGAACGCCCGCAGCGAACGCCACAGCAGCAAGACTTCGTCTTCGCTCACCCTGGACATGAATCGCCCCTCACCGCCGTTCGCGGATGCAGGGACCGTCAGCGGCGACTGCCGCGGTTGAGGGCGAGCCCCTTCGCCGGGCAGCAAGTCTGGCAACCAGGGCGCCAGCTGGTCAAGGCGCTCAGGCTCGCTCTTGTCGGGCTGCTGGTGCGCCGCCACAATGACGGTGGGCGATGAGGCTCGCCATAAACCGCGAACGGGACTCGCTGATGGCCTCTACCAGGTGACCGGGACTGGAGGCGGACACGGTGCGGACCGTCGGTTCAATCCGGCGTGTCCTGGTGGGCTTCGATGGCTCGCCGGACGCGGCCGAGGCACTCGGCGTGGCCGCCGCTTTCGCGGCGGGCGATGGCGGCCACGTGGTCGCGCTCTGCGTGGTCCCACGGGCGCTGCCCACCGAGGGCGACGAGCAGGATGGCGAGGGCAACGGGCTGCGGCACCAGGCGGCGGCGATCTTCGGGGAGCTGGCGCGCAGCCAGCGGTCAGGCAACCCGGTCCGGATGAGTGTCCAGGTGGTGTACTCCGACCATGACAGCCCTGGACAGGTCGTGACGGCGTACGCCGAGGAGCACGGGTTCGACATCCTGGTGCTTGGCCGGCACGGCGACGGCGCGCGGCGGAAGAGCCGGCTCGGCCGAGTTGCTGATCGGGCCGCCCAGGATTGCTCGGTGCCGGTTCTGCTGCTGAGTGCTCGGTGAACCCCCGCCCGGCGGACTACGAGACGGTTCGCATCGAGGTGGTCCAGCTCTCCGTGCTGGTGCGGGTCGGCGACCGGCTCGGCGGTCGTCCGCTCTACTGCGAGATCATCGACCGAGCGCGGGATGCCGGGTTCGGCGGCGCCACCGCGGTCCGCGGCCTCACCGGCTTCGGCGCGGCGGGGAAGTTGCGCTCGGCAGGGCTCGCCGGGTCGCGCGGATCCGAGCCGGTCCTGATCGAGATCACCGATGACGCCGCCAAGATCTATGCGTTCCTGCCCGTTCTCGATCAGCTGATCGGGAGCGGGCTGGCGGTACTGAAGCCGGTTACCGTGACGGCGCGGCGAGCCGTCGCGCCCGGCATAACGGCTACCGCCGCACAGTAGTGCCGTGTACGATCAGGCGTACGCGATGAGGCTCGCGTAACGCCAGCGCTGATGCTGGCTGATGGCCTCTACCTGCACGGTGTACCGCCGCCCAGGTGGAGGTCATATTGCTGTCTGCCATCCTTGCCCAGGTCCTGCAGAGCCTGGTCGTGCTGCTCGGTGCGCCGCTCTACGCGGGCGTGCTGGCCAGGGCCGAGGCCATCGTCGAGTCCAAGCGCGGGCCGGGCGTGCTGCAGCCCTACCGGGACCTCGCGAAGCTGCTGCGCAAGGG
This sequence comes from Streptosporangiaceae bacterium, assembly GCA_049675875.1. Lineage (GTDB taxonomy): Bacteria > Actinomycetota > Actinomycetes > Streptosporangiales > Streptosporangiaceae > JAJYUU01. The sequence goes on from JBAUAR010000424.1 coordinate 2,150, forward strand.
CAGTGCGACCAGCGACCAGGCGTCCTGGGTATTCACGGTCACGCCGTTCGTGACGTTCGCGTGCTACCTGACGGTCTCGGTCATCGTCCCGATCATCACTAACACGCCGCTGCCACTGGCGTTCCTCGCTGACCTCATCGGAGGTGCGTTCGTGCTCGCGCTGGCGAGCTTCATGACGTCGCTGGCGGCCCTGGACACCGGTAGTCCATACGGCGGGCTCGGTGCCAGCCGGGCGAGCTGGATCGGCAGCATGGCTGAGCCAGCCCTGGTGCTGGTGTTCTTCACCGTGGGCGCGGTGTCCGCCTCCGACAATCCGTACCTGATGAACCACGCGATCGCCGCCTCCCCGTACGCGCTGGTGCTGCCCACGCATCTGCTCGGGCTGCTGGCGTTCTTCATGATCGTGCTGGTGGAGAACGGCCGGATTCCCATCGACAGCCACGGCGGCACGACCGAGATCTCGATGATCGAGGAGAGCCGCGTGCTGGAGTACTCCGGCCGTCCCTACGCGCTGATGAAGTGGGGGAGCTGGATGAAGCTCTTCCTGCTCTCGTCGATCTTCATGAACGTGTTCGTGCTGCCGTGGGGCCTGGGGAACGGCGTCAACCTGGCCACGGTGCTGCTCGCCATCCCGGCGCTGCTCGGCAAGCTCGCGCTGTGCGGCCTCGCCATCGTGGTCATCGACACCTCGTTCGCCAAGCTGCGGTTCTTCCGGATTGCGGAGTTCCTCGGCGCCGCCTTCCTGCTAGCGCTCGTGGGCGTCGCGACGTCCTACGTGATCGGAGCGTGACCGGTGCAGAGTCTGTCGGCGACCAGCGTGCCTGGCGTGCTGCTTGACCTGTCGGGCGTGGTCATCCTGCTGCTCGCCTTCGCGTGCCTCGGGTCCAAGCTGTTCAACAGGTACGTGGCGTACTACGGCGCGCAGTCGGTGGTGCTGTCGATCGCGGCCGGGGTCGCCGCGTACGCGTTTGGCAGCGTGGAGCTGTGGATCCTGGCGATCGCGACGCTGGCGATCAAGGGAATCGGGATCCCGCTGGCGACGCGTCGGCTGCTGCTCCGCCGGCTTGATCTCAAGCGTGACGCGGCGCTGTCGACCGGCCTGTCCACCTCGCTGATCGCGGGCGGCGGCCTGACCGCCTTCGCCTACCTTGTCACCAAGCCGCAGCTGCTGCCGCACGGCCTGGTCGCCGCCGCCGTGGTACCGCTGTCGACCGCGGTGATCCTGCTCGGCGCACTCGCGATGGTGGTGCGGCGGCACGCCGTCGCCCAGCTAGTCGGCTGGCTCATCGTCGAGAACGGCGTGGTCCTCGGCGCCATCACGCTCGTGGCCACGTTCCCGTTCATCGTCGAGGCCGGGATCTTCCTCGACGTCGTGGCGGGCGTGCTGATCATGCTCGTGTTCGTGTCCGGTCTCACCCGTGAGCTCGCGAGCGCGAGCGCGGCCGAACTGAGGGAGTTGCAGGGATGACGATCCTGGCATACGTGCTGATCGCCGGTCCGCTGGCCGGCACGGTCGCCGCGGCTTCGGGGGCGCGGGCCCGGATGGCCGGCTGGGCGAGCGCGGCGGGCGCCTGCGTCACCCTGCCGGCTGCCGTCTGGCTCGTGGTCGGACAGCTGCACCGTGCCCCGCTGCGCGGCCTCGGCGGTTTCCTGTACGTCGACTCGCTCAGCTGCTTCTTCCTGCTCACCGTCGCGGTGGTCACCGTGCTGGCCGCCACCGGGTCGGTGGGCTACCTGTCCGCCGAGGAAGCCGCGGGCCGGCTGTCTGGCTTCCAGGTCCGGATCTACTACGTGTTCTTCGGCCTGTTCGCCACCCTGATGCTCGCATCGCTGGAAACCGGCAACCTCGGGCTGCTGTTCGTGCTCATCGAGGCGAGCACGCTCGCCAGCGCGGCGCTCGTCGGGCTCGAGGGCAAGGCCAGCTCGCTCGAGGCGGCGTGGAAGTACGTCATTATTAGCTCGCTTGGCGTCACCATCGCACTCGCGGGCACGTTGTTCCTGTTCTACTCGGCGAGCAGCCTGCACTTGCCTGCCGATCTGCGGCTGACCTGGCCCTACCTGTTCACGCACGCGAGCGCGCTCGCCCCGGCGAGTCTGCGGCTCGCGTTCCTGCTCGCGGTCGTCGGCTACGGCACCAAGGTCGGGCTGGCGCCGATGCACACCTGGCTGCCGGACGCACATGCCGAGGCGCCCAGCCCGGCCAGCGCCATGCTGTCAGCTGCGCTGCTCAACACCGGCATGTACGCGATCATCAGGTTCCTCGCCATCGCCAGGGCCGGGCTCGGCGAGGAATTCCCGCGCGTGGTGCTGCTGGTCTTCGGTTTCCTGTCGGTCATCGTCGGCGTGCTGTTCATGGTGCGGCGAGGGAACTTCAAACGCTTGTTCGCGTACTCGTCGGTCGAGCACATGGGCATCATCGCGGTCGCGCTCGGCTTCGGGGGCGTGCTCGGTCTGTACGGCGCGCTGCTGCACACGCTGAACCACGCGATCGCCAAGGCGGTGCTGTTCCTGTCCAGCGGCGACGTCGCGCTCCGGTACCGCACCAGGGAATCGGCCAGGGTCGGCGGCCTGCTCGCTGCGGTTCCGGTCACCGGCGCGGCGTTGCTACTGGGGTCGTTCGCCGTACTCGGCTCGCCGCCGTTCGGTCTCTTCCTGTCCGAGTTCACCATCGTCCGCGCGGGCTTTGCCGCCGCTAGCCCGGTGCTGCCGCTGCTGCTGTTGCTGCTGCTCGCGGTCGCGTTCGTGGCGTTCGCGCGGACTACTACCGGCATGGTGACCGGCGAGCCAGCCCCGGCGGCCTCGGATGGGACGGGAACGGTCATCGCGGACCCTTATCGCAGCCGGACCGTCGGCCTGACCGCAGTGCTTCCCGCTGTGGTCGGACTAGCCGCGCTGCTGGTGCTCGGGCTGTGGATCCCGGCCGGGCTGGTCACGCTTATTGGCCACTCGATTGCGGTGCTGTGATGACCGCGGTCCGGCCAGAAACCTCGCGTGTGCTGCCTGCGGTGGTCGCGCGCGCCGACCGGCCGGACGGGCCGGTCACGGTGGTCAGCGTGCCTGAGGCCGAGCTGGAACTGGTGACAGCCGAGTTGGTGCGGTATCCCGGCGCGCGCCTCGCCGACCTGTTTGCGGCTGGCTCGGACCCCGTGACGCTACGCGCGGTGTGGGCACTCGATCACGATGGCCGCTACCTGATCACCGAGACGCCAGTCGGCGGGTCGCGGTACCCAGCGCTGTCGGACATCGCGCCGGCCGCGTTCGCCGAGGAGTGTGAGATCTACGAGCAGTTCGGCATCCGGCCGGCTGGCGGCAAACCGCTGAACCGGGTCGCGACGCCACCGCAACCTGACATCGATCTGCCGCGCCTCGGCCGGGCGCCGGACGAGCCGCCGGCTGACGTGCACGCACGCCACGTGGTTGGCGGGCACGCGTTCGAGTTTCCGTTCGGCCCGGTGCGCCAGGTCGGCGTCGAGTCGATCTATTACGGTCTGGTGACCAGCGGTGAGGAACTCGTCGACCTGTACCTGTTCACCTGGCACAAGCACCGCGGCATCGAGTGGCGCAGCCAAGGCCAGACTCCGGAGCAGGCGCTGTTTCACATCGAGCGAGCTGAGGGCCCCGGCGCGATCGGCAACGGCTGCGCCTTTGCCGCCGCGGCCGAGGCCGCGATCGGACTCGAGCCCGGCCGGGCCGCGATCGCGAGCCGGGGCGTCG
>JBAUAR010000425.1:0-6243 GCA_049675875.1 Streptosporangiaceae bacterium
GAAGTGTTCCTGCGCACCCTCATCGAGCGGATCCTGGGCCGCGGCGCGGCCCGCGGTCTCGGCGGCCGCCTCGGCCTCCCCCGCGGCGAGCATGTCGAGCACGGCCCTGCGGAGCTCTTCCATCGACCGGGCCGCGCAGCGACCCCTGGCGAGCATCAGCCACATTTCGAAGGCCGGGCAGTTACGCGGCTGCACGCCGGCCAGCAGCAGCCCGCCGATCTCGGCCGCGACCAGCCGGCCGGCCCACAGTTCCCGGACGTCGACCCAGAGCTGGTCGGCCGTCAGGCTCACTGGATCGCCCCGCACCAGCCGCGGATCGCCGCAGCAGCGCCGCAAGTCAGCCAGGCACCAGCGGAGTGCTCCGAGCGGGTCGTCGGCGTCGCCGAAGAGCTCTGCCGCCAGCTCGCTTCTGGTCACCGGACGGTCGGCCAGTGCCAGCCGGGCCAGCGCGGCCCAGGTCTTCTGCCCGCGCGGCGGCGGGCACGGCCGCCCGTCCTGATCCTCGAGGCGGGGCTTACCGAGCAGCCGTACCCTGCGCGCCCGCGGGCTCGGCGGGAGCGGCGACTCAGCGGGCCGCGGCCCCGGCTGGCTGACCCTGGAGCGCGTGGACGTCGGCCGTGCTGAGGCCGTTGCCGCCGATGCCCCAGTCGCCACTGCGCACCTCCTCGACCAGCACCCAGGTAACTGGACGCAGATTCTCGCCCTCGATCTCCACCATCGTGTCGGTCAGCTTCCTGATCATCTCGTGCTTCTGCTCGGTCGTGAACACGCCCTCGATGACCTTCACGGTGACCATCGGCATTGCGGACTCCTCTCGCTGTCGGTACCCGATGGCGACCACTGTGCCGTGGCGGCGTGTGAACGGACGTGTGAGCTAGGCGAGTCCGGTCAGGTCGACCGCGGGGTCGCGGAGGGCGTCCGGATCAGCTGGCCGGCCGGACCGGACGAGCGCCTGGATCGCATCGGTAACGTCCCAGACGTTCACGTTCATTCCCGCGAGCACCCGGCCACCGGAGTCGAGCCAGAACGCGATGAACTCGCGCCCGGCAGGTTCGCCGCGGAAGACCACCCGTTCGTAGCCGCCGGGCTCCACGTAGCCGGAGTACTCCATGCCCAGGTCGTACTGGTCGGTGTAGAAGTACGGCACCCGCTCGTAGCTGACCGGATGGCCGAGCATCGACCGGGCGGCCGCCTGCGGCTGGTGCAGCGCGTTGGCCCAGTGTTCGACCCGGATGTGCTTGCCGAGCAGCGGGTGGAACGCGCTGGCGACGTCGCCGGCCGCGAAAATGTCGGGATCGCCCGTGCGCAGGTCAGCGCCGACCACAATGCCGTCGCCAACCTGCAGCCCGGCGGCGCCGGCGAGCTGGGTGTTCGGCGTGATACCGACGCCGACGATGACGAGATCGGCGTCGATCTGAGTGCCGTCGGCCAGCCGCACGCCGCTGGCGCGCCCGGCGCTGCCGGTGATCTCTGCGACGCCGATCCCGAGCCGGAGGTCGACGCCGTGATCACGGTGCAGGTCGGCGAACACCTGGGCGGCCTCGGGCCCGAGCACTCGCAGCAGCGGCAGCTCGGCGGCCTCTAGCACAGTAACCTCGGCGCCGGCTTCGCGTGCGGCCGCCGCCGTCTCCAGCCCGATCCAGCCGGCGCCGATGACCGCCACCTTCGATGCTGACTCGAGTGCGGCCTTGATCCGGTCGCTGTCGCCCGCGGTCCGCAGGTACACCGCGCCGTCGAGATCGGCACCGGGCACCGTCAGCCGCCGCGGCGCAGACCCGGTGGTCAGCAACAGCTTCCCGTACGGCTGCGTGCTGCCGTCGGCGAGGGTCACCTGGTGCGCGGTCCGGTCCAGTTCCGTGACGGCCATCCCCAGCCGCAGCTCGACGTCGTGCTCGCGGTACCACTGCTCCGGGTGCACATAGATCTTCTCGCGCGGCGACTTGCCCTGCAGGTAGTCCTTGGACAGCGGCGGCCGTTCATACGGCAGCTCGGGTTCCGCGCCCAGCAGCACGACGGGGCCGGCGAATTCCTCGGCTCGCAGCATCTCCGCAGCTTTGGCCCCGGCAAGACTCGCCCCGACGATGACGTAGGCATCCTGGCTCATCGTGACTCCTTCCGCGCGGACATCACACCGCGCAGTCAAGCTACTCCGGCAGCGGGTCGGCCAACAGACTCAGGGCAAGCCCGCTCGCCGGACGCGGAGCAGGTACTCGCTGCGGTCGAGCGGGTTGCGGTCCGTCCGGTCGCGGGTCGGCACCGGATCGCGGGCGGGCCGGTAGCGGGCGAAGTCGGCCTCCAGCAGACCATCCCCCCCGGTCAGGCCGGGCAGCTGCTGGCGGAGCGCGCGCACCCGGTCGGCCGCGAGCTCGCACCGGACGACGTACCCGGCGGCACCGCGGGTCGGCGCCTGTTCCGCAGCGCCGAGCCGGGCCAGCGCGGTCAGAACCGCGCGGAGGCAGGGCTCGGGGATCTCGAGCCGGACGCTGGAGACCGGCTCGCAGACGACGGTGGCCGCCCGGCGCAGCGCGGTCATGAGCACCAGCGGCGTCAGGTTGCGGAAGTCGCTGGCCGACGTCGAGAACACGCTCCAGCCGGTCGGCGGCGGCGGTGTGAACCCGGAGTGGGTCAGCGTGACGGCGCAGTCGATCACCCGCCAGCCGCGCAGGCCTTCGCCGAGCGTCGCGCGGACCGTCTCTTCGACCGCCCTGATGAATGCGAGCGGCAAGGCGCCGAGCTCGATCTCCAGCGTGAACTGGACGCCCGAGCCTGCCGGTCCCGGCTGCACGCGCAGTCCGAGGGTGGCCCGGAACGGGTTGCCGCCGGTGTCCATGAACTCCGCCGCCTGCCCGGTCCGCACTACCCGCTCCACGCAGATCGTCGTCGGCTCCGTCATGCGCACGTCGATGCCATAGTCCCCGGCGAGCGTGGCCGCGATGACCTCCTGCTGCACCTCGCCGTACAGGGCGAGCGTCGTGGCGTGCCGGGCGTCATCCAGACGCATCGAGATCAGCGGATCCTGCTCCGCCAGCTGGGTAAGCGCGACGTGCAGCGCCGCGCGATCCCTTACCTGCAAGGGGGTGACGACGGTCTCCAGGGTGGGCGGCGGGAAGTACCGGCCCGGCGCGAGGTCGGCGGCCGGGCCGACCCGGTCACCGACTCCGACGGCGGCCAGGCCCCACACCTTGGCGATCTGGCCAGCGCGCGCGGTGCCGCTCGGTGTCGCCGGGCCGCCGTCGAGCACGCTGATCGCGGTGACCTTCGCGGTCTGGCCGGAGCCGTACTGCACCGGTGACCTGGCAGTCAGCGTGCCGGTGAACATCCGTACGTACGCGACCTTCTCGCCGGCGGACCCCCGCTCCACCTTGAACACCGTGCCGGTGCCGGGACCGCAGTCTGCGCCTGAGGCGGCCGGCAGTAGCTCGGTAAGCGCCGCGGTCAGGCTGTCGACACCAGCGCCGGTCACGGCCGAGCCGAAGAAGACCGGGTGTACCAGCGCCCGGCCGGTCTGGACTGCTAGCTCGGCTCGCAGCCGGCCGTAGGGCAGCACGCCAGCGGCGACGTACGCGCCGAGCAGCGTGTCGTCGTGGCTGGTCAGGACGTCGGCGAGACGCGCGCCGAAGGCCGCGTCGGTGGCGCCGGACGGCAGCCAGGCGGCCTCAGGCGAGCCGAGGCGGTTGACCGTGCCCATGGGCACGACGGCGGGCGTCAGCTGCCTGCCGAGTTCCGCGAGCACGGCGTCATACCGGGCGCCGCTGCGGTCGATCTTGTTGACGAAGATGAGCGTCGGGATGCCGAGCCGGCGCAACACTCGCGCCAGGATCCTGGTCTGCGGCTGCACGCCCTCGACCGCGGACACCACAAGCACCGCACCGTCGAGCACGCCGATAGCGCGCTCCACCTCGGCGATGAAGTCCGGATGGCCGGGCGTGTCGATGAGATTGACGACACGGTCACGGACACGGAAGGACACAACCGCGGCCTTGATCGTGATGCCGCGCTGCCGCTCCAATGTCAGCGTGTCGGTCTGAGTGCTGCCGTCATCGACCCGGCCAAGGGTGTCGATGACTCCGGCCGCGTACAGCAGCCGCTCGGTGAGGCTGGTCTTGCCGGCGTCTACATGCGCCAGGATTCCGAGGTTGAGCGCGGGCACGAAACGACATGTCCTTCCGGTCGGCGAATTCTGCCTGGGGTGAACATGACCGCTGCCCGCATCTCGCCCGTTCCCTTCCTGCTCGTCGCTCGTGCGCTCCGCTGTGCGCCGGCGTGCAGTACAGCACCGCCCGGTGGACGGCGCAACTCGTTATTCATGCCATCCTGACCACAGCAACGGTGTGTGGACAGGCAGCGGAGGCGCGATGCCGGCCCGGTCCGACTGGGAGCTGACACCCCGGCAGAGCGTCGAGCTGGAGTGCGCCAGGCGCGGGCGCGATCAGCTGGTCGACGACTGCGTTTCGCTGCTGGCGGGCGGGGACGTGGACGACGCCCTGATCCTGGCGCTCGGCGGGCCGGCCGCCCAGATCGTCCTGCACGACGGGCCGCGGCAGCGTAATCAGTACTGGCGCCGGGTATGGGCTGCCCGCGGGCTGCTGCACGCCTGGGGCGCCAGGGCCGAGGGCGCGATCATCGCCGCCACGGCTGACGAGCACTGGCGGGTGCGCGAAATGGCCGCCAAGGTCATCGCGCGGCACTGCGTCGATGCCGGTCTCGAATCGGTCGCCGAACTGCGTACCGATCCGGTGCCGCGGGTCCGGGCAGCGGCCGAGCGGGCGACCGTGCTGCTCGCCGCGGGCGGGCGGCCGAACCGGGTATTCTGTGGCTAATCTCCTACTCATTCTTGGGTAAGTGGGCGTCTTGGCAGGACCAGCGGACGACTGGTCGGCGATACTGTAGCCCGTGCCTTTCCTCGCGGAGTCCGCCCGCGCTGACGCGGCGAGCAGGATGCGGCCGTCCGCCCGGACGGTGCTGCTCGTTGGCGCTGCGCTGTTCGCCCTCACCATGGCGGGCTACTGCGTGTTCGTGATCATCCATCCGTCCATCCGCTCGCTTAACCCCGTGGACCTGCACGTTTACCGGATGGGCGGACAGGTGGTCGCACACCTGCGACCGCGCTACAACCCGGCGCTCGCCGCGCCGCTGTATGACTGGCCAGGGTTCGGCCTGAAGTTCACCTACCCGCCGTTCGCGGCGGTCGTCTTCACCTTGTTCGCGCTGACCCCGTGGGGCCTGCTGCTGAAGGCGTGGCTCCTCATCAACATCGCGGCGCTCGTCACGACGATCTGGCTCACCCTCGGCGGGCTCGGGAACCGCGCCGACCGGGCCAGGCTCGGCGGCGCGCTGGCGCTCGCGGCGGTCTTGTTCTGGATCGAGCCCGTGCAGCGGACGATGTATCTCGGCCAGATCGAGCTCGTGCTCATGGCGCTGATCATCTGGGACCTCTGTCAGCCTGACCGGCACCGGTGGAAGGGCATCGGCGTCGGGTTCGCGGCCGGGATCAAGCTAGTGCCGCTGATCTTCATCCCATACCTGCTGCTCACCCGGCGGTACCGGCAAGCCGCGGTGGCAACGGGCACGTTCGTCGCCACCGTGATTATCGGCTTTGCCGTGCTGCCGGCCGACTCGCGCGCCTGGTGGCTGGACGGCCTGGTGTTCAAGAGCGGCCGGACTGGCTTCACCGGCTGGGAGGGGAACCAGTCCCTGGCGGGCCTGATCTCCCGGCTGTCCGGTGGCATCGCGGCGGGGCAGCCGATCTGGATGGCGGCGGCGCTCGTGGTGCTCATCGGGGGGATCGGCTGCGCGGTGGCCCTCGACCGGGCGGGGTACCGGCTCCTAGGGGTGCTGACCTGCGCGCTGACGGGGCTGCTCGTGTCACCCATCAGCTGGGACCACCACTGGGTGTGGATCGTGCCGGCCGTGGCGGTGCTGGCCCACTACGGGGTCCGGGCCCGCGGACGGCTGCGCTGGGCCTGGTTCTCCGGCGCCGCGCTGATCGTCGCGCTGTTCGGCGCCTGGCCGGGATTCCTCTGGGGCCAGCCCAATGATCTCGGCGGGTTCTCCGAGGGGCTGATCTGGGCGCCGCCGAACACCAGTCCGGGCACCTTCGCCAGGCTGGGCGATCGGCCCTGGTACGCGGAGTACCACTGGCACGGGTTCCAGCTCATTGTCGGTAATCTCTACATCCTGACTGGCCTGGCCGTGCTGCTGGTGACGGCGGGCCTGCTGGTGCGCGCCGCCGTGGCCCGGAAG
>JBAUAR010000426.1:0-4976 GCA_049675875.1 Streptosporangiaceae bacterium
GGCGAGAGCCCGGCGGCCCTCGTCGCTCAGCGGCCGGCCGGACCGGCACCACAGCTCAACGAGTATCCCGACGAGCCGGCCGAGGCGGCGGCGGTGGCCCGGCAGATCCGCACGCTGACGTCTTCCGGCCTGCCGGCCGCGGAGATCGCCGTGCTGGTCCGGGCTAACGCACAGACCCAGGCTCTTGAGCAGGCCCTCGCCCAGGCAGGCGTGCCGTTCCAGCTGCGGGGCGCCGAGCGGTTCTTCGACCGGGACGAGGTGAGGCAGGCCGTGGCGCTGCTGCGGGCGGCGTCGAGGTCTGCCGCGGCGTCTGATGACGCTGCGGCGGAGGTCAGGCCCATCCTGGCGAGCATCGGCCTGACCCCGGAGCCACCGGGCGGGCGCGGTACCGCCAGGGAGCGCTGGGAGTCGCTGGAGGCGCTCGCTCAGCTCGCCGCAGATTTCTTCGCCGCCAACCCGGAGGCGGGCTTTGCCGAGCTGGCTGCGGAGCTCGCCGTCCGGGGCGCCCTCGGGCACGCGCCCGCGATGGCCGGGGTGACGCTAGCCTCGATGCACTCGGCGAAGGGCCTGGAGTGGCGGGCGGTGTTCCTGCCCGGCCTGACCGACGGCATCATGCCGATCGTGTACGCGCAGACCGACGAGGCAATCGAAGAAGAGCGCAGGCTGCTCTACGTCGGCGTCACCCGGGCGCGCGAGCGGCTCTACCTGTCGTGGGCGCTCGCCAGGGTGCCCGGCGGTCGGCGCACCCGCGCACCGTCCCGCTTTCTCGCCGGCCTGCTGACGGGCCGGCCGGAGCACCGTAGCGGCGCTAGCGCGGCGCGGCGCGGCAAGCGCGGCGCAACCGGGTCGGCCGGAGCAGCGGGACAAGCCGTCGCTGCGGACCAGGCCGGCGCGGACGATCCGCTGTTCCAGCGGCTCCGGGAGTGGCGGCTGGTTGTCGCGCGCGAGCAGAGCGTGCCCGCCTACGTGGTGTTCTCGGACGCCACTCTGCAGGCGATCGCGGCCGCGCGACCGGGCACCCGCGCCGAGCTGGCCGGTGTCTCCGGCGTCGGCGCGGTCAAGCTGGACCGGTACGGTTCTGCGGTGCTGGGGCTGTGCGCCGCGGACAGCGCAGCAGGGGAGCTGAAGGCAGCAGATCAGCCGTCCAGCGCCGGCCCGGCGCTGCTAGCCGGAGGTTCGGCCGGCGACGGCCCGGCTCAGCTAGCCGGAGGTTCGGCCGGCGACTGCCCAGCTCAGAGAGCCGGAGGTTCGGGCGACGCAGGGGCGGCGGCCAGCGGCCAGCGAGCCATGCCATGACCAAGGCCCTGGACGCCGTCGTCAGCCTGCTCGACCTGGAGCAGATCGAGCAGGACATCTTCCGTGGCCGCAGCCCGGAGGACGAGCGCAGGCAGCGGGTGTTCGGCGGTCAGGTTGCCGGGCAGGCGCTGGTGGCCGCCGGCCGCACCGTCCCCGCAGACCGCCCCGTGCACTCGCTGCACGCGTACTTCATCCGGCCAGGCGACACCGCGGTGCCGCTCGTGTACACGGTCGAGCGACTCCGCGACGGACACTCGTTCACCACTCGCAGGGTGACCGCCATCCAGCACGGGAAGGCGATCTTCACGCTGTCGGCGTCGTTCCAGGTACGCGAGATTGGCTTCGAGCACTCCGACGCCATGCCCGAGGTGCCCGGCCCGGACGAGGTCGAGACCGTGGCCGACCGGCTGCGCCGGCTGCACCTGCCGGCCGACGAGTACACCAGGCAGAGCCCCATCGACCTGCGGCACGTAGGGCCGCTGCCGATCGAGGCAGAGCGAGACCGGTCGCTGATTACTGCACGCAACGTGGTCTGGCTGCGGGCTGACGGTGAGCTGCCCGAGGACCCGCTGCTGCACGTCTGCCTAATGACGTACGCGTCCGACATGACGCTGCTGGACACGGTGCTCCTCGCGCACGGGGTGTCGTGGAGCAATGACCTTGTATACGGCGCCAGCCTCGACCACGCCATGTGGTTCCATCGCTCGTTCCGGGTTGACCGCTGGCTGCTGTTCGTGCAGGACTCGCCGGTCGCCAGCGGTGCCCGAGGGCTCGCGCGAGGCGCGGTCTACACTCGGGACGGCGAGCTCGTCGTGTCCGTGGTGCAGGAGGGACTGCTGCGTCCACGTGCCCCCGGCCACGATTTCTAGCCAGGCGAGTTCCGGCCAGAAAAAGAGTTGCCCCGCCGGGTCGGCTCTACATAGGCTTCCCGTTGTCTGCAAGCGAGCCAAGCGCGCCCGAAGGGAGGTGCCCGGAATGCTGATCAACACGCCGGCAAGCGCACTGCCAACCGCGACTGTGCTGTCCGATGAGGCTGCCCTGCCGTGTGCTGCGCGACCGTCGGCCGGATTCGGCCCGGGCGCCGTCGTGCGTGCAGGAGCATCGCTAGGCGGCGACTACCCGACGGGGATCGCGGGCGGCGCCGGCAAGGCCGCGGGTGGTTACGTGCCCGGCATTGCCGACGTGGTCCTTATTCCCAGGATCTGGTTCAGCGCCACCGACAGCACCGTCCAGAGCACCGTCCAGCACAACACCATGACCCGTCTCTACCCGGTTACTCGGGGCGGAGTGGGTCCGCATCCGGCGAGGGAACGAATACCGGCCTGATAAAGGCCGGCCAGTCCCCTCCCAGGCCGCGGACCCGACAGGGTCCGCGGCCTTCGTTATGCGCGGCCGCAAATTGTCAGAGGCACGCGAGAGGCTTGACGAGTAGTGGAGAGGGGTTGGCACCGATGCAGTGGCCCGGCACCAGCAGCGTGCTGGAGGGACGAGCCGACGAGATCAGCGGCGAGGAACTGACCGGCCTGGAGCTGAGCCTGACGGGGCTCACCGAGCCGGTGACGAGCGCCGCAGAGCTCAGCAGCCAGGTTTACACGGCCACTCAGCTGCCGTGCAGAGACGATCCGGAGTTGTTCTTCGCGGAATCGCCGGACGACGTGGAGTTCGCCAAGTCGCTCTGCCGAAGCTGCGCGGTGCGGACGGCCTGCCTGGCGGGGGCCATCGCTCGCGCGGAGCCGTGGGGCGTCTGGGGCGGCGAGCTTTTCCTGCGGGGCGAGATCGTCCCGCGGAAGCGGCCACGCGGGCGGCCGCGAAAGGACGCAGTAGCGGCCTGACTGGGTCCGGCGTCGATGGTGACGGATTGAGGGAACGGGAGAGTGCGATGGAGCACGTGCTAGTGGATCTGGCAAGGGAGCGACAACGAGGGATGCTCGCGCAGGCTGAGGCAGAGCGCCACAGCCGCCGGGCAAGGCAGCACAGCCGGATATCCCGGCAGGCCGAGCGCGCGGACAGGCAGCTGGCCAGCCACTGGAATCAGGCGGCGCGGCTGCGGGCCGACCTCAGGGAACTGGAGTCGACCAGCTGAGCCGCGGCCTGAGTGGTCGGGCTGGATCGCCCGGCGACCAACCGGGGCGGGCCCGGGGAGGCGTTGCCTCTCCGGGCCTCGCGCTGCTAGGCGACCCCCACGGTCTCATCGGCCGGACCGTAGCCGGGCACCCAGCGCAGTATCTCGGACCGGAACTCACCGGCGCAGTCCAGCTGGCAGAGCACCCCGATTCCGGCGGTGGACACCCGGTGAATGAGTACGTACGTCGGTGGCAGGTTGAGCCGCCGCGCGACGTTCGCGGTCCGCAGATCGGAGTAGCGCGCGGCCTCGCCCCGCATCCAGTCCCGGCTGAACGTGAAGCTGTCGCTGCGCGACGGATCCGCGAGCGGAGCCAGGAAAGCGCGTAGCTCGTTGAGGTCGACGGTCACGCCCGGTCGCAGAAATCCGTGCTCGCGCAGTTCCCGCTCCACCGTCAGGATGTCGCCGTCGTTGTGCATGAGCCACAGCAGCCTGCCGAAGATCACCGGCAGGCCGTCGGGGAGCCGGTCGACCGCGCCGAAGTCGAGCACGCCAAGCCGGCCGTCGGGGAGCAGCCGGAAGTTGCCTGGGTGCGGGTCGGCGTGCAGCATGCGCGCTCGGTCCGGACCGGAGAACAAGAACCTGACCAGGAGCATCCCCGCGGCGTTTCGCTGCTGCTGACTGCCCGCCGTGATCACCTCGGCCAGCGGCGTGCCGTCCATCCACTCCGTTACTAGCACGTGATCCGTGGCTGTCACCACGCCCGGTATAGCGATGTCAGGATCGCCGGCGTAGGCGTCCGCGAACGCCTGCTGGGCCTGCGCTTCGAGCCGGTAGTCGAGTTCCTCGACGACCCGGGAGCGCAGCTCGTCCAGCATGGGCCGCACGTCGAGGCCAGGCATCAGCACGCCGAATAGCCGACCAACGCGGCTGAGCTGGGTAAAGTCACTGCTGAGCGCCTTGCCCGCGCCTGGGTACTGGATCTTGACTGCGACCTGCCTGCCGTCCCGCCAGATCGCGCGGTGCACCTGACCGATAGACGCGGCAGCGGCCGGCCGGTCATCGAACTCGGCGAACTGACCGCGCCAGTCCGGGCCAAGATCGGCCGCGAGGACGCGGTGCACGGCAGCCGCCGGCAGTGGCGGCGCAGACTCCTGCAGCCTGGTTAGCGTCGCCCGGTACGGCCCGGCTATCTCCGCGGGCAGCGCGGCCTCGAAGATCGACAGCGCCTGACCGAGCTTGAGCGCCCCGCCCTTGAGCTCCCCGAGCACACGGAAGATCTGCTCGGCGGTTCGCTGCTGCAGCTCCTGCGCCACCAGCTCGGCGGGCCGACCGCCGAGGCGCTTGCCGAGCCCGAGCGCGGCGCGGCCAGCAAACCCCACAGGCAGTGAGGCCAGCTTGGCAGTGCGGGTTACGGCGCGGGACGGCAGATCGCTCACGAGGTCTATTGTCAGCTACCCGCGGAAGTGGCTGCGACCAGGTGCGGCATGGCCCGCTGCACATGCCTTGGTAGCGGCGTCACGAAACGGCGCTGGCACCGCAACAGCAGGCCGGGTGCGGGCGCCAGCTTCGACGCCGCCACTGCCAGCCAGGGGCGAGCAGCTCCAGCGTCGCGTTG
>JBAUAR010000427.1:0-4474 GCA_049675875.1 Streptosporangiaceae bacterium
CGACGGAACGGCAGCACGGTGCCGTACGGTCCGGCCGGGTAGGCCGCCCGGACCCGCTCCCCGTACTGCGCGACGAACTCGCCGGCCTCCTCCGGCCCGAGGGCGGCGAGAACCGGGCGCAGCCCGCTGCCCTGGTACCACTCGGTGACCGGATCCGGTCCGTGCAGCAGGTGCAGGTACGTCGTCTCCCAGGCGTCGACCGAGAACCCCGCCCTGGCCAGCACGTCGAGATAGCCGATCGGGTCTTCGGCCTGGCGGTTCAGCTGAACGCCCGCCAGCCGGTCCCGCCAGCGGTCTGAGCCGGCCAGCTCCCGCAGCGCCGTGTGGCTGGGCTGGTCGAAGTTGCCGGGCAGCTGGAGCGCTAGCCAGCCACCCGGAGTCAGGTAGCCAGCCCAGCGCGGCAGCAAGTCCAGGTGGCCGGGAACCCATTGCAGCGTGGCGTTGGAGATGATCACGTCCACCGGCCGGTCGGGCCGGAACTCCCGGACGTCGCCGAGCTCAAAGTCGAGCCGCCCGGCGAAACAGTCGCCCCCGTAGCGCGCAGCCGTCGCCGCCTCGATCATCTCGGCGGAAGAGTCGATGCCAAGCACAGTGGCATTCGGCCAGCGCCGCGCGAGTTCCGCGGTCAGCTGGCCGGGTCCGCAGCCCAGATCGACAACGTAGCCAGGCGCCTCGGCGGCGACCCGGCCCACCAGATCGAAGAACGGCCGCGACCGCTCATCGGCGAAGGTCAGGTACTGGCCCGGATCCCACATGACAGCTCTCCTTCACGCGTTCGCGCCCCGACCGCGCCGTGGATGCCGGTCTGGTGCTGCTCCTGCTGCACCAGACAGCCAGCCATGCGTCCGTTGGATGCAAGTCTCTCGACATCAAGATATCTGTGCCCTGTCTACCGCCACTGAAGTCTCGATGTCAAGAGATATGCTCCGGACATGGCCCGCATGACGAAGCCAGTCAGCGACGAGGTCGACGACATCGTCGCCCGGTGGCAAGCGGAGCTGCCGGACCTCGACGTCACGCCGCTGCACGTGCTCAGCCGGGTGTCCCGGCTGGCTCGCCACCTGGACCGCGCGAGACGAGCGGCGTTCGCGGCCCACGGGCTCGACGCGTGGGAGTTCGACGTGCTGTCGGCGCTGCGCCGGCAGGGCACGCCATACCAGCTCAGCCCCGGCGCGCTGGTACGTGCGACGCTCGTGACGTCCGGCACGATGACCAACCGGATCG
Source organism: Streptosporangiaceae bacterium (assembly GCA_049675875.1). Taxonomy (GTDB): domain Bacteria; phylum Actinomycetota; class Actinomycetes; order Streptosporangiales; family Streptosporangiaceae; genus JAJYUU01. The sequence goes on from JBAUAR010000427.1 coordinate 1,225, forward strand.
ACCGGCTCGCGGCCCGGCACCTGGTCCGCAGACATCCCGACCCGCAAGACAAGCGGGGCGTGCTCGTGGAGCTGACCGCCGCGGGCCTGCGCAGCGTCGACGCTGCGATGGAAGACCTGCTGGCACGAGAGCACGGCCTGCTCGCCGGGCTGCCGGCCAGCCAGCAGCAACACCTGGCCGGACTGCTCCGGGTCCTGCTCGTGCCCTTCGACGCCGGCCCGGACGACTAGCTCATCTCCTCCGCGACTTCCAGCCAGCGCTCCTCAAGCCCGGCTCGCTCCTCCTGGACGGCGCGCAGTCGCGCACCGAGCTCCACCAGCGTGGTGTAGTCGCTCGCGTGCGCGGCCAGGTCCGTCGACAGCTGAGCCTCGGTGTCGGAGAGCCGGGCGATCTGCCGCTCCAGCCTGGCCAGCTCCTTCTGCCCGGCTCGCTGCCGCGCTGCGGCCGAGCGCTCCGGCTCGGCCGCACTAGCGCCCGACGCGGAGCGCGGCGGCGGGTGCGGCTGCGCTGTCTCGGCCGCCCGCGTCCGCCGGTCCGGAGCCGTCACATCGCCAACCGAGGAGGCGCGCAACCGCAGGTATTCCTCGACTCCGCCGGGCAGATAGGCAAGCCGCCCCCCGATAAGCGCGAGCACGTGGTCCGTCACCCGCTCCAGGAAGTAGCGGTCGTGGCTGACCACCACGACCGAGCCCTGCCAGCCGTCGAGCAGGTCTTCGAGCTCGGTCAGTGTCTCGATGTCCAGGTCGTTGGTCGGCTCGTCGAGCAGCAGCACGTTCGGCTCGGCCAGCAACAAGAGCAGCAGCTGCAGCCGCCGCTGCTCACCGCCAGACAGGTCACCCACCCGCGTCCACTGTCGATCGGCGCGCAGGCCGAGCCGGTCGAGCAGCTGGCTCACCGACAGCTCGCGCCGTCCCTCCACCGCCGAGCTGCGCAGCTGCTCGGCCGCTTCGAGCACGCGCAGGTCAGGATCGACCGGCCCGGGCTCTTGCGTCAGGACACCGGTCCGCACCGTGCTGCCCGTGATGACCCGGCCGCCGGCCGTGATGGGATGGCCGGCCGGCGACGGTACCGGCAGCAGTCCGGCAAGCAAGGTGAGCAACGTCGTCTTGCCCGTGCCGTTCACTCCCACGATGCCGACCCGGTCACCCGGCCCGAGCTGCCAGCTGACGTCGTCAAGCAGCACCCGGCCGCCAGCGGACACCGACACATCCTCGAGCTCGATGACGGTCTTGCCGAGCCGGGTGGCAGCGAGCCGGGCCAGCTCCACGCCGTCCCTGGCGGGCGGCTCACCGGCGATAAGCGCGTTCGCCGCGTCGATCCGGAACTTGGGCTTGCTGGTCCGGGCGGGCGGCCCGCGCCGGAGCCAGGCGAGCTCCTTGCGGAGCAGGTTGCGCTGCCGCTGGTCGATCACGGCCGCGGCCCGCGCCCGTTCCGCCTTGGCGAGCACGTAGGCGGAGTAACCGCCGTCGTACGCGTGCACCTGCCCGCCGCCGACCTCCCACGTATGCTCCGTGACCTCGTCAAGGAACCACCGGTCGTGTGTTACGACCACGTAGCTGCGCGCGTGTTCCCGCAGATAACCGGCCAGCCAGGTGATCGCTTCGATGTCCAGGTGGTTGGTCGGCTCATCCAGCAGCAGGAGGTCATAGCTGTTACGCAGCAGCGCGGCGATGCCGGTCCGCCGCCGCTCGCCGCCGGACAGCCCTGCGACGTCCGCGCCGACATCGATCCCGCCGAGCAGCCCGGCCACGACGGCCCGGCCGCGCGGGTCGGCTGCCCACTCGTGCTCGGCTGTGTCCCCGAACACCGCTGCGCCGACCGTGCCGGTGAGCTGCTGCGCCTGCGGCAGATAGCCGATCGTGACATCCCGGCCCCTCGTGGCGCGGCCGGAATCCAGGCTCGCAAACCCGGCAAGGGCGGCCAGCAGCGTCGTCTTCCCGGCGCCGTTTCGGCCGACGACGCCGATCCGCTGACCCGCGGACACTCCGAGCGACACCCGGTCGAGCAGGACGTGCTCCTGGTAAGCCTTGCTCGCGCTTTCCAGGTTGACCAGGTTCGGCGCGGGCCTGCTCACGACGACCTGCCGTCCCTCACCACTGCCGCGCCCGGAACGGGTCCGCTGGCCCGCGCCGCCGTCCGGCACACGCCCGAACTGGATAGCGCCACCGCGAGGTCGCGAGCGTGCGCGGCGTCGCGAGCGAGGAACGCACAGGTGGGTCCCGAGCCAGACACGATCGCACCCAGCGCCCCGTGCTCGCGCCCAGCCGCCAGCGTGCGCCGCAGCCCAGGTCGCAGGGACAGCGCCGCGGGCTGCAGATCGTTGGACAGCAGCGGCCCGACTCGGCCCGGATCACCCGAGCGCAACGCCGTCATCAGCTCGGTACTCAGCCCAGGCTCGGCAGCCGCCGGCTGACCGCCGACCTTCACCCGCGCCGCCCGCAGCCGGTCGCAGGTCGCGTACACCTGCGCGGTCGACAATCCCGAGCCGGCGAAGGCCAGGGCCCAGTGATAGCCGCCGGCCGCCAGCGCCGGTGTCAGCTGCTCGCCGCGGCCGCGGCCGACCGCGGTACCGCCGACAAGCGAGAACGGCACGTCGCTGCCGAGATCAGCAGCCAGCTCCGCCAGCACGCGCTGCGACAGGCCGGTCTGCCACAGCTCGTTGCACGCCACCAGCGTCGCGGCCGCATCGGCGCTGCCGCCCGCTAGTCCGGCCGCAACCGGGATCCGCTTGCGAATCTCGATCCGCACCGCGCCTGCACGTACCCCTGCCGCCTGCGCCAGCGCGCGGGCAGCCCGCCAGGCGAGGTTCGACCGGTCGGCCGGGACGGCGGTCGCGTCTTCGCCAGCGACGGTCAGCGCCATCGCGTCGGCCGGCTGCACCGTGACCTCGTCGAACAGCGACACCGCGTGGAAGACCGTGACCAGTGGGTGAAAGCCGTCCGCTCGGACCGGTCCGACGGCCAGCTGGAGGTTGATCTTCGCCGGCACCCGCACGGTGACCGCCGTCGGACCTGGCCTGATTGGAGTGATCACGACGTGCCGATGCTATCGGGCCAGCCCGGCTCCGCTGCCCTGGCCGCGGCGACCCGGGCGAAGTCCGCGACACTCAATGCCTCACCCCGCAGCGCCGGGTCCACCCCGGCAGCACGCAGCAGCGCAGCGGCCGCATCCGCCGAGCCTGCCCAGCCCGCCAGCGCCGACCGCAGCGTTTTGCGGCGCTGCGAGAAGGCGGCGTCGATCACCGCGAAGG
>JBAUAR010000428.1:0-2532 GCA_049675875.1 Streptosporangiaceae bacterium
ACCGTGTCCTGCGGCAGCGGCGCGCCGGGCCGGGCGGCCGCGCCCGCCGTGACGGCCGGATTGGTCATACGGGCACCACGGCGCGCAGCACCGACGTGAAGAAGGCCAGGCCCTCCGCCGAAGGACCGGTAAGGGCGTCGATGGCGTGCTCGGGATGCGGCATCAGGCCGGCGACCGTTCCGGTAGCGTTCACGACGCCTGCGATGCCGTCGACCGAGCCGTTCGGGTTGCCGCCCGCATAGCGGCCCAGGATCTGACCGTCGGCCTCGAGCTGCGCCAGTGTTGCCGCGTCGGCGACGTAGGCGCCCTCACCGCTCTTGAGCACCACGGTGATCTCCTGCCCGGCCTGGTATCCGCAGGTCCAGGCCGAGGTAGCGTTCTCGATCCTGATCCGGACATCCCGGCTGATGAAGCGCCGGGCCACGTTGCGGGTCAGCGCCCCTGGCAGCAGGTGCGCCTCACACAGGATCTGGAAGCCGTTGCAGATGCCCAGGACGGGCAGCCCGCTGGCGGCCGCCGGGACGATCTCCCCCATGACGGGCGCGAACTTCGCGATTGCCCCGCAGCGCAAATAGTCGCCGTAGGAGAACCCGCCAGGCAGGATGACGGCGTCGACTCCGTGCAGGCTGGCGTCATCATGCCAGAGCTCGACGGGCGTGCCGCCCGCCCGCTGGACGGCGCGGCACGCGTCGCGGTCGTCGAGTGAGCCAGGGAAAGTGACGACTCCGATCCGGGCCGTCATGGGCGTGCTGTCCGGCGGCGACGCATGCTCGCAGGCTACCTGCTTACCCGGCGTCCCTGAGCTGCGTGGCAGCACCAGCCGCCAGTGGTGCGTCGCGCCGCCATGCGATCCGCTTGTGCAGCGAGACGACGGTTCCCTCGCCGGGGCTGCTCTGCATCGTCACGTCGTCGACGCAGGCTCGCATGATCGCCAGGCCGCGCCCGGACTCCGGTAGCTCGGCGATGGCGCGCTCTCTGGCGAGCCGCCTGGACCTGACGATCCGGCTGCGCAGAACGCTCGGCGATCCCGGCGCGGTCGATGGTGACGTTGCCCGCTGCCGCCGCAGCCTCGGTACCGGCCGGACCGACGGCGGGATCCGGATCCCCCGGTGCGGCCGGCTGATCATGGCCGGATCGAAGCCCCGGCCGCTGTCCACGACTTCCAGCAGGCAGCGTGTGCTGCTGACGTGAGCCACCAGTTCGTACCGATGGCCGGGACCGGCGTGCAGGAGCACATTGGTGCATGCTTCGGTGACCGCTAGCAGCAGGTCATCGATGCAACCCGAATCCACGCCGAGCCGAGTGAGAGTGTCGCCCAGGACCCGGCGCATGACCGGAACGCTCAGCGACTCCCTGGGGAGAACCAGGCAGAACTCCACGTCCGCTGCTGGCTCCCCGGAACGCAGCGCCCGAGATCGCATCTGCTCCTCGCCCCGTCGCGGTCACCCGTCAGTCCACATTCTTCAGGCTTCCCCGCCGCAAGCTCGGTAATCATTAACTAGGGCGATCTCTGGACGAAACAGTGCGCTACGGGCCTGGTCCGGGACGTGGCTGCGCGCGTGGATGCCGGTCTGGTGTCGCGGGCACAGCACCAAACCGGCATCGACGCGAAGGGCTGCTCAGGCGGGATGGATGGAAAATTCCTCAATGACCGGGTTTGCGAGTAGCTCGGCAGCAAGGTCGGCAATCCGCTGCTCACTCGCGGGCTCATCAAGTTTGATGACGAACCGCTTGCCCTGGCGCACGCCCGTGACCTGGGGGAAACCGAGACGACGGCACGCGCTGGCGATCGCGTCACCCTGAGGGTCGTGAATCTCGGGCTTCAGCATGACGTTGACCACGAAGCTGGGCACGTCCCGAACAGTACGCGAGCATGGACTCCGGGATGCGGCAGGGATCCGCGGCGGCAAGGACGTAGCGTGACGGTGGCCACCATGACCCGATTCGTGACGTGCGTCACTATCGTCGGGCTTGGGATACCTGCGCTTGACCCGTCACGGCTCTGCGAGAGTACTGTTCACGCCGTCACGACGGATGAAGCGTCGGTCCGGGTTACCCTGGCCGGACAACGTGAGTATGCAAGGAGTGGCACGTGACCGCCAAAGATGCCGGACGCGCCGCCCGCTCGGCGAGCCGGGTACCGGCCCGCGAGCCAGCACGGCAGGCCGATTCGCCTGAGCTGATTCAGCTCCTTACCCCCGAAGGGGAACGGGTCGAGCATCCCGACTATCCCCTGGAGATCTCCGCCGCGGAGATCAGAGCCCTCTACCGCGACCTGGTAATCGTCCGGCGGATCGACTTCGAGGCGATCGCGCTGCAACGCCAGGGCGAGCTGGGCATCTGGGCCTCGCTGCTAGGCCAGGAGGCCGCTCAGGTCGGCTCCGGCCGAGCCCTAGGCCCGCGCGACATGGCCTTCCCGACCTACCGCGAGCACGGCGTGGCCTGGTGCCGCGGCCTGGACCCCACGAAGCTGCTCGAGCTGTTCCGCGGGGTCAGCCACGGTGGCTGGGATCCGACCGTGCACAACTTCCA
>JBAUAR010000429.1:0-2519 GCA_049675875.1 Streptosporangiaceae bacterium
GCTGCAAGCCGCGCCGCGAGGGCCTCGGCGGCGGCAGGCCCGGCGGCAGCCAGCACCTGCGCGGTGAAGGCGTTGTCGGCAGGCCCGCCGAGGCAGATCCGGAAGTCGGGCAGGTTGGAGTCGAGCTCGGAGTATCCGTACCGCGGGCCGCCGGGCCGCGAGCAGGTGGCCGTCACGCCCTGGCGTGCCAGCGCGACCATGAGGTCGCGGACGATAGAGCGGAGCTCCGGGGGCGCGATCACCTCCGCTACCCCGATCGCCTGCAACTGCGCGCCGCCGGCGTCCGAGCCGGTCAGCCGCACAGCCGCGGTTGACCCGACGGCCAGCCACTCACTCGCCGGGCAGTCGAGGGTGTAGGGGTGCTCGGCCACGTCGCTATCGATGGGGCCCGGCGGCCGCCCGATGACGGCGAGTGCCGTCTGGTAGACGGGCAGCCCGCCCGGCACGCTGACTGGGAACACCACGCGCAGCAGATGATCCTGGCCGATCGAGCCGTCGACGTGGGTGCGGAACTCGACCCGGTCAGCGCCGCGCCACAGCAGGGTCTCCTGAGTGACGTGCAGGCCGCGCAGCTGTGTCGTGGCCACGATTCTGCTGCCGACCGGGCTGCGCTCGGCCCGGACCTCTGCTGGCCTCGCCGCCGTGCCGGTACCGGGCCCGGCCGGGCAGAGCAACCACGGGCCCTCGGCCCAGCGCGGGTGCGCCGGATGCTCGGGCTGCAGCACGAGCTCATTGCCGCCGCCGCCCGGCTGCAGCAACTCGGTGTCCGATCGCTTGTCCAGCACCCGGCGGAGCGTGCCGCCCCGCCCGGGGTCGGCCTCGACGACGAACACCTCGTTCTCCAGCCGCAGCTGGTCGCTGGCCGGCTGCCAGCCGGCGTCCGTGCCGCGATTGTCGGCCGCCGCCGGACGGACCAGGTACGCGCGATAGCCCACGCCCGGCACGTCGGTCGCCCGGAAGGTCAGCCGGACCGACTCCAGGGCGCCATCCGCGGCTCGGACCACCCCATCGGCCAGGAACGGCACCGGTGCGCCAGCGTCGTCATGCAGGCTCAGCCATGCTGGCCACTCGGGCGGCAGCGTCAGCTCGATCGCGGCCATGCCGGTGCGGTCCGCGGACAGCGAGTTGACCACGACGATCGCGAACGCGCCTTGCCCGGCGTGCGCATCCAGGCTCGCGGTATCCGCCAGTTCGGCCAGATGGCGGATGGCTGCCGCGCGCGCCTGGTCACCGCGCTCCCACGCTTCGCGCCAGCCCGCCAGCAGGTCGAGGTAGACCTGGTCGCCCTCGCTCCCGGTGATCGCGTCGTGGTGCGCGCCGAACACGAGCTGGCGCCAGGCCTTGTCCAGGCTCGCGGCGGGATACGTAGCCCCGGCCAGCCAGGCGAGGGTGGCGAGGCGCTCGCCGTCGAGCACCGCCGTCTCCGCCGCGCGCTGGGCCTGCTTGGTGTCGACGTAGGAGACGTCCTTGCCGGTGTAGACCGGGTTCATGTCCCTGGTCTGCGGCGTCAGCCAGATGTCGCGCGCGGCCGCCTCGGCGCGCACGGCGGCGAAGAACTCGCTCGGCACCGCGGTCACGAACCGCGGCCACGTGTAGCGCGCGTTCCAGTCCCGGTGGATGGGCGTCGCCCAGCGCGGCGGGATGGTGTGATCACCGCCCACCGGCAGCAGCACGTTGCGGGTCGCGGCGACGGGCGCGAGCTGGCGGAACTGCTCATAGGCAAGGGTCTTCGCGGTCGCCAGGTCGGTGGCGTGATGGCCGGCCTGCCAGCCGGCCGAGTAGTGATTCGGCATGTAGCTGGTGAGCAGCCCGGTGCCGTCCGGTGACAGCCACTCGAACTCCGAGGGGAACTGCATGAGCCGGTTGTCGCCTGCCGATGCGCGCGGGCCCCACTGGTGGAACGGGCCGCGCGCCCAGGCCGACTCGGTCAGCCCCGCCGCGGCCATGATCGCCGGGTAGCCGGGATCGAACCCGAACGCGTCGAGCATCCAGGCGGTGCGCGGGTGACCGCCGAGCACGCCGCGCTGATAGGCGATGCCGTAGACGGCGTTGCGGATGGTGGACTCCACGCAGGTCAGGTTCGTGTTCGGCTCGTTGTAGCTGCCGCCCACTAGCTCGATCCGGCCGGCCCTGATGAAGTCGAGCAGGTCGCCCCGGTCCTGCGGATACGCGTCGAAGTGCGGTTTGAGGTAATCCAGCTCGGCCAGCACGAACTTGTAGTCAGGATCCCGCCGGGCGGCGTCGAGGTGCAGCCGCACCAGCTCGAACGCGCTCCGTACTTCGGGCAGCTCGCCGTCGTCAGCGGGGAGTACCAGCCGCGCCTCGGTGAACTGTCCCTGCGTGCTCCACCAGACGGGGTCGTAGTGGAAGTGGCTGACCATCCACATCGTCCAGCCCGGCTCGGCGACAGTGATATCGGCTGCGAGCTCGGTGCTCCCGCCCGGCCAGGCCGCGGTGACCAGCACGGCCGCCGTGCTGCCGGGCTGCGCGCCAGCCCCGACGCCCACGGCGACCTCGGC
>JBAUAR010000430.1:0-5279 GCA_049675875.1 Streptosporangiaceae bacterium
GTCGGGAGCGGGGCTGGCGGGCGACCGCAGGGCGCGCACACGACGTCCCGCCGGGCGCTCAAGAACTGGCGAGTCCGGTCGCGGCTGCTGTTGCTCATCACCATCCCGACGCTCACCGCGGTCGTCCTTGGCGGTACCTACATCGCGAGCTCGGTGCAGAACGCCCTCGTCTACCAGCGGGTCGAGACCCTGGCCAATCTGAGCGGCGCCGTGACCGGCCTGGCCGCCCACCTCGAGGACGAGCGTGACCAGGCAATGGAGTTCATCGGTCAGGGGCAGGCGGGCCGGGCCGGACTGCTCATCCACGACCACTCCGACGGTGCGCCGCAGAACCTGGCGCTGGTCCGGCAGGAGCAGAGCCTGACGGCCCTGTGGGTGCGCAAGGTGCAGACCGAGAGCGCGGCCGTCGGAGCCGGGTACTCAGCCCAGGTGCAGCAGGACGCGGAGAATATCGGGCACGTCCTGCAGCTGCTTGACCCGCTGCGGACCGCCGCCACCACGACCGAGCTGCCCGCGGTCGACGTGATGAGCAGCTACACATCGATCATCGACGGCCTGCTCGCCATCGACAATAACATCGCGGGCGACAGCGGCGATCCTCAGCTGACCAGTGACGTCCGGTCGCTCAACCTGGTCTCGCTCATCGGCGAGGAAGCCTCCGAGCAGCGCGGCCTGCTGGCCTATGCATTGGCGCAGGACACGAAATTCGATCCGGTCGTGCTGGCCGACCTGCAGACGGCACTGGCAGAGCAGAACGCCAATGTCGCGGAGTTCGACCGCGTCGCGACAGCGCAGCAGGTGGCTCTTTATCAGAATAAGGTGCAGGGCAGCCTGGTGGACTTCGCCAGCAACTACGAGCTGCAGGCGATCACGTACGGCCAGGAAGGCGTGTCGCTGAGCACATTGGCGACGACGGCCAACCAGTGGTATGGCGCCATGTCCACCGGCACGATCGTCGACGGTATCCGGAACGTTGAGCAGAACCTGGTGGGCGCGACGACCTCCAGGGCCGCGGCGCTGCACCGGAGCGCGATCATCACGGCATCGCTCATCGGTGGCGCCGTGCTTGTGGTGCTGCTGCTGGCCCTGCTGCTGACCACGATCGTCGGCCGGACGATGGTGCGGCCGCTGCGCCGGCTGCGGTCGGGTGCGCTGGAGGTGGCTGGCGTCCGGCTCCCCGAGACGGTGCGGCGGATGAGCGAGTCCGATGGCTCCAGCGTGCCGCTCGAAGTCGAGCCGATCGATGTCGACTCATTCGACGAGATCGGCGAGGTCGCTCGGGCGTTCGACCAGGTCCACCGGGAAGCGCTCCGGCTGGCCGCCAACGAGGCTGCGCTGCGCGGCAACGTCAACGCGATGTTTGTCAACCTGTCCCGGCGTAGCCAGTCGCTCGTCGAGCGGCAGATCCGGCTCATCGACGACCTGGAGCAGGGGGAGCAGGAGCCGGACCGGCTCGCCAGCTTGTTCCAGATGGACCACCTCGCTACCCGAATGCGGCGCAACTCGGAGAACCTGCTGGTCCTGGCCGGGCACGAGGCAACCAGGCGGTGGAATCAGCCGGTCTCGCTGGTCGACGTGCTGCGCGCGGCCGTATCGGAGATCGAGCAATACGAACGCGTAAGGCTCAACGTGCAGCCCGGCATCGCGGTGCGCGGTCACGCCGTCAACGACGTCGTGCACCTGCTCGCTGAGCTGGCCGAGAACGCTACCTCGTTCTCCTCCGCTGAGACCCCGGTCGCCGTCGCCGGTCATCTGCTGTCCAGCGGTGGCGTGCTGCTGGACATCACCGACCAGGGCGTCGGCATGGGCGCCGAAGAGATGGCTCACGCCAACTGGCGGCTCGACAATCCGCCCGTCGTCGATGTGGCCGTATCACGTCGGATGGGGCTGTTCGTGGTCGCGCGCCTCGCCGCCCGGCACGGCATCAGGGTCCGGCTGCGGCCCGCGGCGGCCGGCGGCCTGACCGCGCTGGTCTGGCTGCCGGACGAGGTCATCAGCCACCAGGCCGACGCCAGCCCGCCGGGGACGCGCAGGTTCGAGCTGCCCGGAACTGGCGCTGTGGCAGGCGCGAGCCCAGCGGTTGCGCTCACCGCAGGCCGGAACGGTATCGGCGATGGCCTGCTGTCGCCTGCCGAGCGAGAGATCAACGCGGCGCGCATGCCCAGATTCAGCGACCTGCAGGCGGAGTCAGGCGAGCTCGGCAGCGGCGAGTTCGCCGTTCCGCCGGACCGCGAGACGGGGCTCGGACCGCACCGCGTGCCAGGGGCGGGTCTGCATCCCGGCATGACGGGCCGGGAAGGCCCGGCCAGCACCAGCCCGCTGCCGGCGTTCGGGTCGCCGGAGGCCGAGGCCAGCCTGGCGGCGGCAGCCGAGCACGCGGAAGTCGTGCGCGATACGCCGGCAGAGAGCGACGCCTTCGGCGGTGCGACGCGTACGGCCGAGCCCGCCGACCGGCTCGCCGCGACGGCTAGTGCCGCAGTATCGGCGCGCCCGGCGCCGCTCGGGCCGCCGAGCGTGGTGGGGCCGCAGAGTGCCAGCGCATCGGAGAGTGCCAGGGCGTTGGAGAGCCCGGCCGGAAGCTACGGTCTGCTGCGCTCTGCACCGCTCGACATCAGCTCGCCGGGCGGAGTGATCGTGCCCGCCGCCGAGCACGTGGCTACAGAGAATCGCCTGCCCATCTTCGAGGCGGTGGAGTCGGACTGGTTCCGTCGCGGGCGCAGCGGCGTTCCCGCTGGCGGTGTCCCGGCCGGCAGCGCCCCCGCTGGCAGCGCCCCCGCTAGCGGTGGCCGTGTCGGCTCAACCGCGCTGGACGGCGGCTCAGGCCGCTGGCCGGTCGTCCAGCCCGCGCCGGATCTGGCGTCCGAGGCCCCGTCCGAGCCCGCGCCCGAGCCCGACGTTAGCTGGAGATCCTCTGCGGCGGACCAGGGCTGGGAGGCAGCAGCGGCGGCGATCTCACCCACCACCGGCGGGACCACCGATGCGGGCCTGCCCAAGCGAGTGCCGCAGGCCAATCTCGTGCCGGGTGCCGCGCCGCCCGAGGCCGTCGCACCGGTCCCGGCCAGGTCGGCGGCGGTGACCAGAGACCGGTTCGCCAGCTTCCAGCGAGGTGTCCGGGAAGGACGCGCGGCCGTCTCCCGCGAGGACGAATCCTCTGATGTCGACGGCGGTTCTTGATGAAGGTGACACGATCTTGAATAGCCAGTCATGCTTAGGGTGAGAGCGCGGAGTCTCCGGGTGGAGGCTCCGCGAGCAGCCACGGCGGTGTTGCGTCTTAAGGGACGGGATGCGGGCCGCGAGAGGAAGGTGCGCCTGTGAGTCCGCTTGTACGTCCGGCCCAGGACCTGAACTGGCTGATCACGAACTTCGTTGAGCGGGTGCCGTCGGTGGCCCACGCCATCGTGGTCTCCTCGGACGGTCTGCCGATGGCGTTCTCGCACGGCTTCCCGGCGGACCGGGTGGACCAGCTCGCAGCAGTGACGTCGGGGCTGACTAGCCTCACCCAGGGCGCGGCGCGGGTATTCGAAGGGGGCGCCGTCACCCAGACGGTCGTGGAGATGCAGCGGGGGCTGCTGATTGTGATGGCGATTAGCGACGGCTCGAGCCTCGCGGTGCTGGCCGCCGCCGACTGCGACATGGGCCTGGTGGCCTATGAGATGGCGTTGCTGGTGGAGCGCGTCGGAAGCGCGCTGACACCCGAGGTTCGCACGGGTCCGTCTGGCTGGGCCGAGGGCAGCCGACAGTGACAGGAGGCCGCCGTGTTTGGCCGCGGTCGGAATAACTGGGATGCGGGCGAACGCCAGCACCCAGCCGATCGTGACGGCCATCGCGGGCCGGACCTCGGGTACGCTCCGCCAGCCCGGGATCCGTGGCTGCATGACTCCAACCCCCACGCGGCCGGCAACGAAGCCAGTTCGCTCGTCCGGCCGTATGCCGTTACTGGCGGGCGAACGAAGCCTCGTTACCAGCTGCAAATCGAAGCCATGGTCGCGGCCTCGCACTACGAGGCACGGGATTTGTCGGTGCTCAGCCCTGAGTGCCAGGCGATTCTCGCGTTCTGTCGCGACTGGCGCTCGGTCGCGGAGATTTCGGCGGTCCTGCATATGCCGCTAGGCGTTGCCAGGGTGCTCATCGCCGACATGGCCATGGAAGGACTGGTCCGGGTACACCAGATTGACCACGCGGAGGGCCGCCCGGACATCAACTTGCTCGAAAGGGTGCTCAGTGGACTTCGGAAGCTCTAGGGTCGCGGTGCCTCGCACCGCCGAGAACGCGATGACGTCAGTGAAGATCGTCGTCGCGGGAGGTTTCGGTGTAGGCAAGACCACCTTCGTGGGTTCAGTCTCGGAGATCACGCCCCTCACGACCGAAGCCGTCATGACCACCGCGAGTGACGGCCTGGACGATCTGAGCCACACCCCCGACAAGACCACGACGACGGTGGCGATGGATTTCGGCCGCGTTACCCTCGACGCCGGCCTGATCCTCTACCTGTTCGGAACGCCGGGCCAGCATCGGTTCTGGTTCATGTGGGACGACCTGATTCAGGGCGCCATCGGGGCGGTTGTCCTGGTGGATACGCGGCGGCTTGCGGACTCGTTCCCTGCGGTCGACTACTTCGAGTCGGCTGGCTTGCCGTTCATCGTCGCCGTCAACGGGTTCAACGGCTACTTCCCGCACGCGCTGCATGACGTGCAGGAGGCCCTTTCGATCAGCCCGCGAGTGCCGATCCTGCAGTGCGACGCGCGCGGCCGTAACTCCACCAAGGCAACGCTGATCGCGCTGGTCGAGCACGCCATGGAGATGCAGCTCAGCACCAGGTGAGCGGGTGGCTGACCGACACCGGTGCCGATCCGTCGCTGACATCGGTGGCGCGGTAATTTGGTCACGCGGTATGTGCCCGGGGCGGTAGCTCAGCCGGTCAGAGCAGCGGACTCATAATCCGCCGGTCGTGGGTTCGAGCCCCACCCGCCCCACCAACCTCAGCATTGTGCGAACCGGGGGCTCGCCGGCGGTGGCGTCTGCATCGTCTGGGACCGGCGAGTGGGGGCTGGGGATCCGGAACACTGGGATGAGTCCGTCCTCGGTTATACGCACTTCGGCGACGAGGGCTTCGATGGCGGCTTTGCGCTCGGCGGGGGTGCCGCTGGCGATGGCGTCGGTCAGGCAGGCGTGGAGGTTTTCGATGACGCCGGGTGGCGGCGGTGCGGGCTCGCTGGCCAGGGCATCCGTGAGTTCGCTGGCGCGGGCGGTGAGCTGGGCGATCTGGCCGTGGAGGGTTT
>JBAUAR010000431.1:0-5116 GCA_049675875.1 Streptosporangiaceae bacterium
ACGCAAGCCCGTCCGCGGCGGCGGGCGACCAGGCTTTCCGGCCCGGGGCCATCGGTCCCGACGGCCTGCCGCTGAGCGAACCAGGCCGAGGGAGCCGCCGGCCGGCGGCCTTCGGCCTGCCCGGCGCACCCGCAGCGGCAACGGAGGTGTTCGCCGCCGCCGAGGGCGTAGGGCGCGAGCCCGGCAGGCCGGCCGTGCGACGGACGACGATGATGGGCAGGCGGGCGGGCGCCACCACGGCCAGCGAGGTCGGCCCGCTGGGGTCGGGACCAGTCCCGCCGGGGTCGGGACCAGTCCCGGCTGGCAGTGTGCCGCCCCCCGTGGCCGCCTGGCCGGCCGGAGCGCCGGCCAGCCGGTTCATGGACGGCCCGCCGCCGAGCAGCAGGTATCTCGATGGGCCGCCAGGCACCCGGCCACGCTCCGATTCGCGCGGTCTGGAGCCCGGCCGCCCCGCCGCCCCGACCCGGTCTCCTTCGGGCACCCCCTATGACGAGCCGGAGAGCGGGCAGGGTCTCACGGACGGCTGGGACGGCTATCCCGCTCCGCCAGCCGGGCAGCGACCCGGATCGGCCGCGCCGTACCAGAGCGCGCCCGATTATGAGCCCGCCGATTACCCCGGCTCGCCGGCCGGTCACGTCAGACCCGGCGGGGGTTACCCGGCGGACGCTAGCCGGGACGCCTATCCAGGCCAGCCCGGCCAGGCGGGCCCGGCCGCGCGCAGCCTCGGTGGCCGGACCGGCTACCCGGAGGACGCTGGCTACGGTGGCCCGTCGGGCTACCCGCAAGACGCTGGCTACGGTGGCCCGTCCGGCTATCCGGTAGCGGACGCTGATTACGGCGGCCGGGCCGGCTATGACGAGGTTCCCGACCGACACCGGCACCGGCACCGGCCAGGCCGTGCACCGGACCGCCACGGCGAGGGCAGCGACCCTCGGGCGCCGGAATGGCCGGCGGGCCAGCAGCACGGCTGGCCGCAGGAGTATGCGCAAGGCTGGCCACAGCCTGCGGGGCCGGGCCCGGCGTGGCAGCCGCGGCCAGGCGAGGAGCTCGACCCGCTCGGCCCGCTGCCGCCAGCAGGTGAGCTCCACCACGACGGCCGGGCCGGGCGCGGCAGGTCGGCGCGGGCCTGGCCAGCCCCGGATGATGACGACGAAGGCGACACGTGGTGAGCAAGGTACGCTACCGGCGCGTGGGCTTCTGCCTGCTGGTCGTGCTCGTGCTGGGCGGGATCTACGGGGTTGCCAGGACTGGCCAGCCGGGGACCGCCGCGGCGCGCCGGATCGCTGTCGGCCGGGCAACAGTAACGACCGCGAGCCGGGTGTGCCCCGCTCCCGGCTCGCCTGGTCCGACCGCTGCCTGGGTTGCCCTGGCCGCCGTGCCCGGCTCAGCGTCGGCCGGGTCAGCCGTAATCAGACCGCTCACCGGGGCTGGCAGTTCGTCGGCGGGTCAGACCATATCGAGGATGACGCGGCCCGGCGTGCTGCAGCTTGCTGACGTGCCCGTCGCGCCTGCGCTGACCGCGGCCGAGCAGGTGGGCCAGCCCGGATCCAGCGCCAGCGTCCGTACGCTGCCTGGCCAGGGCGGCGTGCAAGTCAGCGCGACCGGAGCGCTGGCCCAGGGCCTCGAGGTCGAGCAGACCGGTCCGGGCGGGCTGGTCACCGCCCAGTGCAGCGCTCCCGGTACAGACTTCTGGTTCGTCGGACCCGGACAAAAGCCGGCGGGCGGCATCGAGCTGTATCTGACAAACACGGGCAGCGAGCCTGCGGACGCGCAGGTTCAGGCGGTGACCGACATGAGCACCGGCGCTCCGGTGCTGGGCAACGCGGACAACGGCATCACCGTGCCGCCGGACGGCATGGTCGTGCAGTCGCTGTCCGGGCTGCTGCAAGGGTCGAACGTCGTCGCCCTGAACGTCACGACCACGGTCGGCCAGGTCGTCGCCGCGGTCCGGGAAAGCCAGTCGGGGGGCGACGACGGCAGCTGGCTGCCAGCAACCCAGGCGCCTTCCGAGCGCCTTACGATCGCCGGCCTGCCCTCGACCGGGCCGCCTGAGCTCTACATTGCGGTGCCGGGACCCGCGGCTGCTGACGTCAAGCTCACCGCGATCACGCAGAAGGGCTCCTATCAGCCGACCGGCGGAACCGGGATCGACCTGCTCGGCGGCTCGGCGTCGGTTATCCCGCTCCCGTCGCTCGGCGGCGTGGCGGGTGCGGTGTCGATAACGGCGACCGCTCCGGTCGTCGCTGCTGTGCTCGTGGCAGGCGGGCCGGCCGGGTCAGCGGGCGCGCTGGCGGTCAGCAGCGGCCCGGTTCAGGAGCAAGGCGTGCTGGCCGCCAACCCTGCTGGCTCGTCAGGTTCGACGTCGCTGGTGCTGTCGGCGCCTGGCAAGGCAGCCAGGGTCCGGATCACGACGGCGACCGCGACGACCTCGGCGTCCGGTCAGGCCGGCCAGGTCGTGCGGATCAGCGCGAAGTCGTCAGCCGTGGTGTCGGTGGCGCCGCCCGCCAGCTCGGGACCGGGCCAGTTCACCGTCGTCGTGACGCCGCTGGCAGGCTCGGGGCCGGTGTACGGGGGCAGGGTGATCAGCGTCGGCGGGTCGGTGCAGTCGATCCTTTCGGTGCCGAGTTCGCTGACCTGGATACCGGTGCCCGGCGTCAGCGAGTCGCTCGCAGCGATCCTCGGCGGGTAGCAGCGCCGGACGGCGGAAGCCGCTACTCCTCGGCCGGGTAGTCAGGGTCGACGGTCTGGGGGTCGACCCCGAGCCAGTGCGCGAACTGCTCGATGATCACGTCAAGCACGAGCTCGGCCAGTTCTTCCTCGCCTTCGGCGCGCGCCAGCAGCGGCCTGCGGTAGAGCACGATCCGGGCTGGCCGGACCGGCCGGTCACGGTGCTCGCGGCCACCGCGCTGGCCAGGCAGCGACACCGGTCCGGCCGGATCAGGCGGGCCGCCGGGGGCAGATCCCGGCTCAAGCCGGGCCAGGGGCACCGGGTCCGGGTCATCGAGGTCAGGCAGGATCGGCGGGATCTCCTCGATGGCAAACTCGAGGCCGGATAGCTCGGCCTCCCAGCGCGGCTCTAGCTGCGAGACCGCTAGCAGAACAAGGTCATCGAATCGCTGGGAGCGGGTCCGGTGCAGGGGTACGCCCGGCGGGACCAGCGCGCCGCGCAGTCCGCGCCCGTGCCGGTCTCGCCGCCGGATCTGGCCGGTCTTCGGCCGGCTGCCGTCCTCGCCGTCGTGCACAATTCCCGAGCGTATCGCGGCACGGCGGGCCTGACCGGCGGCGGTCAGCTGGCTGCCGGAGACACGATCGCGCAGTGTGCCCCGGGTGGTGGCGTTAACGTCCGCTGGTCGATACCGTCAGCCGTTGTGAGCGACCACCACGACCCTGCCCGCCGTCGCCGTCACCGACGGGCCGGTCGCCAGCACGACCGGAGACGGTGACGCGGTGCCTGCCCGCCAGTGCTCCAGGCCTGCTTGCAAGCGGGCCGCCGTTTACACGCTGACGTACGTATACCGGGATTCGACAGCCGTCCTCGGGCCGCTGGCGGCGGTCGTGGAGCCGCACTGCTATGACCTGTGCGAGCGGCACGCAGACCGGATGACCGCGCCGCGCGGCTGGGACGTGGTCCGGCTGCCGGTTGCCCCGCCCGTGGATGCGGCTGCGGTGGCTGACGACCTCGAGGCGCTGGCGAATGCGGTCCGGGAGGCCACTGTGCCGCGAGTAGCGGCCGAGCCAACCGGGCAGGGGGTAGAGGTCACCCGCCGGGGGCACCTGCGAGTGCTGCGGTCGGCACCGTCGGACGGCGGGCGGGCCGGCTAGCAAGGCCGCACGGGCCGAAGCCGACAGCGCCCGCGGCGCGGGTTGTGCGGACGCCGGTAGGATCCCTCCGTGCGCGCAGCTGCGGATGCAGCCAAGACGAGCAACGGGAGACGGGTATGAAGATCGATGACTGGCTGCTTGAGATCCTGGCCTGCCCGAAGTGTCATGCGCCGCTCCGAGCCGATGACGCGGCCAGCGAGCTGGTCTGCACGAGTGCCGACTGCGGGCTGGCGTATCCCGTCCGTGACGACATTCCGGTGCTGCTGATCGATGAGGCACGCGACCCGGCGGCGGGCGAAAGCCGGGAGTGAGGATCCATCGCCACCGGCGCGGCATCCGCGTCCCCGTCGCCGGGAGATAGCGGGCACGGCTCGGGTCGGCGAGCGGTCTTCGCCGCCTTCGGGGCCAACCTGGCCATCGCGCTGACCAAGTTCGTGGCGTTCGCGCTGACCGGCTCCGCCTCCCTGCTCGCCGAGGCCGTTCACTCGGTTGCCGACTCCGGCAATCAGGCGCTCCTGCTCATCGGCAGGCGACGGGCGGGCCGGGCGGAGACCAGGGAGCACCCGTTCGGGTTCGGCGGTGAGCGCTACTTCTATGCGTTCCTCGTCGCGGTCGTCGTCTTCACCGTGGGCGCCGTGTTCTCCTGCTACGAGGGGATCGAGCGGCTCCGGCATCCGGAACACCTGACCTCGCCCGCGGTGGCCTTCGGGGTACTGGGGGTGGCCGTCGTCCTGGAGTCGTTCTCGCTGTGGAACGCCGTGCACGAGGCGAGCCCTATCAGGGGCCGGGCCAGCTGGCTGGGCTTCATCCGGCGCGCCAAGGCGCCGGAACTGCCGGCCGTGCTGCTCGAGGACGTCGCCGCGCTGGGCGGCCTGATGCTGGCAGTGATCGGCGTCGCGGTCGCCACCATCACGCATGACGACCGCTTCGACGCGGCGGGATCCATTGCCATCGGCGTGCTGCTCGGCTGCGTAGCGGTGGTACTCGCGACCGAGATGAAGAGCTTGCTGATCGGCGAGTCGGCCAGTCCGGCCGTGCAGTCCGCGATCGTCGCCGCTATCGAGGCCGGCCCGGAGGTGCAGCGCGTCATCCACCTGCGAACGCTGCACGTAGGACCCGACACGCTGCTGGTCGCGGCCAAGATCGGGGTCCGGCACGATGACACCGCGCGCAGCGTCGCAGCCGGAATCGACGCGGCCGAGCGCCGGATACGCGCCGCGGTGCCCATCGCGGAACTGATCTTCCTGGAACCGGACATCTACCAAGCGGACCGGGCCGACTCCGGCGACCCGGC
>JBAUAR010000432.1:0-3191 GCA_049675875.1 Streptosporangiaceae bacterium
GCTACACAGCGGTTGCCAAGGGGTGGCTGCAGGGGGAGGGCGTGCCCAGCGGACCACTAGCGCGGCCCGGCGAAGGCACCTCCCCCGCGCGTTATCGCGGCTGAGGTGCCTTCGCGCCGTTCTGCTGCGGCGGCCTGCCGGCGAGCGGGGCGCGTGGCGTGTCGTTCCGGCATCATCGGGAGCGGAGGTGAGCTCGTGGCCGACGAGTATCGCGTGCTGTTCGTCTGTACCGGCAATACGTGCCGGTCAGTCATCGCGACGCACGTGCTGCGGCGCGAGCTAGCCGACGCGGGGCTGGCTGGCGAGGTGGCGAGCGCCGGGCTGCGGGTGCGGGCCGAGGGCGAGGCCGCCGATCCGCGCGCACAGGACGTGCTGCAGCGCCACGGCTACCGGTCGGAGCACCGGACGCGCCAGTTCGACCCGGCGATGCTGACGAGCTACGACCTGGTGATCGGGCTGGACAGCATGCACGTGTGGGTACTGCGCGAGGCCGCGGCCGGCGGGCCGTCGGCCGCCCGGATCAGGCTGCTCGGCAGCTTCGCCGAGACCGCCCCTACCGGATGGGACGTGCCTGATCCGGTGACTGGCGGCCCCGACGACTACGAGCGCGTGCTCGCGCTGGTGCGGTCGGCAATGCCCCGCGTCGTGGCCGCTGTCCAGGCCGGCCTGGACGCCGGCTAGGCCGGCAAATCACCAAGTCAGGTTCAGCGGCGCATGCCGTCACGCTATCTCGCCGCATCCTGAACACCCGGCTTGGTCAGCAGCACCGAGCGCGGTGGATGATGAGAGCCATGACAACGCAGTCAGGGATGGTCGGCGCGAGACCGGTCCGCGCGCCGCGCGGCACGACACTCAGCTGCCAGGGCTGGCCGCAGGAGGCGGCGCTCCGGATGCTCATGAACAACCTCGATCCCGAGGTCGCCGAGCATCCCGATCAGCTCATCGTGTACGGGGGCTCCGGCCGGGCAGCCCGTAGCTGGCAGGCCTTCGACGCGATCGTGGCGTCGCTGCGGGACCTTGCCGGAGACGAGACGCTGCTCGTCCAGTCGGGCAAGCCGGTCGGCATCTTCCGCACCCACGAGTGGGCGCCGCGGGTGCTGATCGCGAACTCGAACCTGGTGCCCCAGTGGGCGACCTGGGAGGAGTTCCGGAGGCTGGAGGCCGCCGGGCTGACCATGTTCGGCCAGTTGACCGCCGGGTCGTGGATCTACATCGGCACTCAGGGCATCCTGCAGGGCACGTACGAGACGTTCGCGGCCGTCGCTGCCAAGCGCTTCGGCGGCTCACTGGCAGGCACCATCACGCTGACGGCAGGCCTCGGCGGGATGGGCGGCGCCCAGCCACTGGCAGTGACGATGAACGGCGGAGTGGTCATCTGCATCGACTGCGACCCGTCGAGGATCAGCCGGCGGATCGAGCACAGCTACCTGGACGTGCAGGCCACTGACGTTGACGACGCGGTCCGGCAGGCCGTCGTGGCCGCGCAGACGAGCAGGCCGCTGTCCATCGGCCTGCTCGGCAACGCGGCCGACCTGGTGCCACAGCTGCTGCGGATGGGCGCGCCGATCAGCGTCGTCACCGACCAGACGTCGGCCCACGATCCGCTTACCTACCTGCCCAGGGGGCTGGCGTTCGAAGATATGGCCGCGCTGCGCGCCGAAGATCCAGCGGGGTTCACCAGCCGGGCGCGGGAGTCGATGGCCGAGCACGTCGCGGCGATGGTCGGCTTCCAGGACGCGGGCGCCGAGGTCTTCGACTACGGCAACTCGATCCGTGGCGAGGCGGAAGTGGCGGGCTACCAGCGCGCATTTGCCTTCCCCGGCTTTGTGCCCGCGTATATCCGGCCGCTGTTCTGTGAGGGGAAGGGCCCGTTCCGGTGGGCTGCACTGTCCGGCGACCCAGCAGACATCGCCGCGACGGACGCCGCGATCCTGGACCTGTTCCCCGCCAACGAGTCCCTCGCGCGGTGGATCCGGCTGGCAAGGGAGAAGGTCCGTTTCCAGGGGCTGCCCGCGCGGATCTGCTGGCTGGGCTACGGCGAGCGGCACCTCGCCGGGATGCGGTTCAACGAGCTGGTGAAGCGCGGCGACGTCGCGGCGCCGATCGTGCTCGGCCGGGATCACCTGGACTGCGGGTCCGTGGCGTCGCCCTACCGGGAGACCGAGGCGATGGCCGACGGCAGCGACGCCATTGCCGACTGGCCACTGCTGAACGCCCTCGTCAACACCGCGTCGGGAGCGTCGTGGGTGAGCATCCATCACGGCGGCGGGGTGGGCATCGGCAGGTCCATCCACGCCGGCCAGGTGTGCGTCGCCGACGGCACCGAGCTAGCCGGGCAGAAGCTCGAGCGGGTGCTGACCAACGATCCCGGCATGGGCGTCATCCGGCACGCCGACGCCGGCTACCCCCGCGCAGCCGAGGTGGCTGCCGAGCGTGGCGTCCGGGTCCCGATGAGCGCGTCCTGACATGTCCAAGGCTGGCGGGCATGAGCTTCGCTGAGCTGTGGGCGGAACTGCTGCCGCTCGGTCGCGACGAGCGCACCGGGGGATACCGGCGCTACTCCTGGACCGACGCCGACGCCGCCTGTCGTGGCTGGTTCGCCAAGGCGGCCACCCGGCTCGGCCTGCGGACCGAGTGCGATCGCAACGGGAATCTGTGGGCCTGGTGGGGGCGGCCGGGCGACCGGGCGGCGGTGCTGACCGGCAGTCACCTGGACTCGGTGCCTGACGGCGGCGGGTACGACGGCGCGCTTGGCGTGGTGTCGGCATTCGCCGCTATCGGCCGGCTGCGCGCTGACGGGTTCCGCCCGGCCCGCCCGATCGCCGTGGTGGCCTTCACCGAGGAGGAAGGTGCCCGTTTCGGTGTGGCCTGCCTGGGCAGCCGGCTGCTCACGGGGGAGATCGACGCGACCGCCGCCCTGCAGTTGCGCGATCGCGATGGGGTCAGCCTGGCCGAGGCGATGCGGTCCGCGGGGCGCGATCCGGGCCTGCTTGGCCCGGACGACGACCTGCTAGCCAGCCTCGGCGCCTGCGTCGAGCTGCACATCGAGCAGGGCAGCCTGCTCACTGGCCTGGACGCGGCTGTCGGAGTGGCCGCCGGCATCTGGCCGCACGGCCGGTGGCGGCTCGACTTCGCCGGCCGGGCCGACCACGCCGGCACAACCAGGCTGGCTGACCGGCACGACCCCATGC
>JBAUAR010000433.1:0-18388 GCA_049675875.1 Streptosporangiaceae bacterium
GCAGCGAGCCGGGCCAACGACGGGCTGGCGGGCCGCAGCACCCCGGCAGCCAGCAGGTCCGCGGCCATAGCGACGGTGCCCAGTGACGGCTGCATGCCCGGGCGCTGCACTAGATTGTCGGCGAGCAGGGTCAGCGAGCCCGCGTCGACGAGCCTGTCGGCGGCGTCGGCCGGGTCGAGCTCGGCAGCAGTCACGGCAGGCTCGCGCGCACGGTCCAGCGCGATGCGCGTGTGCGGATTGCCGGCCAGCGTGACCTCCAGCAGGCGCGCCTCATCCGGCGGCGCCGCGCCTAGCTGGGACCAGCCCTCCCAGCGGAAGTGTCCGTTTCCGCGGAACCTGCCAAAATAGGTGCTTCCCATGTCCTGGTAACTGCCGCCCAGGTCGTCGGCGGCCGTGACACCGTTGAGGGCAACCCACGGGTCGGGGGCCTTGAACGGCGCCTGGGGCCCGGTCAGTTGCGGGTCGGTGTAGTCGGCCCGCCAGGTGACGTAGGTCGAGTGCCCGTCGGTCACTAGTGCGCCCAGACGGAGGCGAATCGGGAAGCCGAACCCGTCGATCTCGCACTCGACGGTCACTCCGGCCGGAAACGCGCGCACCGTGTCCGGCTGGCGCGACGGGGTGTCCGGCGGCTCGGCGAGCAGCTCAGTCGCCGGCTCGGCGGGCAGCGCTGCCGCCGGGAGCAGGCCCCGCTGCACTAGCGCGGCGCCCAGGCCATCGAGCACGCTGACGGCAGTCGTGTCGGGGATGGCCCCGCCGGCCGCAAGCGCGCCCGCCAGAGCGGCCGTACGGGCCACACACGCCTTCGCGGTTGTCGCCCGGTCGTCAGCGGTTGGCTGAACCTGCGCGAGGGAGCTGGCCTCGGCCAGCTCCTCATCGGCGCGCTGCCGAAGGTAGCTCTCGGCGCGCTGCGCGCCGGCCGGCGAAACCGGCGTCGTCACGCCGCGCCGCCGGGTGCCTTGAAGCAGCTGAGCTGGTTGCCGTCCGGATCGCGGGTCATCGTGACGGCGTAACCGATGTCGTCTATCTCGTCCCGCAAGTCCATGTGCAACTGAACGCTGTCGCCGCCTTGGGTCGCCGCCATGTCAATGACCTTGGTGCCCGTGTCGTAGTCGAGTCCGTTCACCGCGGGCTCGTAGTCGTTGCGTTTCACTCATCTCTCCCTAGAATCGATTCAGTTCGGGGATCGCGACGGGATCCCGGCTGACAAGACTGGTTGGCGACCATAACCGGACATACTGCATGGTCTCAAACACCGCAGCCGTGGGTAGCCCATGACTAGCTCCTCGGACGGTTGTGGCGCAGTATCATGAACGACGTTCGCCCAGTTGCCTTTTCGTTCCACTCAGGGAACCGTGGGAGAACACGGCCGCTGGGACGCTGCAACGTCCCGGCGGCCACTTGCAAACGGCTCAGCGATCATCTGCAAGATACGGCGGCCTTTTGGAGACTTCCCTGACCCCGCTGGGTGGCGCCGCCAGTGCAAGCCTGCAGGACACCGGGGGCCGGCTGACTACGCAACGCATATTGTCACGTTGCCTGCCGACGCCCCGGCTGCTTTAACCTGGCACGCGCTATACGTATCCGGTGATGTTGGGACCATAGCTGTAGCAGAAGTCGATTAGGTCTGACAGCTCGGCATAGGAGCTCGTTGAGACTGCCCCGTGCCACGTTCCGTGCGGATAATTGCTCCCGCTGCTAATGTCCGTGTCCCATGAGAGTCGTGCGGCAAGACCTCCGGAATTAGTCTGTGTATAGCTAGGGTAACTTGGGCCACTGACCGTATACTGCCAGTAATAGTAAATTGCATTATATTTCAGGTTGAATCCGCTAATTCGCCGTATAGGGTCACCGTTACTCTTGGTCTCGAGTGTTATATAGGAACTCCCGCAACTGCCCCCATCCGATCCTGTTATGTCGGGCGTAACCACGCCTGAGCTGGCGGAATTTGCCTGCGCGGTTAGAGCGCTCTGCAGGGAGCTGGCGTCAGCGCTTGGCAATGACACCGTTGCACCGTTGGACAGCAGCACATTGGTGTATCCGGGGCTGCTCTGTCCTTCGACCGCCACGGCCTGGACGACCTGCATATCTGGTGTCGTGGTTGACGAGGTAATGGATGAGGGGGTACTTGTGGTGCTCGCCGACGCCGCCGCAGGGATGGCGAGCGCCATGGTAGCTGCCACGCTGATGAGGCCAGCTATCTTGAATCCTTGCATTTTTTAATCCGTCTTTCTTCGAGGAGGCCTCGTGAACCGTGGTTGGCAGCGGACCGAAGCAGATGGTGGTCGTGACGCTCGAGCCCGTCGGGCGGCGCGCGTACGGTACCGCCGCCTGGCGAGAACCTCGGGAGAATGCAGGTCTGTGACCTAACTGCATGGGAAGCCGATTACATGCACACGCTCACCGATGTCACTCGCGTCTATCAGAAGGGCGTGCACTTGAGCGTTGCGGTGGAGCTCAATGCAGGATCCGGATGGAAGAGCCCTACATCAGAGGTTGCTGTAAGTTGTATTACATATGTAGTGCTAGCCTCGCCTTCGCAGGTATGTACATAAGTACCGCCAGAATTCCCTGCGACGATATTTGTGTCAGTGCCCGATACCTTTGGCATGCCAGCTACCTTGTAAAGCAAGCCGTCTTCATAGTAATAGAGCGTTACTTGCAGACTGAGGGTGCGCACCTGATTGCAGATAATTTTGCCGCCGAACGCGACCTTGCTACCGGCGCCTGCTGTCAAGAAGGGTCCGGTGGCGTAAACGTCGCACGAGGTACTGCCTGAACTCAGAGTGGCGACTGGAGGAGTCGGAGCAGCAGACGCAGGCGAAGTACCAGCCATGCTCACAGCCAGGAACGCGACCACAGCGAGCAAAGCCGCGACGATTCCAGTGATCATGTTGCGATTGCCGCGCTGTAGTACAGTTATCATTGGCACGATTGCACTATTCCTTCCACTCAGGGAACCTTCGCATTAACATGGCCACTACGGCGCTGCAACGCCCCCGGTGGCCTGGGGTGCTTATAATTGAGCAGAGATCGCCTTCCCCTGATATGCCTCCCTGGATCTGACCTGCATTATGTGTAGATCTATTAGATTTGCGTCAGTTGTATCGCGACTCGAGACTCATGCGCAAGACTCCAGGAACGCTGAATGATGGGAACGCGGGGGAAATTCGGCGGGAAGGCCGGGCGGGTGTAAGCCTGGGCCGCGGTCGTGCTGGCGTGTCTGGCGTGCTGGCGGTCGGGGGATGACTTTTAGCCTCTGACTCTTGTGTCTCGAGCGCGGCGGTGACTTGGTTGCCGTCCTCGATGAGGCTAATCACGGGGGACAGGCCACTGGTCTACAGGGCGGCCGCGTCGGGTGCGGGTCTGGCGGGTGCGGGCCTCCGGTAGGTGTCCAACTCGACTCGTGTTCCCGGTCACTGAAGATGACGATGTACGCGTCATTGCTGTTGCGTGAGCGCACGCTGGAACGGCCCCGCCAGCGGGTGTCTGGCGGGGCCGTGGTGTGCGGGCTGGCGGGGGGCTCAGTCTGACGTGACTTCGGCGACGGCGGTGCGTGCGCAGGTTTCGACGATGATGGCCTTGCTCCTGACCCAGGCTGCGACAGGGCTTGCAGGGGGCCGTTTCTCATCTCGGTGTCGGCGTGTCAAGTGTCAACCTGCCGAGCCCTGGGCGACGCAGGTTGCCTGACGCCGTCAACAAGCTGCTCATCGGGCCGTCTTCCTGGCCTGTGACCTGCCCTGCGGTACCGGGAGCGGGTCACCTATGACGACCAGATCGTGGTTCGCATCGTGATGCGTTCGGCCCACTGTCTGAAAGTCCTAGTTCTGGGCTGCTGACCTGCGGATATGCCGGACCATCGTGACCTTGTATTGTCGCCCCTGGGTGCGGCTCGATGCGACCCCGGGTGGCCAGATGCAGGTCGCTGCGCCCAATACGTGCCCAAGTTCAGTCCTGGCGTAGCGCCCCGGAGATCCGGCGCTTGGCGAGCTCATCCTGGCCGACGACGCACTTGGCGTAGATCCGCAGGAGCACGTCGACGCTGTGCCAGGCCCGCTCGTCGAGGCGAAGCATTTAGCGTCGCCACCGGTAGGCCCACAGTCTGGGAACGCACCCGGACAGATCCGGAGACCACAAGACCAAGTCGGTGTTCGCAGAACCAAGATCCTGGGCTCGACTAAATGAGTTTCGCCTCGGTGGCATGCAGCCCTACGATGCAGACCGCCGGCGGGCGAGACGGCGAGGAGCAGCGGATGAAGTTGCATGACGACGAGGTCGACATCGACACCGATCTTGTCCGCCGGCTGATGGCGGAGCAGTTCCCGCACCTGAGCGATCTTCCGGTGACTGAATTCCATTCAACAGGCACGGTCAACACGATTTACCGGCTGGGCGAGGAACTGTGCGTCCGGCTGCCCCGCGTGCGGAGATGGGCGGACGGTCTGGACAGGGAATGTAAATGGCTGCCCCTTCTGGCGCCAAGCCTGACGCTTCAGGTCCCCGAACCTGTTGGCAAGGGCTTGCCGACCAGCGAATACCCCTTCTCGTGGGCGATCTTCCGCTGGATCGAGGGACAGACGTACGCACCGGACCGGATCGACGACGAGCGCCAGGCCGCCGCCGACCTGGCATGCTTTGTGGCCGAACTGCGAAGAAACGATATGCCCCCGATCGACGACGAAACGCCCTACGGCGGGCGCCCTCCCCTGGCCGAGCAAGATGCGGCTACCCGGAACTGGATCGCCCGGTCCGGCGATCTCATCGACGGCCCAGCGGTAACAGCCGCCTGGGACGACGCCCTGAAAGGCCCAGCATGGGATGGCACTTACGCCTGGATCCACAGCGATCTTGCGCCGCCGAACCTCCTGGTGAAGGACGGCCGGCTCCGCGCTGTCATCGACTTCGGCGCCACCGGCCTCGGTGACCCCGCCAGCGACCTCAACCCCGCGTGGAGCATCTTCGGCGAGGCAGGCCGCGGAGTCTTCCGCGACCTGGTCAGCGCTGACGACGACACATGGCGCCGAGGCCGCGGAATCACGATCAGCCAGGCAGTCGGTCTCGTCCCGTATTACGTCGTCACCAACCCGGCGCTCAGCGCACTGGGCCAGCGAATGCTCCGGGGGGTCCTGGCCGACATCAATCACGTTGACACCCACGGCTGACGCCCCTCGAGCCTGACCTTCGGTGACTTCCTGCAGACTGCCGAGCGCGGTTTGCCCAGGCCAGAGAGGGTGCACGAGGTACTGCATTTGCAGGCAGGGGTTCGCGTCTCCTTCCACTGGCTGAACCCGGTAGTCCGCCCGGCGGGCTGCGGCGGCGGGCAGAGCACTGGCGGCGGTGGGAGCGCGGTGCGTCGAACGAGTTGTGGCAGATGGACGTAGTCGGCGGGTTCCTGTTCGCTGACGGCAGCCACGCCAAGGCGCCGACCGGGATCGATGACCATTCCCGGTACTGCGTGTCTGCGGCGCTGATGGCTCGCGAACGCACCCGGCCGGTGTGCGAGGCACTGGCTGCGGCGTCAGACCGGCACGGCGTGCCGCAGCAGATCCTCACCGACAATGGCAAGGTCTTCACCGGCCGGTTCGTGGCGTGGTTGGGCGAGCGGGTCTATGGCTGGGTATCTGCCCGGCGTCATCGCTTTCCCGGACTCTGGCGGCATACTTGCCGGGTATGGGCCAGAGCGCAGATCCGGCAGCCGCGGCGCGGGACGCGCTGACGGCGTTCCTGCGTTCTGCTCCCGCTGACTGGCAGCGCACTGCCCCAGGGCTCATGTCCGGCGTCGATGCCCAGAAGGTGGAGCAGGGTCTGGCGAAGACGTGGCGGCAGATAGGCGCGTTCGTGAGCGTCAGCGGGACCGGTGAGCGGCTGACCGTGCAGGGAACCCGAGGCGCTATGCCGGTGTGGGCAAGAGCTGACAACAGCGGCCTTCTCAGCGGCCTGCTGCTCGGCGAGCCCCTGGACCGGGACGCCAGCATAGCGGGAAAGCGCTGGCGTGCCCGCTTGGCGTATCCGTACGCTTGGTGGGCGTTCGTGCTTGTCAACGCTACTGTTTTCTGCTGGCTCGTCTCCTCTGGCCTGTCGTGGCTGGGCTACGCCGCCGTGGCCGCCGCCCTGGGAGTGCTGATGTACGGCCTGGCCATCCCGGACCCTCTCCTGGTGCGCCGCCGCGCCCGGCTGGCTGCGGGAGCTGTCGGCGTGACGGCTGCTGCATCCGCGGTCCGGGTGGTGACACTGCCCGCCGGGACTTGGTGGTCGGCCGCCGTAGGCGTGTTGTTCCTTGTGCTGGCCATGATCGGGCTGGCGTGGGTCCGGTATGACTGGCCGCGGGAGACAGTGCAGGCGGCGATGATCTTCCCCTTGGCCGAGGGCACCTGGCAGGTCGCCGTGGGAGGAGGCCGCGGATTTCTCAACCACCACGCGGCTGCTGCCGAACAACGCGGCGCGCTGGACATCGTCCGTGCCAGCAAGAACGGCGCGCGGGCCACCAGCTGGTTCCCATCTGACGTCCGTGCGTTCGCGGCCTACGGCTGCACCGTCGTGGCGCCCTGCGACGGCACAGTGCTGCGGGCAGTGGACGGCTACCCCGACCAGATCCCGTTCCAGCCATGGCCCGGACCCGCAGCCGGGAACCACGTCCGCATCGGCACCGGTACCGAGGAGGTCTTGCTCGCGCATCTGCGCCCCGGCAGTATCCAGGTCGCCCGCGGCGATCTCGTCCACCGTGGCCAGGTCATCGGGCAGGTGGGGAACTCAGGGAACTCCACCGAACCACACCTTCACATCCACGCCGAACGCAACGGCACCGGCCTGCGGCTGCGCTTCGAGGGAATTAAACGGCTCTCCCGCGGGACCCGCATCAAAGTCACCACCACGCCAGCGGCACCACCAGGCGCAGCCGCACGCAGCGCCACAGACGCGCTGCCCGGCCCTTGACACCCAGCCCGTTAGCCTCCAAACGAGAGCGTCCCGAGTTTGCTGGAGGTAGTCGTTACGTGGCCGACCTCCCGCATCCGCACCGTGTCATCAACCCGGCGTCTCGCAATCAGCGAGTTGCCGGTATGGCGGCCGCCCTGGTGCACCATGCGGCACCGGCAGCCCGGCGCCGCGGGCGATTTTCTGGAACTGCCGGTACACGCCGACAGGATTGTTCGTACTGTTCCTCTTCCCGTATCTAGTTGTCGTCCGGAGATGTCGCGCGTCACCCGTGGAATCACAACGAGCATTTCCACGGCTGGATTCTGCGTAACCTGCCGGCCAACCATCACGCCGCAGTAGACATCGGCTGCGGAACCGGAGTGCTCGCCGGGAAGCTGGCCGCCCACTTCCTAAGCGTCACCGGAATCGACCGTAATGAAGCCATGGCCGCCGCGGCGAGCGCGCGCGTGCGCGGGTTTCCGCAGGTGACCATTCATCGATCCGACTTCGCCGACTTTAGTTCGACGGCGCGCGATGACGCGGCTGACCTCATCACCATGGTCGCCGTCCTGCACCATCTCGACCTCTACGACGCGCTCGCCAGGATCCCGCGGCTACTGGCACCTGGCGGTCGGCGGCTCTTCTTCCGGTATACGCTGCGCTGGGACAAGTCACGATGACCGGCGGCCAGGACGAAGTGCGGGTCATGCCGCGATGATGATCCACCGCTCGGCGGCCTCCAAACCGAACCGGATGATCTGCGCACTGGAAGGCCGCACCATCAAGCCGTCGGTCCACGATGCATGGTCCGCGTTCCGGGCGAACTCGGCGCGCTCAGGGCTGACAGGGTCAAGCACGCTCTGTGATCGCCGACACAGAACGCGTCTAGCTGCTGTGGGTGATTCCCTGACGGCACGCATGCACACGGCAGCCGAACTTGTGGATCTGGGAAAGGAAATCCTCGCTCCGGTCTAGCCGAAAGTGAAGCAGTAGGCCTGCGCGCCCGGATCGGGGAAGGTGATCTCGAATGTGCGGTCGGTGATGGGGCCGGGCTGGCGGATGAGCTGGTACACCCGCTGCTGCGCGAGGGTGCCGTTGCCGTCGCTGTCGGCGTCGGATCCGTGGGCCGCGCCGGGTGGCTGCCCGTCGATACCGACGCGGAACTGCAGGGAAGCTCCTGGCACTGCCGGTCCCATGACCAGGTTGAGGTCGCGGGCGTGGAAGCGGCAGGCGAGTTGTCCGCTCGCTGCGTTGAGCGTGGTCGCCTCTGCCGCCAAGGTCGCTTCGCCCGACAGGGCCCACTGGTTGAGCTCCAGCCTTGCCGGGACGGCATAGGCATGCGGCTTGTCCGGCACTGGGCCACCGGGGGAGGCGAAGTTCTCGGTGCGCGCATAGCCGGTGTAGTTCTCCGGTGATCGCAGGCTGGCCCAGTCAGCCGGAGCCTCGGCGCCTGCGCCATCGACCGACACGAGATCATGACCATGGTCGGTCGTTCTCGCCTCGGCCAGCAGCTGCTGGATCACCATTTCCGACTGGCCGTATTCGCCCTCGCCGAAGTGATGATGCCGGATACGCCCATCCGCGTCCGCGAAGTAGAGTGCGGGCCAGTAGTGATTGCCGAAGGCCCGCCAGACCGCGTGATCGTTGTCGATCGCGACCGGGTAATCGATCCGCATGTCGCGCACGGCGCTGCGGACGTTGTCGAGGTCATGCTCGAAGCTGAACTCGGGGGTGTGCACCCCGATTACGACCAGACGGTGATCGGCGTACTTGTCGGCCCAGGCGCGGAGGTAGGGGAGCTGGCGGAGCCAGTTGATGCAGGTGTAGGTCCAGAAGTTAACGAGAATGGGCCTACCGCGCAGGTCGGCTGCCGTCAGCGGTGGTGAGTTGAGCCACCCGGTCGCGCGGTCGAAAGACGTCAGCCTGCCCTCGACGGGCAGCCAGGCGGATGACGTGTGTAGTCCGGCGGGTGCCGGCGAGTGTGCCGTCATGACAGATCCTTGCGGTTGCTGTAGCTGGCCCGGATTCCGAGACGACTTTTTGCCGCAGCCCGGCGGGCCGGGGGCCTGTCATGAAGCCACCCGGATCCCGCCGGGGCAGGAAGGTACGGACGTCGGACAACGGCTGGCTAGCGCAGTGACTGGAACCCGGCGCGCAGCTCCGCGGCGAATAGGGCCGGCTCTTGCCAGGCGGCGAAGTGGTTGCCCCTGTCAAGTTCGTTGAAGTAGATGAGGTTGGGATAAGCCCGCTCGGCCCAGCTCTGGGGGACCTTGTAGATCTCGTGCGCGAAGGTGCTTACGGCCGCCGGGATGGACACGTTCTTGACGTCGAAGAAGCCGACCTTGTTCTCCCAGTACAGCCGGGCGGAGGAAACCCCCGTGTTCGTCAGCCAGGTGAGCGTGACGTTGTCTAGCACCTGGTCTCGCGTCAGGTCGCCGACAGGGTGCCCAGCGAACGCGGCGGAGATGTCTTTGTAACTGTCCGCGTCGTGGTTGATCATCCAGGCCGCCAGGCCGACGGGCGAGTCCGCTACGCCGTACATCGTCTGCGGCCGCGTGCCCATCTGTACTCCGTAGCCGAGGCCACTCAAGTAAAAGGTGTTCAACTGCTTGTACGTGCGCTCTTCCGCCTCGGACAGCCCCGATGGCGGCGGGCCGCCGGCGCCCAGTACGTTGCGTGAAAGCGCCGTCGAAACGTCCGCCGGAACGACACCGGCCATGTTGCTGTGGATGCCGAGCAGCCCTGGAGGTGCCTGCGCGCCCATGAGGTCGGTGATGACCGCGCCCCAGTCGCCGCCTTGTGCCACATACTGCGTGTAGCCGAGGCGGTGCATCAGCACGTCCCACGCACGGGCCATATGGTCGGGGTCCCAGCCGAGATCCCGCGGCTTGTCAGAGAACCCGTAGCCCGGCATCGACGGGATGACCACGTCGAAGGCGTCCGCCGCGCTCCCGCCGTGCGCAGTCGGGTTGGTGAGCGGACCGATGACGTTCAGCAGCTCGATGACGGAGCCGGGCCATCCGTGCGTGATGATGACCGGCAGCGCGTTCTCGTGGGGTGACCGGACGTGGATGAAGTGAATGTCCAGCCCGTCGATCTCGGTAATGAAGTTCGGCAGGGCGCTTAGCCTCTTCTCGTATCTGCGCAAGTCATACTCTGTCCCCCAGTAGCGGGCCAGTTCCTGCATCACCGCCTCTTGCACGCCCTGCGAGAAGTCCTCGACGAGTTCGGGGTCGGGCCAGCGGGTGGTCGTAATGCGCTCGCGCAGGTCCTCAAGATCCGCATCGGGGACGGTCGGGATTGTGAACGGCCGGATCGCGGTGGCCGTTGAAGTGCCGGTTGTGCCAGACATGTGGCCCCCTCGTGGATGTTGCCTGGTGGTCGATGCCGGACAGGCGGGCCGAGGCGGAGCAAAGAGACCGCTAGGAGCTGCACGCGGGCAGAAGATCAGCTGTTGACCCCGGCGCACGTCTCATGGCATCGCCCCACTGGATCGCGCCTGTGCCACCGAATCAGGTCCGGATGCATGCGGGGGTACCCGCTCGCGAACCTCGGACACAGAACCGGAGGGACAATCTGGATGCCTGAACCACTCCCACCCGCTGGCGCAGGACTGTCGGCGCGATCTTGTCGGACAAGGTCGGCCAGTCTTCGATGAATTGTGCTGCGTCGGCTGGGCGCACATCCAGATGTCGATGTCGCTGTACTCGTCATCAGTGCCACCGGCACGGCTCCCGCAAAGCCACGCCGCGCGAACCCGGTCATCCTCCTGCAGGATCCCGGCTATGCGCGCCACCATCATGTCCGGTTCGGTCATAGTGCGATCTCGAGCTCGCGGACGTTCCTGAACAGGCCGGCGGTGGTCTCGCCCATCCAGTAATAAGTACCCTCACCGTCGCGACCGGACTCCCAGTCCCACGGCCCGACCCT
The DNA here is from genome assembly GCA_049675875.1 of Streptosporangiaceae bacterium. GTDB lineage: Bacteria > Actinomycetota > Actinomycetes > Streptosporangiales > Streptosporangiaceae > JAJYUU01. The sequence continues at coordinate 10,843 of JBAUAR010000433.1, forward strand.
GTTCACTGCCGCGCAGTAGCGCGCGGGCCAAGCCAGGACGCCAGCCACACCTGACTTGCCCCGGGGAATTTCCAGCGCCGCAGCCAGCTCGTCCGACAGCACCTTGCGCTCCGGCTGTTCCATGAGGAGAGAGAAAAGGTCCTTCGCCCGGCCGCTGAGCTTCTTCCATACCTGCCGGGCCAGCGCCAGATCCTCTGCTGTGTTCGTCCACTGCTTCTGGACAACCACGGACGCACCGGCCGGCTCTTCGTGGGACTGTCCCGACAGGAAGCGCGCGACCAGCCCGTAGAACTCCGCGAGCCGCTCCTCAGGGATCTTGACTATCACGTCAGTCATCACTTGAGATACCTCTTTAGATACCTATCTGTACTTTACGCCCATGATAGCCGACGGCTAGATAGGGTAATTAAGTATGTCGAGCTATCTCCAGCCTACCACCTCCAGCGGCGGCTGGGCAGCTGGGTAGCCCGAATCCTGTCTGGGTAGGGCGGACCCAGACAGGACTTGTCGCTCGGATCCGACAGCCCTGCAGACTTACGAAAACGGCCATCAAGTCCGCTTCAGCCGAGTAACCTAACAATCCAGCCCTGTCGGTCAAAGATAGGCAAACCAGGGCAGGAATGAGGATTGGCGTGCGGTTGGGGTCGTTTCACAAATCGGCAAATACCAGGCTTCGCAGTCGGCGACTACCCGCCCGGATTCAGGTTCCGGGCCGCCCTCGGTCTCATCACGGTGGCGACGGCCGGCGACGGGTGACCCGCGTCGTAGTCGCGGCTTCCGCCATGCTCGTTGTCATAGGGCTGGCCGCCGGCTGCCGGGAACTAACGCCGACGGGCACCGGTTCACTGAACCCGGGTACCGTGCCTACGTCAGCGGCTTCCACACCCGGTAGCCCAGCGGCGAGCCCAACCAAGACCCGTCCACCGCGGGGGAAAGCCCAGCCAACGACGACACCGAGCACCTCAGCCCCGTCGATGCCCTCAGCCCCGTCGACGCCAGCCAAGACAACGCCGCCAGCGGGCCCCTCGACACAACCGCCGACGCCGGCTGGTGCTGTGTTCACGGCGAGCTGCCCGGAGCACGGGTCGACGAGCGCGCCCGGCTGTGGCTCCTGGGACGCGGCGCCTTCCTCGGGCCAGGCTCCGGGCTTCGCCGCCGGTCAGCAGTCGTCCCCGAACCTGCTCGGGGTCAACCAGGACCCGTGGACCGGCAGCCAGGGACCGCAGGTGCTGACCGCGTCCAGCTTCCAGAACTGGTCGGTTACGGCGACCGATACGGACCCGTCTAACGCGCCCGGCGAGGTGCTGACGTACCCGGATGCGAGCTTCAACTATTCGCAGGTCGACACGGCGGCCTCCGGATACACGGCTCCGCCGGCGCAGTACGACCTCAACAACATCACGTCGCTGACCAGCGATTTCACCGAGTCCATGCCACAGATCAGTAACCTCAACGCCGAGGCTGCCTACGACTTGTGGCTCAACAACTGGCAGACAGAGGTCATGGTATGGGTGGACACCTCACCCGCCAAGGACCGTAATCTCGCGGACGACGGCATGACCAAGGTCGGCACGTACACCTACGGAGGTCAGAACTTCGCGCTCTGGCGCAGCGGCAGCGGGATCACCGGCTTCTACGTCTTCCTGCTTGACCATAACGAGACGTCGGGCTCGGTCGACCTCAAGTCGATGCTGGAAACCATGGTGTCGCTCCAGTACATCCCGGCGACATCGTCACTGACCCAGATCCCGTTCGGCTGGGAGGTCAGCGACACGGGTGGCAAGCCGGTTACCTTCTCGATGTCCAGGTTTGACGTAAGCCTGCAGAACTAACTGCTGCGGGTAGCCCGCTCAGACCCGGTCACCCAGGTCTGAGCGGGCTACTTGCGTTCCCTGGGTCTTAGACCTGCGCAGCCAGGCTGACCGATGCTGCCTCGCACCGCGACTTGAGCGCGAGCGGGACGGGTAGGGGAATGACCTCACGACATCGGGGAGGGCCACAATGACCGGACTAGTCAGGATGAGCCTTGATTCGCCCGAAGAAACCCGGGAATTCCTGGGCGGCACCGGCCAGCTCCAGCTGGTGAACGTCAAGGAAGGCGGCGTGGGCCGGGCCACCTTCCTGCCGGGCTGGCGGTGGTCAGAGCACGTCAAGCCGATCGCCAAGACGGAGAGCTGCCAGGCTGCTCACCTGGCTTACTTCATCTCCGGCACGATGAAAGTGGTCATGGACGACGGCGACGAGATGGTGTACGGCCCGGGAGACTTCGCCGTCATGCCGGCGGGTCATGACGCGTGGGTCACCGGCACCGAGCCTTGCGTCGTGATCGACTGGCAGGGGTTCGCGGACTACGCCCAGCGCTAATCGCAACCCAAGGCGCTGAGGTTATGTACGCCACGACTGCGCTGCCGCATGCTCATTTCCGGCTAGCCTGACCGGCGCCGCCGCGCGCGCCGCCCGCGTTGACGCCGGCGACGACCGGCGCGCGCGTCCACCACCAGGCCGAGCGATCATGTCGGTGTACCATGCCGCCGTCCCGGCTGCCTGTGCCAGGGTGGCTGACCCCGCGTTAACGCGGGCCTGGGCTGCGCGTCTGTTTCCAGCCGTCTCATTCGTCGTAGTAGTGAGGCGGGTTCCGCCGACCGGGCTGGCCCGCCGCTGAGCAGTCAGTTCAGCCAGGCGGGTGGCGAGAGCGCTGGTCCGGCGGGACGATGGCGGAGCGAGCGAGACGGGTGCGCCGAAGCGCCCAGGAAAGGAACGCTCATGGCAGGCGTACGGGTACTGGTCGGCACGCGCAAGGGTGCGTTCGTGCTCAGCTCGGACGGGACGCGCCGCAGCTGGGAGGTCAGCGGACCGCACTTCGCCGGCTGGGAGATCTATCACCTCAAGGGATCGCCCGCCGACCCGAGTCGGCTCTATGCATCGCAAACTAGCAGCTGGTCGGGCCAGGTTGTGCAGCGTTCCGACGATGGCGGCGCCACCTGGCGGCCGGTCGGCAACAAGTTCAGCTACGCGGGCACGCCGGGTACCCACCAGTGGTACGACGGCACCCCGCATCCGTGGGAGTTCGAGCGGGTCTGGCACCTCGAGCCGTCACTGGACGACCCAGACACCGTGTACGCGGGCGTGGAGGACGCCGGCCTGTTCAGGTCGACCGACGGCGGCGAGAACTGGCAGGAGCTACCCGGCCTGCGCGGTCACGACACCGGCGCGTCCTGGCAGCCGGGGGCGGGCGGCATGTGCCTGCACACGATCATCCTCGACCCGGCTACCCGCGGCCGGATGTTCGCTGCCATCTCGGCTGCGGGCGCGTTCCGATCCGACGACGCCGGTCAGACGTGGCGGCCGATCAATCGCGGTCTGCACTCCGAGGGAATACCCGACGGGGACGCTGAGGTCGGGCACTGCGTGCACCGGATCGCGATGCATCCGTCCCGGCCGTCGGTGCTGTTCATGCAGAAGCACTGGGACGTCATGCGCAGCGACGACGCCGGGGAGTCGTGGCAGGAGATCAGTGGCAATCTGCCGACAGACTTCGGGTTCCCGATCGATGTGCATGCTCACGAGCCCGACACGGTCTACGTGGTGCCGATCACCAGCGACTCGCTGCACTACCCGCCGGACGGCAAGCTGCGCGTGTACCGAAGCCGGACCGGCGGCTACGAGTGGGAGCCGCTGACCAACGGGCTGCCCCAGCAGGACTGCTACGTCAATATCTACCGGGACGCGATGGCCGTCGACTCGCTCGATCGCTGCGGCGTGTATTTCGGCACGACCGGGGGGCAGGTCTACGCGTCCGCCGACGCCGGCGACAGCTGGGCGCCGATCGTCCGGGACCTGCCGGCGGTGCTGTCGGTCGAGGTACAGACGCTGCCATGATCCGGGTCATCCTTCCTGCCCACCTGCGGCGGCTGGCCAGCATCGATGGCGAGGTGAAGCTGGCGATCGAGGGCGAGGTCACGCAGCGCTCCGTGCTGGACGCGCTGGAGGCGGCCTATCCGACGCTGTGCGGCACGATCCGGGACCATGACAGCAAGCGACGGCGCGCATTCATCCGGTTCTTCGCGTGCGAGGACGACCTCTCGCACGACGATCTGGACGCCCCGCTGCCAGCCGCGGTCGCGGCTGGCGCCGAGCCGTACCTGATCGTCGGCGCCATGGCGGGCGGCTAGCGGCAGGCGGCAGGGCCAGATCGTCGCGCAGCGCTCGAACCGCTCGACGGGGAGCGGCGTTAGCGGCTGACCTGCGCCAGGGTCTGCAGGGCGCCGAGACGGCGGAGGGAGTCGAGTGCCCGGGAGTACGGCTCGGCGAAGGCGGGCTGGCGGGCGAGATCACCAAAGACGCGCTCGTTCGCGACGAAGCTGAGTGAGTCGTCGGCCTGCCGCCGGGCGCGGCTGGCAAGCTCGTCGCGTAGCGCGTCGACCACCTCGATGGGCTGGCCGGTCTCGTCCAGTCCCTCCGCGTACCTGGCCCAGCTCGCGATCAGCGTCGCAGCCAGCGCGACCGGGCGCCCGGCCGCGAGGTTCTGCCGAACTACGGGCAGCACCCACTTCGGAATCTTGTCCGAACCCCCCGCGCAGAGCCGGGCGAGCGTGTCGCGGATCGCCGGGTTGCCGAACCGGGCGAGCAGTTCGGTCACGTAGTCGTCGAGGTCGACACCCGGCACGTCCGGCACCGTGGGACGCGCCTCGAGCTGCAGATAGTCCAGCACGAACGCGGCGATGACCGGATCGGCCGCAGCCTCGTCGACGTAGCGGTAGCCGGCCAGCGCGGCCGGGTACGCCAGCGCCTGATGACCGGCGTTGAGCAGTCGCAGTTTCATCAGCTCATACGGCCGCACGTCGGTGACCAACTGCACGCCGCAGTCCTGCCACCGCGGTCGGCCGGCCGGAAAGTCGTCTTCGAGCACCCACTGGACGTACGGCTCGCAGACAACTGGCCACGCGTCCGCGACGCCGAACTCCCCGGCCAGCCGGGCGACGTCGGCCGGGGTTGTCACCGGCGTGATGCGATCGACCATCGAGTTCGGGAACGCGACCGCGCCGCGCAGCCAGTCGCCCAGCCCCGGCTCGGCGAGATCGGCGAACGCGCCGAGCACCGATCTGGCCACGTTCCCGTTTCCTTCGATGTTGTCGCACGACATCACCGTGAACGGCAGCACGCCGCGGGCCCGGCGGCGCCGAAGCGCGGCGACGATGAAGCCGAACACGGTCGCTGGTAGCGCGCCCGGCATCAGGTCGTGCTGCACGCCCGGGCTGGCAGCGTCAAACTCGCCGGTGCCGGGCTGCAGGTTGTAGCCGCCTTCGGTGATGGTCAGCGAGACGATCCTGGTGCGCGGGTCGGTGAGCCGGTCCAGAACTCTGCCGGGCTCGTCGGGTGCGAACAGGTACTCGGTCAGGGAGCCGATCACCCGCGGCGCGACGGTTCCGTCCGGCTGCTTGACCAGCAGCGTGTAAAGCCCATCCTGAGACCGGAACGCGGCTCCCTTGGGCCGGTCCGTCGCCAGCACGTCGACGGCGCAGATGGCCCAGTCCCGGGCCTGGCCCGCCGACATCAGCCGATCGAGGTACATCGCCTGGTGGGAGCGGTGGAACGCGCCCGCACCGAAGTGGACGATGCCGACCTGCAGCCCCGTCCGGTCGTAGCCCGGCACGGCCGCGCGCCCGGCCAGGTCATGGATCGTCGCTGGGCTCAGCGGGATGGCGCTCATGGCTCGCTATCTACCCCGTGGGCCGCACGGCCGGCGCCTCCGCTGCCTGGCCTCGCGAGCAACTAGCCCGTGCTCCGGCACGTGCCGTCGCCCGGCTGTGTGCCCGTCATCTGCTGTGTGCCGGTCAGCTGCTGGCCGGCGGGGCCGCTGACCGCGGTCGCGGTGTGCATGCCCACGGTCGGCTCGGACGCTTCGGCGTCTTGCTCGCCCTGGATCAGATGGCTGTGGCTCAGCGCCGAGACGCCTGCGACCAGCAGCGCGAGGGCCAGCGCTTCGAGTGCGAGGTCCTCGGTCGCCGTCTGGAAGTGCTCGCTGAACAGGAACAGGCCCAGCAGGCTCGCCGACAGCGGGTCCAGGATGGTGAATCCCGGCTGGGACGCGGCCAGCGGGCCGGCCGCGAGCGCGTGCGAGGCGAGCAGCAGACTCGCAGCGCCAGCTCCCACCAGGACGTACACCGACCAGTTCGTGAAGATCGCGGACGGGCCGCCGCTGAGGTGCGAGCTGAACTCCTTGATGACCGCGGCGACAAATCCCCAGGCGATCCCGGTGGTTGCCCCGAGGATCGCGGCGCGGTGCGCTCCGGATGCGGACGGTCGCCGGCCGAGCCCGAAGGCCAGCACCAGCCCGGTCAGCACGACGCCGAGGGTCACCAGGCCGGCCAGCAGCCACAGATACCCGGGCGCATGCTGCCGGCCACCCGACGGCGAGGCCGCGAACAGGAACACCGCGAGTCCCGCGCACATTGCGGCCGCAGCCAGCCAGTCGCGCCGCTTCACCATCCGGTTCCCGAGTATCGCCATGTACCCGAAGACGAACAGCAGTTCCAGGGCCAGGATCGGCTGGACGAGGGCGAGGGGCCCGTAGTGCAGAGCCGCGAGCTGGAACACGAATCCGAGGATCATGCTGGCGATGCCGGTCAGCCAGATCGGATGCCGGGCGAGCCGGAAGATGAGCCAGAGGTCCAGCTTGGCGGCTTGCTGCTCCGCTGTCCTGGCGCCAAGGCGCTGGCATACCGAGGAGGTTGCCGTGCACAAGCTCGCCGCCAAAGCGAACAGGATCGCCTTTTCCATCAGGCTTAGCCGCCATCTCCTTGCTTACGAGTATCCGGTCAACAGCCAGCATTGAGCTTCAACAGCATGATCTTCAAGTTTCTTTCAGGTCTGACACTGACGTTAACGTCGCACGCGGCGACGCCGAAGCTCAGGGCTGGGCCTAGTGGCAATGGTCGCACTGATGGCCGACAGTGAGATCGATCTTCGATGACATCCGGCGACCTGCGAGCGAGACTTTTGCTGGCCCAGGGGATCAGAGCGCGGCCGCCCTCGCTCGCAACGCCGGATTGGCGACCCGGCCCGCCAGCGAGCGAGCGAGCTGGAGGTTCGTGCGATCACCGGCCTCGCCCTGGTGCACGAGCGCCCAGGCGATGAACTCAGGAAGGTCGGCTCGCACCGCCAGCCGGTACAGGCGGCGGGCCAGCGCAGCGCCGCGTTCGGGCTGCTCGTCGGCCGCGAGCTCCAGCTCACCCAGCGCCACGAAGCCGGTCACCCACACGTAGCTGTCCGGCAGCTCGGCCGACGCGTGCCGGCCGGCCTGCAGGTCCGCGAAGGCCAGCTCGGTCAGGATGTCGGCGGTTCTGGCCGGGCTTGCCGCCGCCCTGGCAGCGACGAGCGCGCGGTGCAGCACCACCGTGCCCTCGCCGTCGAAGCCGCGGACTGCGTGCACGAGCGCGGAGCCAAGTGCCCGCAGCACGTCGGCCTGAAGCGCCGAATCGGCTGCCCGCTCTGCCGCCTGTACCGCCTGCCGCAGCGTCTCGACACCCGCGTCGGCCGAGCCGGC
>JBAUAR010000434.1:0-20570 GCA_049675875.1 Streptosporangiaceae bacterium
GAGCCAGGCCGCGAGCCAGGCCGCGAGCCAGGCCGGGAGCCAGGCCGCGGGCCGGCTGGCGAGCATCGCAGCCACCATGCAAGCCAGGCTCCAGGCCGACGCCAGCGGCCGGGTTGCGCTGGTTCCGGCCGAGGCTGGCAGTCGTGCCGGGCTGACCAGGCTGCTGCTGATCGCCGCCGAGTCCGCCATGACCGGCACCTGGGGCCGGCTCAAGGTCTGCAGCGCCGACGACTGCCGGTGGGCGTTCTACGATCGGTCCCCGACGCGCACCGGCTGCTGGTGCAGCATGAGCGGGTGCGGATCGCGAGCCAAGTCGCGGGCGTACCGGGGCCGCGCAGCCCGCGCTGGCTGAGGCCGGTCGTGCGATGCTGCGGGACTATGACTGAGTTCCTGATCGTGCCGCCCGGCGGCGGCGAGCAGCTCACGATCCGCGGCGGCAGCACGCTTCAGTTCAAGGCGGTCGCCGCCACCACGGGCGGGGCGTTCTCGCTGCACGAGCGCCAGGTACCGGCGGGTGGCCGACGGCCACCCGCGCACGTCCACCCGGACCGCACCGAGGCGTTCTGGGTGCTGGACGGCGAGGCCGAGTTCGAACTCGACGGGGATCTGGTCACTGCGGCCGCGGGCAGCTTCGTGCTCGTGCCCGGCGGGGTCGCGCACACCTTCGGCGCCAGCGCGACGGCGCCCGCGCATCTCCTGGTGCTGCACGCCCCGCCGCTCGACGACTACTTCCGGGATCTCGCCGCGCTCTGGTCGGGCCCGGAGCCGCCGGACCGGAACGCCGAGCGGGAGCTGATGGGGCGGCACGGCATGCAACCCAGCAGCAGCGGCTGACCTCAAAGCTTCTCGATCGGCGCGTAGCGGAGCAGGAGGTGCTTGACCCCGTAGTCACCGCCGAAGTCGATCTTCGCCTCGGGATCATCGCCACGCCCTTCGACCGAGAGCACGGTGCCGAGGCCGTAGGAGTCGTGGTTAACCCGGTCGCCGGGCTGCAGCGCCGGGACCGGCCGGTTGCCGATGACGCGTACTCCCGGCCGCCGCGCGAGCCGCTCGGAGGCAGGCTGGGTCGCCGCCGACTCGTCTCTGCGCCAGTCGATCAAGTGAGCCGGAATATCGGTGAGGAACCGGGACTGCGCGTGATAGCCAGGCCGACCAAACCAGGTACGGGCCGCTGCCCTGGTGACGTACAGCTGTTTCATCGCCCGGGTGATGCCGACGTAGGCGAGCCGCCGCTCCTCGGCCAGCTCCCGTTCGTCGCCCATCGACCGTTCGTGCGGGAAGACGTTCTCTTCCAGGCCGGTCAGGAAAACGACCGGAAACTCGAGCCCCTTGGCGGTGTGCAGGGTCATCAGTGTCACCATGCCGCCGTGCTCCTCGCCGGCCGGGATTTGGTCGGCGTCGGCGACCAGCGACACCTGTTCCAGGAATTCGGCGAGCGTCCCGTCCGGAGTCCGGGCGTCGAATTCCCTCGCCACGGACACCAGCTCGGTGAGGTTCTCGATCCGGCCGGCGTCCTGCAGATCGGCTGACTGCTGCAACTCGGCCACATACCCGGTCCGCTCCAGGGCCGCGTCGGCGATGTCACCCACCGGGCTGCCACCCCCGGCCATCGCCCGCAGCCCGGCCATGAGCTCGTTGAAGCCATCGATCGCTCGTGCCGATCGCGCCGCCAGCCCCGGCACGTCATCCGGCCTGGTCAGCGCCTCCGCAAAGCTGGTCTTGTCGCGGCTCGCCAGCGCCGCGACGCACTCCTCGGCCCGGTCGCCGATCCCGCGCCGAGGAGTGTTGAGTATCCGCCGCAGCGAAACCTCGTCGCCGGGGTTGGCGGTGAGCCGCAGGTAGGCAAGCAGATCGCGGACCTCTCGCCGCTCGTAGAAGCGGACGCCGCCCACCACCTTGTAGGGCAGCCCGGACCGGATGAAGACCTCCTCGAACACCCTGGACTGGGCGTTGGTCCGGTAGAAGACGGCGACCTCCCCCGGCGACGCCTCACCGGCATCGGCTAGCCGGTCGACCTCCTCGGCCACGAACGCCGCCTCGTCGTGCTCGCTGTCGGCGACGTAGCCGGTGATCTTGGCGCCGTCACCCGCGTCCGACCAGAGGTTCTTCGGGATCCGGCCAGGGTTGCGGGACACGACGGCATTGGCGGCGGCAAGGATGTTCTGGGTCGAGCGATAGTTCTGCTCGAGCAAGATCACCCTGGCGCCAGCGAAGTCGCGCTCGAACTCCTCGATGTTCCTGATCGTGGCGCCGCGAAAGGCATAGATCGACTGGTCAGCGTCGCCGACCACCACAAGCTCGGCCTGCGACGTCCCGGCCGGGTGGCCCGGGCCCGGAACCCCGCCGGTGCCGCCGACCCCGGCTAGCTCACGAACCAGGACGTACTGGGCATGGTTGGTGTCCTGGTACTCGTCTACCAGCACGTGCCGGAACCGCTCCCGGTACTCGGCCGCCAGGTCGGGGAAGGCCTGCAGCAGGTTGACCGTCACCATGATCAGGTCGTCGAAGTCCATTGCGCCCGCTGCGACCAGCCGGCGCTGGTACTCCGCGTACGCCTCGCCGAGCGCCCGCTGACGGTAGCCCGTCGCCTGCGACTGCACGGTCTCGTAGTCGATCAGCTCGTTCTTGAGGCTGGAGACCTGGTCCGCCATGGCCTTCGGCGGGTGATGCCGGGTGTCCAGGTCCAGCTCCCGGCACACCATCGTCATCAGCCGCTGCGAGTCGGCCTGGTCATAAATAGAGAAGCTGGCCGGGTAGCCGAACCGCCTGGCCTCCCGGCGCAGGATGCGCACGCACGCCGCGTGAAAGGTCAGCACCCACATGGACCGGGCCCGCGCCCCCGTCAGGGTTGCAGCCCGGCCGGCCATCTCGCCGGCCGCCTTGTTGGTGAAGGTGATGGCCAGGATCTGGCTCGGCACCACCTCGCGCTCGGCCAGCAGGTAGGCGATCCGGTGCGTGAGCACCCGCGTCTTGCCCGATCCGGCGCCGGCCACGATCAGCAGCGGGCTACCCGTGTGCAGCACGGCAGCCCGCTGCTGCGGATTAAGCCCGTCCAGGAGAGAGTCGACAACCAGCGCGGTCACGTGCCCAAGCCTAGGCGCTGGCGCCGACACCTGGCGGTCCCGCGCGCACAGGCTCGCGAGACCGCCGGCCGGTCTGTGCTACTTGTCCGGCACCAGGGTCGGCGTGGAGCGGGTGAGCGTCTGCTTACGGAAGTACGCCGGCTGCGCGATCCGCAGCGCGATGAACACGATGAGGCCGACCAGCCACGACAGGAACACGATGACGAACACGCCGCCGATCTGCCAGTGGATGCCGGGCACCGTGAAGCTCGTGTACGACGCCGAGTACGAACTATTCAGGTCATAGTCCAGCCACAGGCTCCAGCCGCCGAGGAACCACAGGATGAGCCCCCCGAGCACCGGCAGGATGCCCTGCATCCACAGGTTCCTGGCACTGGACCGCAGGTTCCTGCGGTAGTACCAGGCACAGGTGAATCCGGTCAGCCCGTAGTAGGTGGCGATGAAGACGCCGCAGCTGGTAACCGCGTCGGCGATGACCTGGCCCTTCGATATGTAGTTGAACCCCGCGTACAGCACGATCGAGATGCCGCCCATCACCAGCGTCGACACGGTCGGCGTCAGGTACCTAGGGTGCATCTTTGCGAACGACCGCGGCAGCGCCTGGTAGGTGGCCATCGACAGGGTGGTCCTGGCCGTGGGCAGGATCGTCGTCTGCGTCGACGCCGCGGCCGACGACAGCACCATGATCAGCAGCAGCCGGTAGAACACGTTGCCCACGGTGCCGGCCCCGAAGACCGCGTGCCCGAGGACCGACAGCACGTCACTGGAGTTGTTGGGATTGGCCAGGCCAATGCCCTTGGTGCCGACACCGGCAAAGGACTGGGCACCGAAGATCGCAATAACGTACGTGACCACGAGGATGATGGTGGACAGGATCGCTGCGCGGCCCGGCGTCTTGTCCGGGTTCTTGGTCTCCTCGTTCACCGACAGGGCGGTGTCCCAGCCCCAGTAGATGAACACCATCAGGATCAGCCCGGACGCGAACGCGCTGAACGGCACGCCGGCGGGGCTCAGCCAGGACCAGCTCGGATGGATCGACTGGGCCGGGTGGTGGCCGGTGCCGACCCGGACCAGCGCGACCACCGACAGCACCAGCAGCATGGTGACCTCGATAGACAGCAGCGCTTTCTGGAAGTTCGCCGAAACCTCGATGCCGCGGTAGCAGATGTAGGTCATGAAGGCGATCCACCCGACGCCGGTGAGCAGCACATAGCCGCTGGCCGGATTCGTCCCGATGCCGTTGGCATTGAACAGCAGGAAGATGTACTGCCCGGCCACCTGGGCGAGGCTGGCCATGACCAGCACGTCCGCCGCGACGATGGCCCAGCCGCCCGCCCAGCCGGTCTTGGGCCCGAAGGCGCGCGCCGCCCAGGTGAAGGTGGTGCCACAGTCTGGGTCGGCCTTGTTCAGCTCGCTGTAGCCAATGGATGTCAAGATCATCGGGACGAACGCCAGCACCGCAACGAGCGGAGACTTCAGGGCCACCGCGACCACGATGAAGCCGAGTGTCGCCGCGAGGCTGTAAGCGGGCGCGACCGAGGCTGTTGCGATGACGGTGCTGGAGATCAGGCCGATCGCACCGGACTTGAGTCCCTTGTTGACCTGCTCCTCGGCCTGCACGGCCTGCCCAGCTGCCATGTCGTCCCTCCCTACGTCGCAGTCCGCCGACCCATGGCACAGTGTCCGGATGCGGGAACGGCACGTGTCCGAACAGGGTAAGGTACCCCCGCGATCAGTCGTCCGGGTCCCACGTTTCTAGCACCAATCACGCGCTACGGCAACGATTTCAGTCGTAATATGTACGAAATGCGACTGGTCCAGTCGCTCCGGCCCTGCTCGTCGAAGCTAGGATCACCTCCATGCGGATACTCCTCGTTGGGGCTGGCGGGGTCGGTACCGCGATCGCGCAGATCGCCGCCCGCCGTCCGTTCGCCGAGCTGATCGTCGCCGACTACGACCTGGCGAGGGCGCAGCGCGCGGCCGCGGCCAAGCCCACCTACACGGCTGTCCGGCTCGACGCGAGGGATGAGGCGGGCACCGCGGCGCTGCTTACCGAGCATCGTTGCGACGCCCTCATGAACGCCACCGACCCGCGATTCGTCATGCCGCTGTTCCGGGCCGCGCTCGCCGCCAGGGTGCACTACCTGGACATGGCCATGTCGCTGTCGCGACCGCACCCCGACGAGCCGTACGCCAGTACCGGCGTCAAACTCGGCGACGAGCAATTCGCGATGGCCGGGCAGTGGGAGCAGGCCGGCCGGCTCGCGCTGGCCGGTATCGGCGTCGAGCCGGGCCTGTCCGACGTATTCGCCCGGTACGCCGCAGACGAGCTATTCAGCGAGATCACCGAGATCGGGGTCCGGGACGGCGCGAACCTGGCGGTCGCCGGATACGAATTCGCCCCGACGTTCTCCATCTGGACCACTATCGAGGAGTGCCTGAACCCGCCCGTGATCTGGGAGTCCGGGCGTGGCTGGTTCACCACCGCGCCGTTCAGCGAGCCGGAGACATTCACCTTCCCAGCCGGGATCGGTCCCGTCGAGTGCGTGAACGTAGAGCACGAGGAAGTCCTGCTGATCCCGCGCTGGGTGCAGGCACAGCGGGTCACCTTCAAGTACGGCCTCGGCGCGGAGTTCATCGGCGTCCTGCAGACGCTGCACAAGCTGGGCCTCGACCGGACCGCCCCGGTCGCCGTCGACGGCGGGAGCGTGTCGCCCAGGGACGTGGTGGCCGCCTGTCTGCCCGACCCGGCCACGCTCGGCCCGCAGATGACGGGCCTGACCTGCGCGGGTACCTGGGTAACCGGCACCGGCACGGACGGCCGCCCGCGCGAGGTGTACCTGTATCACGTGGTCGACAACGCGCAGACGATGGCCGAATACGGCTCGCAGGCGGTCGTGTGGCAGACGGCAGTCAACCCGGTTGTCGCTCTCGAGCTCATCGACTCGGGCGCCTGGTCCGGGGCGGGCGTGCTCGGCCCGGAAGCCCTGCCGCCGCGGCCGTTCCTCGACCTGCTCACCGAGTACGGGTCACCGTGGGCGTGCGAGGAACGCGCGCCCGTCCAGCCCTAACCCCTTCATAACCAGGGAACGGAGTCGTTGTGGCTAATGATCTGCAGAACTTCGTCGGTGGCCAGTGGACCGACCTGTCCCACGACAGCCGCGCGGACATTATCGACCCGAGCACCGGAGAGGTCTTTGCCACCGCGCCCGTCTCCCGCGCCACCGAGGTCGACGCTGCGGTCGCGTCTGCCGCGGAGGCGTTCCCTGGCTGGCGGGACGCGACGCCCGCTGAGCGCAGCCTGGCGCTGCTGCGGATAGCCGACGCGCTCGAAGCGCACGCCGACGAGTTCGTCAAGGCAGAGTCGCAGAACACCGGCAAGCCGATTGGCCTGACCGCGTCGGAGGAGATTCCGCCGATGGTCGACCAGATCCGGTTCTTCGCGGGTGCGGCCCGGATGCTCGAGGGCAAGTCAGCCGGCGAATACATGGCGGGGTTCACCTCGTTCATCCGGCGGGAGCCGATCGGGGTGTGCGCCGCGGTCACGCCGTGGAACTACCCGATGATGATGGCGGTCTGGAAGTGGGCGCCAGCACTGGCTGCCGGGAACACCATGGTGCTCAAGCCGTCTGACACCACGCCCGTCACCAGCTTGCTGATGGCGGAGCTGATCAGCGAGTTCGTCCCGCCCGGCGTGTTCAACGTGGTGTGCGGCGACCGGGACACCGGCCGCCTGCTGGTATCGCACAAGGTGCCGCAGATGGTGTCCATCACCGGCAGCGTACGGGCAGGCAAGGAAGTCGCCGCCGCGGCGGCGGAGAACCTCAAGCGGGTGCACCTGGAACTCGGCGGCAAGGCGCCGGTCATCGTGTTCGACGACGCCGATGTGGAAGCGGCGGCGGAGGCAATCGCGATCGCCGGCTACTTCAACGCCGGGCAGGACTGCACGGCCGCGACCCGGGTGCTGGCGGGGCCACGGGTCCATGACGACTTCGCTGCCGCCCTGGCCGAGCAGGCCAGGGCTCAGGTCACGGCCGGACCCGACAACGCCGACGCATCGTACGGGCCGCTCAACAACGCCACCCAGCTCGAGCGTGTGTCGGGATTCATCTCCCGGCTGCCCGACCACGCGAGGGTTCTGACCGGCGGCAACCGGGTTGGTGAGAAGGGCTACTTCTACGCCGCGAGCGTGGTCGACGGACTGCGCCAGGACGACGAGATGATCCAGAGCGAGATCTTCGGCCCGGTCATCACGGTGCAGCAGTTCAGCGACGAGGACGAGGCGCTGCGGTGGGCGAACGGCACCGAGTACGGCCTGGCGTCCTCGGTCTGGACCGCCAACCACGGCCGGGCGATGCGGATGGCGCGGGCGCTGGACTTCGGCTGCGTGTGGATCAACACCCACATCCCGCTGGTGGCCGAGATGCCGCACGGCGGCTTCAAGCACTCCGGCTACGGCAAGGACCTGTCGATGTACGGGTTCGAGGACTACACCCGGGTCAAGCACGTGATGTCAGCGCTCGACTGAGCGCTTCCTGCCGCCCTGGTATGCGGCCGTGGGCAGATCGCCGACGTGATTAGGGGCGCCAGCACGACTGCGACCGTTAGCGGGGGACGAATCGGTTGGAAAGGGACCGGATTTTGACGTTAACAGTCACACTCTCGCGTGCAGCTCCCGACGCCGCTAGGACCGGCGGGCGCGACGGCGTCGCAGGCCGAACACCACCAGGACCACGGCGACCAGCGCGGCAACGGCGGGCACAGCCCGCTTGATCACCGGCAGGCCGGCGACGCCAAGCAGGTCGATGGCCTCGTTGTCCGGTGGCTGCCACCCGGCCGCATCGAAGTCGGCTGACTCCCTCGGGGCGGTCGCGGGCTGGGTGGCCTCGTGCCGGGGTGACCGCAGCGGCGTGACGGCCGCCAGTTCCTCGCGATCCGCCGCATGCCGGCCGGGGGTGGCGTCCTGGCCGGGCGCATCGACGAGCGCGAGGCCGCGCTCGGCCAGCTTGCTCCGGATGTCGGTTACCGACGCCGGACCGACGCCGTCGATGGCCAGCAGCTGGTGTGCGGTCCGCCTGGTCAGGTCGCCAAGCGTCTGGACACCGTCCTTGCGCAGGCTGCTCCACGCCCGGCTGCTCAGGTTGAGGACGTCGATCGGCAGGGCCTCCTCGTCGGTCGTGCCGGTATCGTGCCCCGCCTCACTGCCTCCGGACGGCTGCGCCGCCGGTTCCGGCGCTGCCGGCGCGGCCGGGGCTGGCTCGGCGGCCAGCATGGCCGCGAGGTTGTCGGCGAAGATGCCGACCAGCCTGCCGCCGACCTCGGTCAGGACGCCACGGCCGAACTGGGCGGGCTTGCCGGTCACGTTCAGCGTCGTATGCACCGTGACCCTCGTCGCGTCGCCGTCGGCGGTCAGCTCCGAGCGCACCGATGCGGCCGCCGTGCCAGCGCCGCGGGTTTCCTTGCCGGACGCATCCAGCACGACGACGTGCGCTGCCTCGTCTCTCTCGGTGAACTTGGCGGTCCCGGCGTAGGTCATCTGGATCGGCCCTACCTTGACCTTGATCCGACCCGAGATGGCGTCGCCGTCGACCGAGTCGAGGGTGGCACCCGGCATGCAGGGCGCCACCCGCTGGACGTCCAGGAGCACATTCCACGCTCGCTCCACCGGGACCGGGACCGAGAATGAGTGCTCGAGCTCCATGTGTCAGACTCCCGCCGCTGCCTCCAGAGCGCGCCCGGTCAGCACCCGCGCGAGATGACGCCGGTAATCGGGCGCCCCGTGCAGGTCCGCAGGCGGCTGCGTCCCGTCGGCCGCGCTGGCGGCTGCCGCCTGCAGCGCCTCGGAGCTGGCGGACACCCCGGCCGCAGCCGCCTCGACGGCAGCCGCCCTGATCGGCACCGAGCCCATATTGGTCAGCCCGACCCTCGCCTCGGCCACCTGGCCGTTGGAGCGCCGCACCAGAGCCGCGACGCCGACAATCGCCCACGCCTGCGCGGTCCGGTGGAACTTCTCATAACGATAGCCCCATGCGCCGTCAAGCTTGGGCACCCGTACACCGGTGAGGATGTCGCCTGGACCAAGCGCCGTGGTCAGGTAGTCGACGAAGAAGTCCCGTGCGGGGATTTCGCGATCACCGGACGGGCCGTGCGCGATCAGCGTCGCGTCTAGCGCAAGGGCTACCGCAGGCAGGTCACCCGCCGGATCGGCGTGCGCGAGCGAGCCGCCCAGCGTGCCCCGGTGCCGCACCGCGGGGTCGGCCACCGTCGCCGCCGCCTCGGCCAGCAAGCCGCAGTGCCGCGCCACGAGCGGATCGTGCACGAGCTGATAGTGCGTGGTCCGGGCGCCGATGAGCAGGTCCTCCCCCGCATCGGTCACGCCGACGAGGTCGTCCAGGTCACCCACGTCGACAAGCAGCGCGGGATAGGCGAGCCGCAGCCGCAGCAGCGGCAGCAGGCTCTGGCCCCCCGCGATTACCTTGGCATCGTCGCCGCCGTTCGCCAGCGCAGTCACCGCCGCGCCGATCGTGGCCGGCCGTACATAGTCAAACTTCGCCGGGATCATGCTGCGCCTCCGCTTCCCGTCGCGGCCTGAATCGCTCGCCAGACCCGCTCCGGCGTGCAGGGCATGGTGATGTCGCTAATGCCGAACGGCCGAAGCGCGTCGACGATCGCGTTCACCACCGCTGGGGTCGACGCGATCGTGCCCGCCTCGCCGACACCCTTGACACCGAGGCGGTTGCTGGCGGGCGACGAAGTTCGCGCCGTGGTATAGGACGGCAGGTCGGATGCCGACGGCACCAGGTAGTCGGCGAGCGTGGTGGTGATCAGGTTGCCCTCCTCGTCGTACACGCCCTCTTCATACAGCGCCTGGGCGATGCCCTGCGCGATGCCGCCGTGCACCTGACCCTCGACGATGAGCGGATTGACCACCACCCCGACGTCGTCGACAGCGACATAGGAGCGGATCGTGACGAACCCGGTCTCGGTGTCCACCTCCGTCGCGCACAGGTGCGTGCCATGCGGGAAGGAGAAGTTCTCCGGATCGTAGGTGTAGTCGGAGTCCAGCGACGGCTCGACCCCGTCCGGCAGCGCGTGCGCGGCGAACGTGGCCAGCGCGACCTCCTGGATCGTCTTTCCCGCCTCCGGGTCACCGCGGACCGAGAACCGGCCCGCTCCGAACTCCAGGTCGTCCGCCGACGCCTCCAGCATGGCGGCCGCGATCACCTTCGCCTTCGCGACCACCTTGTCGCACGCCCCGACCAGCGCCATGCCGCCGACCGCCAGCGACCGCGATCCGTAAGTGTCCATGCCCTTAGGCGAGACCTGGGTGTCACCGTGCAGCACCCTGATGTCCTCGAACGGGACGCCAAGCTGGTCGGCGACGATCTGGCTCCAGGCTGTCTCGTGGCCCTGGCCGTGCGCGCTCGATCCGGTGACGACCTCGACCTTGCCGGTCGGCAGCATCCGGATGGACGCGCTCTCCCAGCCGCCCGCGCCATAGGACAGCGAGCCGAGCACCCGCGACGGCGCCAGCCCGCACATCTCGGTGAAGGTGGAGACGCCGATGCCCAGCCGCACCTTGTCGCCCCGGGCGTTCCGGTCAGCCTGCTCCGCTCGCAGCTCGTCGTAGCGAAACAGCTCCTTGGCGCGCGCCGTGGCCGCTTCGTAGTTGCCCGAGTCGTAGGTCAGCCCGGCGATCGTGGTGTACGGGAACTCCTCGTGCTTGATCCAGTTTCGCTCCCGCAGCTCGAGCGGCTCGATGCCGAGCTCGGCGGCGAGCTCGTCCACGATCCGCTCGATCGCGAACGTGGCCTCCGGCCGCCCGGCGCCGCGGTAGGCGTCGGTCGGCATTTTCGTGGTGAACACGCCCGTGCACTTGAATGCGTAGGCGTCCATCTTGTAGATGGCGTTGTACATGAACGCGCCGAGCAGCGGGATGCCGGGCGTCACCAGCATGAGGTAGGCGCCCATGTCGGCGAGCAAGTCGACGTCCAGGCCGCGGATGCGGCCGTCGCGATCGGCCGCGATCCTGATCCGCTGCCACTGATCCCGGCCGTGATGCACGGTCATGTTGCCCTCGGTGCGCGACTCGGTCCACTTCACCGGCTTGCCGACCCGGCGCCCGACCAGAACCGCGAGCACTTCCTCGGCGGTGACCTGCAGCTTGGAACCGAAACCGCCGCCCACATCGGGCGCGATGACCCGGACGTTCTGCTCGGGGATCGCGAAGAACGCCGACAGCGCGAACCGCAGCACGTGCGGGATCTGGGTGGCCGACCACAGCGTCAGCTCGTCGCCGATCCACTGGGCGACAACCGACCGGGGCTCCATGGCGCACGGGATCAGCCGCTGCTGCCGGTAGGTGCGCTCGACCACCACGGGCGCGCCAGAGAACGCGGCTTCGATGTCGCCGTTACCGAAGGGCCAGACGTAGCACTTGTTGCCCGCCTCGTGCACCTTCGGCGAGCCGGGCTCTAGCGCCATGCGCATGTCCAGCACCGGAGGAAGCGGGTCATAGTCGACGTCGATCGCCGCCACCGCGTCCGCCGCGGCGTACCGGTCCCGCGCTACCACGACCGCCACCGCCTCGCCGGCGTATCGCACCTCGTCCACGGCCATCGGCGGGTGCGCCGGGATCACGATGTCGTCGGTGACCGGCCACGCGCACGGCAGGCTGCCCTGCTCGGCCGCGAAGTCAGCGCCGGAGAACACCGCGATCACGCCCGGCATCGTGCGCGCCGCGCTGAGATCAACCTGGCGGATCCGGGCGTGCGCGAACGGACTGCGCGCGAACGCCATGTGCAGCATGCCGGGCAGCTTGATGTTGTCGGTCCAGTTGGTCTGCCCGGCGATCAGCCGGGCGTCTTC
This sequence comes from Streptosporangiaceae bacterium, assembly GCA_049675875.1. Classification (GTDB taxonomy): domain Bacteria; phylum Actinomycetota; class Actinomycetes; order Streptosporangiales; family Streptosporangiaceae; genus JAJYUU01. Next base: position 11,952 of record JBAUAR010000434.1, read on the forward strand.
CTTGCGCAGCCTGGCCCGGCCGAGCTCGGCGACCGGCGCTTCCTGTGTCGCCGTCATGCTCCTACTCCTGCCTGTGCGGCGCGCCGGACAGCGCGCACGATGTTCTCGTAGCCCGTGCAGCGGCACAGGTTCCCCTCGAGGCCTTCCCTGATCTCCGCATCGGTGGGATGCGGATTGTCGCGCAGCAGATCAGCGGCCGCCATGATCATTCCGGGCGTGCAGTAGCCACACTGCAGGGCGTGCTCGGCGTGGAACGCACGTTGCACCGGGTGCAGCTCACTGCCCGCCAGGCCCTCGATGGTGGTGATGTCCGCGCCGTCCGCCTGCACGGCGAGCACCGCGCAGCTCTTGACTGTCATGCCGTCCAGCAGCACGGTGCATGAACCGCAGTTCGACGTGTCGCAGCCGATGGGCGTACCGGTCTTACCAAGCACCTCTCTCAGGTAGTGCACGAGCAGCAGGCGGGGTTCGACGTCATCTGCGTAGCTGACGCCGTCGACAGTGACGGTGATGTGCGTCATGCGGTGACACCTCCGTGAACATGCCAGAATGCGACGTTGCATGCTGGCCCGACGCCGACAATCAGATGCGGTGTGGCCAGATGCGCCTCTGGCCAAACCTAAGCCGGGCAGCCGCGGCGCACCAGACCCTGTCGGAACACGCCGCTATCGCCGCCGGTCAGCCGACCTGAAGCACCTGGAAAGTCTCGGCCAGTCTGCCCTCGGGCAAGCCGCCCGCGACCGCAGCCCGGCCCAGCATGCCGCGCAGCCTGTCCTCGAGGCCGTCGGGGTCGCTGATCTGGCTGGCGTGACAGCGCAGGGCGGCCATCTTCCTGGAGAAGTTGTCCGTGATGTCCACGTACCGATTAGGCGTCGGGCTGGCGGCGATCCACACCTCCCGCACCGTCCACGGCGCGAGCTTCTCGGTCGCGAGCAGGTCGGGAAACGCGAACGGGTTGCGCGCGTCCGGATAGACGGCGTCCAGCGCGGCCGAGCCAACAGCGCGGTGATCGGGATGACTCACGCCCATCCGCGCGTAGTTGCGCTCAGGTGACGGGCACATCACCCGATCCGGGTGCAGCAGCCGGATGACCCGGGCAAGGTCGCGCCGCAATGTCAGGCTCGGCTCGACCTGACCGTCGGGATAGCCAAGGAACTGCAGGTCGTACACGCCAAGCTGTTTCGCCGCGGCGGTCTGCTCGGCCTGCCGGATAGCCACCATGTCCGCGCGGCTGACCGAGCGGTCGCTGCCGCCGGCCTCGCCATTGGTCACAATGCAGTAGCTCACGGCGATGCCCGCCTCGACCCACTGCGCGATGGTGCCCGCCGAGCCAAAGTCGACGTCGTCGGGGTGCGCGACGATAACCAGCACGCGCGAGATTCTCTCTTCGTCTCGATCGCTTGCCACCTGGCGATAGTACGGCGCACGTCCGGCGTGCGCGTAAGCGGCCAGCAGGCGCAGGGTTACAGTGGATCCGTGACCAGTTTCTCCGCAGATCGGGCATATGCCCAGACGCTAGACGATGCCGACCAGCTCGCGCCCTTCCGCGACCGGTTCGTGCAGCCGGACTGGGACGACGTGATCTACCTGAACGGCAATTCGCTCGGGCCGCTGCCGGTGCGGACGCAGGCCCGGATCGCGGAGCTCGTGGACCAGGACTGGGGCGTCGGCCTGGTGCGGTCCTGGGACAAATGGATCCACGTGCCGAGGCAGGCCGGTGACATGATCGGCGAGCAGCTGGTGGGCGCTGCGCCCGGCCAGGTCATCGTCTGCGACTCCGTGACGATCAACGTGTACAAGCTCGCCTGGGCCGCGCTCGATTTCCGGACGGGCCGCGACGTCATCGTCACCGATGACGACAACTTCCCCACCGATCGATACGTGCTCGAGGGCATCGCCGCACAGCGCGGTTGCGAGCTCCGCATCATCCACACCGACATCGACGAGGGCGTCAGTGAGCAGGCGCTCGCGGCTGCACTCGACGACCGCGTCGCCCTCGTCGAGCTGTCACATGTCGCCTACCGCAGCGGAGCGCTGGCTGACATGGCGCGGCTCACGGACGTCATCCACGGGGCCGGAGCACTCGCGCTCTGGGACTTGTGCCACTCGGTGGGCGCGGTACCGGTCGAGCTTGACGCCGCGGGCGCGGACCTGGCCGTCGGTTGCACCTACAAGTACGTCAACGCGGGTCCGGGTGCGCCTGCCTTGCTGTATGTCCGCGACGAGCTGCAGCACCAGCTGCGGCAGCCGATCTGGGGGTGGTTCGGCCAGCGGGATCAGTTCGAGATGGGCCCGCGCTACGATCCGGCGCCGGGCATCAGCGCGTTCCTGACCGGGACGCCGGACATCATCGGCGCTGTCGCGGTCGAGGAAGGCGCCCGGTTGCTGGCCGAGGCGGGCATGCCGCAGCTGCGCGCGAAGAGCAGTCAGCTGACCGATTACCTGATCGCGCTGGCCGACGAGTGGCTCGCGCCGCTCGGCTTCGCGCTCGCGTCACCGCGCCAGGCCGATCGCCGCGGCGGCCACGTCAGTCTCCGGCATGACGACGCGTGGCAGCTCAGCCAGGCGCTGCTGCGGGCCGGCGTCATCAGCGACTACCGGACTCCGGACCGCATCCGGCTCGCGCCAGTCCCCCTCTGCACGTCCTTCGCGCACGTCTGGGAGGCCATGGACCGGTTGCGGGAGATCGCCGCGAGCAAGTCCTACACCGACATACCTCCCGAGCAACCGCTCGTTTCCTGACGCAACCGACATTGACACCCCTGGCGCGCGTCCCTAGCGTGTGAGCGGTGCCGAGGTACGGGCTGATTGACGCCGCCTATGCGACGCGGATACGAGAGACGGCTGGTCAGGCCGACGGGCCTATTTACATGCTCTCGCTCACCAGACTCCGAGCGTGCACCGACACCAGTCCGCGTGGCTTACCTGCCGTGGGCCGGGATACCGTCACCGACTACGCGCCGATTCCGCTGCTGTCGTCGGTGGGTGCCGCGCTGTGCCTGGCCGCCAGCGTGGTTGCCAGCTCGCCGGGCTGGGACCGCGTCGGGGTGGTGGGCTACCCCAGCAGACGCGCCTTTCTCGAGCTTGCCTACCGCCTGGAGTTCCGGACCTGGCACGCCCGGAAGGAGCGGGCCATGGAGCACACCACCGTGCTGGGCACGCTGCCCACCGGCGGACTACCCGTGGCCGACAGTCAGCGCGTGCTGCTCGAGGTCTGGAACGGCCCGGAACCAGCACCGCTGATCGCCGGCCCGGTGGCGAGATTCGACGTCGAGGGCACGGTCATCGGCGACGGCCGTCAGTGGAGCGGCGTCCGCTACACGCCGATCGAGCTCGGTACCGCCCTGCCGCTGCATCCGGCCAGGTTCGGCTACCAGGCGCTGTTGCTGGAACCACTGCTCGAGCGCTGGCGCTGACGCGATGCCCAGGCAGCGCGTCGGCCCGCGATAGTGTCAGCGTTCCCTGAGAAGGAGGAAACGTGACCGGTCCGGCAACCCTCCGCGCCAGCGTCGGACACTGCTACGACGCGATCGAGTCCGTGTGCGGCCGGCTGGCCCGCCCGCAATGGCAGGCCCAGTCGCTGTGCCCGGACTGGACGGCCCGCGACGTCGTGGCGCACCTGGGCATGATGGAACGGGTCATGACGGGCTGGCTGCCTGCCAGCGCCGACGAGGTCGCTCCGGTGGACCGGATCGGGCCGTACCAGCAGGAGGTGGCCGCGCTCGACGACAAGGCCTTCGTCAGCCGGATCACCGAGATCTTCGCCAGCCGGCGTGCCGACCTGGCCCAGCTGACCACGGACGACCTGCGCCGGCCGTCGTGGACGCCGGTCGGTCAGAAGACCTACGGCCAGTTCCTCGAGATCCGGATCTTTGACTTCTGGGTGCACGAGCGCGACATCACCACGCCGCTGCGCTGGCCGACCGATGACGCCGGCCCGCGCGCCGAGATCGCCCTGGATCAGGTCGTGAGCTCGATCGGCTACATCGTCGGCAAGAAGGTCGGCCTCCCGGACGGCGCCAGCATCGTCTTCCACCTCACCGGCCCCCTCCAGCGCGACATTGCCGTGATCGTCGACGGCCGCGCCCGCCAGGTCGACCGCGTCCCAAGCCCCACCGTCGAGCTCACGACCGACTCGACGACCTTCATCCAGCTAGCTGCCGGCCGCATCGACCCCCAGACCCAGCTCGACACCGGCAAGGTTGTGCTCTCCGGCGACCGTGAGCTGGGCGACCACGCCGCGAGAAATCTCCGCTTCACCATCTGACCGCGGCTAGCCCGCCTACTCCCACTCAATGGTCGCGGGCGGCTTACTCGTAATGTCCAGCACGACGCGGTTGATCTGCGCTACCTCGTTGGTCAGCCGGGTAGAGATCCCGGCGAGCACCGAGTCCGGCAGCCTCGCCCAGTCCGCCGTCATGGCGTCCTCGCTGGTCACCGGCCTGAGCACGACCGGGTACCCATAGCTCCGGCCGTCGCCCTGGACACCGACCGACCGAACGTCGGCCAGCAGCACCACCGGGCACTGCCAGATCCGCCGGTCGAGGCCCGCCGCCGACAGCTCAGCCCGCACGATCGCGTCGGCCGCCGCAACGATCCGCAGCCGCTCCGCGGTGATCTCGCCGACGATCCTGATCGCGAGGCCGGGGCCGGGGAAGGGCTGCCGCCAGACGATCTCGTCCGGCAGCCCCAGTTGGCTGCCCACCTCGCGCACCTCGTCCTTGAACAGCTCGCGCAGCGGCTCGACCAGCTCGAAGGTGAGGTCCGCGGGCAGGCCGCCCACGTTGTGGTGCGACTTGATGCTGGCTGTCCCCGTCCCGCCGCCCGATTCCACCACGTCCGGGTAGAGCGTGCCCTGAACCAGGAACGGGGCCGCCGCGCGCTCGCCCGCTATCTCGCGGGCGGCCCGCTCGAATGCACGGATGAACTCCCGGCCGATGATCTTGCGCTTCTGCTCCGGATCGGCGACGCCGGCCAGGGCGGCGAGGAATGCCCCGGCCGCGTCGACGACCTTGAGGTCCACGCCGGTCGCGGCGACGAAGTCCTTCTCCACCTGGCCGGCCTCCCCCGACCGCAGCAGCCCGTGGTCGACGAAGACGCACGTCAGCCGGGAGCCGATGGCTCGCTGCACGAGCGCGGCGGCCACCGCGGAGTCGACGCCGCCGGACAGGCCGCAGATGGCCGAGCCGTCACCGACCTGCGCGGCGATGCGCGCGGTCTGCTCCTCGATCACGTTGCCCATGGTCCAGGTCGGCGCGCACCCGGCTGCGGCGAGGAACGCGCGCAGCATCGCCATGCCGTGCTCGGTGTGCAGCACCTCAGGATGGAACTGCATGCCGTACAGCTGCCGGTCCGGAGCCTCGGCCGCGGCGACCGGCGTGCCGGCCGTCGTGGCGGTGACGGCGAACCCCGGCGGCGGCAGGGCGCAGGTGTCGCCATGCGACATCCAGACCCGCTGCTGCTCGGGCAACCCGGCCAGCAGGACCCCGGCGGCCGCCGCCGTGCGCAGCTCGGTGGCCCCGTACTCGCCCGTTCCGGTATGTCTGACCTCGCCGCCGAGGTCGCGGACCATGAGCTGGAAGCCATAGCAGATGCCCAGCATCGGCACGCCGGTAGTCAGCAGACCGGGCGGCGCGGGTGGCGCGCCGGGTGCGTAGACGGAGGCGGGCCCACCGGACAGGATGATCGCCGACGGGCGCAGGGCCAGCATGTCGTCGGCCGGCATGGTGCTGGGCACGATCTGCGAGTAGACGTGACACTCCCGGACCCGGCGCGCGATCAGCTGCGCATACTGGGCACCGAAATCCACCACCAGGACCGGGCCCGATTCCAGGCTGGCCTGGCCGCCGTGCACCATTCCTGAAGTCTAGTAGCGGGCTCAGCCTGGCCGGGGGATCTGGCCGCGCGGGTCAGGCAGGCGGAGCCGGCGGCTCGGCCTGCGTCGCGGGGCTGACCAGCACCCGGGAGATCCGGCGACCGTCCAGCTGGGTGACGGTCAGCCGCCGCCCCGCAACGTCTGCGTACTCGCCGCCCGCAGGGAGGTGGCCGAGGGCGGCCAGCAGGTAGCCGGCCACCGTCTCGTAGGGACCCTCGGGTAGCTCGAGGCCGGTCTGCTCGGCGAACTCGTCGAGGTTGAGCAGTCCGTCGACCTCGAGCTCGCCGCTGTGCAGCTGGCGGGCGTGCCCGGCGTCGCTGTCGTACTCGTCCTGGATGTCGCCGATGAGCTCCTCGACCAGGTCTTCCAGCGTCACGATGCCGGCGGTGCCGCCGTACTCGTCGACGACGATCGCTAGGTGCGCCCGGTCCTTGCGCATCTCCGAGAGCGCGGACAGCACCATCTTGCTGATCGGCAGGAACTTCACCGGCCGGCACACCTCGCCGACGTGACGCGAGTCCAGGGCGGCCCGGCTGTCGAGCAGATCGCGGGCGTGCACGAAGCCGATGACGTCGTCGTAGGACTCCTGGTACACGGGGAAGCGGGAGTACCGGGCTTGCTCGGCGATCGATGCCGCTTGTTTCAGCGGCATCGACGCCGGCAGGAACTCCACCTCGGTCCTTGGCACGAGGACCTCGCGGATCTGCCGCTTGCCCGCGTCGAATACCTCGCTGACGATGTGCCGTTCGTCGGGGCTCAGCGCCTGATGGCCGGCCACGAGGTCGCGCAGTTCCTCGTCGGTCATCACGCCGCGACCCGCTGCCGGGTCGCCGCCGAGCAGGCTGACGATCACGTTCGTGCAGCGCGACAGCAGCCAGACGAGCGGCCTGGCCAGCATGGCCAGCCGGTCCACCACGGGCCCGGCGATGTACGACACGCGCTCGGCGCGCTGCAGCGCGATCCGCTTGGGCGCCAGCTCGCCGAATACCAGCGTGAAGAACGAGATGACGAGGGTCACCGCGAGCAGGGCCAGCGGATCGCCGACGGCGCGCGGGAGGTACTTGCTCAGCTCGTTCCCGAGCCGGTCCGACAACAGCGCGGCGCCGAAGGCGCCGGATAGCAGGGTCGCGACCGTGACGCCGATCTGCACCGAGGACAGGAACCGGTTCGGATCCTGGGCCAGCCGGGCCGTTCGCTGCCCGCGCTTGCCGCGACGATTCAGCGACCGTACCTGGCCCTCGCGCAGCGAGACCAGGGCCATTTCGGCTCCGGCGAAGAATCCGCCGATCAGGATCACGGCAAGGACGAGGAGAATATCCCAGCCGACGCCATTCACGTCTGGATCCCCGACCCTCGTCAACTCGGCATGCCCGGTGCGCCGCGGCCCCCGGTGCCGCCAGCTGACCGCGATGCTAGCGGGGGGCGACCCCCCCGAACCCCCGCGGCAGCTGGCCGCGCGGTAATTTGCAATAGTCTATGCAGTCTGCCCGCCCCGCCGAACCGTACTCACCGAGGCTGACTGAGCGGGCAGGGCGCTAACAACCCGCTATGACGGGATTTGCTGCCCTGATTCTCGTGAGCCGACGTCCGGGCGGACGGCGGGACACCCGCGTTCGGGAGGGAAGGATGGTCGCCGTGGCTGGACTACAGGACGGGGCGGCGGCGATCGCCAGCGAGCTGACCGAACTGCGCCGGTCGATCCACGCCGAGCCGGAGATCGGGCTTGACCTGCCGCGGACTCAGCGCAAGGTGCTTGACGTCCTCGGCGACCTGCCGGTCGACGTCAGCGTGGGCGACGGCCTGAGCTCGGTCACCGCCGTGCTGCGGGGCGGTCGACCAGGCCCCACCGTCTTGCTGCGTGCCGACATGGACGCACTCCCGGTGACCGAGCGGTCCGGGGTCACCTACGCCGCACAGCGGCCCGGCGCTATGCACGCCTGCGGGCACGACCTGCACACTGCGATGCTCGCTGGCGCGGCGCGGTTGCTGGCAGCCCGCCAGGACGAGCTGGCCGGCAGTGTCATCTTCATGTTCCAGCCGGGCGAGGAAGGCTCCGGTGGCGCGCGCATCATGATCGAGCAGGGCGTGCTCGACGCGGCCGGCGTGCGGCCGGTGGCCGCCTACGCGCTGCACGTGGCATCGGGGCTGCTACCGCTCGGCCTGGTCGCCAGCCGGGCCGGCACGATGATGGCCGCGGCCGACACGCTGCACGTGACGGTGCACGGCCGGGGCGGCCACGGCTCGCAACCGCATCACGCCGCGGACCCGGTACCAGTTGCCTGCGAGATCGTGCTGGCCCTGCAGACGATGGTGACCAGGCGGTTCGACGTCTTCGACCCGGTCGTGCTCACCGTCGGCTCGTTCCACGCCGGCACCGCCGACAACGTCATCCCGGACGACGCGGAACTGCACGCCACGGTCCGTTCCTTCTCGCCGGCGGCGCGGGCCGCCATCCAGGAGGCCGCGCCGAGGCTGGCCCGCGACATCGCGACCGCCCACGGGCTGACGGTGACCGCGGATTACGAGGACGGCTACCCGGTGACGGTCAACACTGACGACGAGGTGTCGTTCGCCGAGCAGACCGTTGCGGACGTACTCGGGCCTGGCCGGTTCGTGGCCGCACCCAATCCGATCCCGGGTGCAGAGGACTTCTCGTACGTGCTGAACGAGGTGCCCGGAGCGTATTTGATGCTCGGCGCGGTGCCGCCGAGCGCCGACCCGCTCACCGCGCCGTTCAACCACTC
>JBAUAR010000435.1:0-5601 GCA_049675875.1 Streptosporangiaceae bacterium
GGGCAGCGGCGGCCGCCGCCATGAGCGGCGCCGCCGCCGGCCCGCCCGGCCCCGGCATCGCCAGGCTGGTGATGTCGTGCCTGGACCGACCCGGCATCGTCGCCGGCGTCGCCTCGTTCCTGCACCGCAACGGTGCCAACATCGTGCAGTCGGACCAGTACTCCAGCGATCCGACGGACGGCCGGTTCTTCCTGCGGGTCGAGTTCCACCTGCCGGGAGTGGCGACCCGGCTGGCCGAGCTGGAGCGCGCGTTCGCCGCCGAGGTCGCGGACGCGCTCGACGCGCAGTTCCGGCTGCGTGACACCGCGGTGCCAACCCGGGTCGCGATCTTCGTGTCTCGGTACGACCACTGCCTGCTCGACCTGCTGTGGCGGGAGCGGCGCGGCGAGCTGCCGATGCAGACCGTGCAGGTGGTGTCCAACCACGAGAACCTGCGCGCCGACGTTGCCACGTTCGGCGTCCCGTACGAGCACATCCCGGTGAGCCGGGCGATCAAGCCGGAAGCAGAGCGGCACCAGCTCGCATTGCTGCGCGGCCGGGTGGACCTGATCGTGCTGGCGCGGTACATGCAGGTGCTGTCGCCCGACTTCCTCGTCCGGGTCGGCGTGCCGGTCATCAACATTCATCACTCGTTCCTGCCGGCCTTTGCGGGCGCCGGCCCCTACGAGCGGGCGAAGGAGCGTGGCGTCAAACTGATCGGTGCGACGGCGCACTACGCCACCGAGGACCTCGACGAGGGTCCGATCATCGAGCAGGACGTGACGCGCGTGTCGCACCGGCAGAGCGTGGCCGACCTAGCCCGCCGTGGCGCCGACATCGAGCGGACAGTGCTCGTGCGCGCCGTCGCCTGGCACTGCCAGGACCGCGTGCTGCTCGACGGCCGCACCGCCATCGTCTTCTAATTGGCTCGCCGACTGGCAGCCGCGGCCGTACCCTGCTGGCATGGCTAGTTTCTGCAGCCTCCTTCGCTACCGGCCGCGCTGACGAAGTATCGTCCGCGTGGCCGCCCCTCGTGCTCCGAGGGGCTTTTTCATTTCCCGCCACAACCACGACGATCCGGCGAAGGAGACACGGCGATGACCAACCAGCGGACCGAGCCCCCGTACCGCTACAACGCCCGGCTGGCGGGGCAGATCGAACTGCGCTGGCAGGACCGGTGGGAGGCGGACGGCACCTTTCACACGGCCAGTCCGGCTGGCAGCCTGTCGGGCGGGTTCGAGCGCGCAGCGGGGCGACCGAAGTTCTTCGTGGCGGACATGTTCCCCTATGCCAGCGGCACGGGCATCCACGTCGGCCATCCGATCGGCTACATCGCCACCGACGTCTACGCGCGCTACCTGCGGATGACCGGCTACCACGTACTGCACGCGATGGGCTTCGACGCCTTCGGACTGCCGGCCGAGCAGTTCGCGCTGGAGACCGGCCAGCATCCGAGCGTGTCCAGCCGCCAGAACATCGATACGATGCGCGCGCAGCTGCGCCGCATGGGCATGGGCTACGACCCCCGGCGCAGCATCGAGACCTGCGATCCCCGGTTCTACCGCTGGACGCAGTGGATCTTCCTGCAGATATTCGACAGCTGGGTGGATGAGCAGACCGGCAGGGCCCGCCCGATCGCGGACCTGATCGCCGCGTACTCCTCGGGTGATCGCCCGGTGCCGGGCGACCGCAGCTGGGACGAGCTGACCCAGGCAGAGCAGCGCCGCGTAGTCGACGAGCGAAGGCTGGCCTACATCGCCGAGGAACCAGTCAACTGGTGTCCTGGACTGGGCACGGTGCTGGCCAACGAGGAGGTAGGAGCCGACGGCCGCAGCCACATCGGCAACTTCCCGGTCTACCGACGCCCGCTGCGGCAGTGGATGCTGCGCATCACCGCGATGGCGCAGCGCCTGATCGACGACCTGGACGAGCTGGCCTGGCCGGAGAACATCAAGCAGCTGCAGCGCAACTGGATCGGGCCGAGCGACGGCGCGGACATCGCCCTGCCGATCGCCGCCGAGCCGGGCTGCCCTATCGACGTCTTCACCACCAGGCCGGACACCCTGTCGGGCGCGACCTTCGTGGTGCTGGCGCCCGAGCACCCGCTGGTGGACCGGCTGGTGCGGGACTCGTGGCCGGACGCGACCCCCGATCGCTGGCGCGGCCAGCCGCCTGCTCCGCATCCGGCGGCCGCGGTCGCCGGGTACCGGGCGGCCACGAGCCGGCTGAGCGACCGGCAGCGGACGGCGGCCGAGGCGGCTAAGTCGGGCGTGTTCACCGGCGTCCACGCGATCAATCCGATCACCGGCGAACCGATCCCGGTCTTCGTGGCCGACTACGTGCTGCCGGCCTACGGTACCGGCGCGATCATGGCGGTACCCGCGCACGACCAGCGCGACGCGGACTTCGCCCGCGAGTTCGGCCTGCCCTCGCGTCCCGTCATCGGCGCCGACGGCCGCTACCACCAAACACCGGGGCCACGGCTGGCCGGGCTGGATACCGCCGCGGCTATCCACGCATCCGTTTCCTGGCTGGAACGGGGTGGTTGTGGCCGCGCGGCCCGTCGCTACCGGCTGCGCGACTGGCTGTTCTCCCGGCAGCGGTACTGGGGCGAGCCGTTCCCGATCGTGTATGACGACACCGGAACGCCCATCGCGGTGCCCGACCGGGAACTGCCCGTGCTGATCCCGGAGCTGACCGACTTCAAACCCGGGCCCGATTCGGCTGACGACAGCGAGCCGGTGCCGCCGCTGGCGCGGGCGGCGACCTGGGTGACGGTGGAGCTGGACCTGGGAGACGGACTGCGCAGCTACCGGCGCGAGCTGACCACGATGCCCCAGTGGGCCGGGTCCTGCTGGTACTACCTGCGCTACACCGACCCGGACAACGACGACGCATTCGCCGACCCGGGCGCGGAGCGGTACTTCATGGCGCCTGGCGGTGTCGACCTGTACGTCGGCGGCGCCGAGCACGCAGTGCTGCATCTGCTGTACGCGCGGTTCTGGCACAAGGTGCTGTACGACCGGGGGCTGGTGTCCACGCCGGAGCCATTCGCGCGGCTGATGAACCAGGGCATGATCACCGCCGACGCGTTCACCGACGAGCGCGGCCGCTACGTGCCAGCCGATGAGGTGACGCTGGGACCTGACGGCTCGGCGGCCTATGACGGCCGGCCGGTGACCCGGCGGTCCGGCAAGATGGGCAAGAGCCTGAAGAACGGCGTCAGCCCGGACGAGATGTACCAGCGCTACGGTGCGGACACGCTGCGGCTGTATGAGATGGCGATGGGACCGATCGAGTCCGATAAGCAGTGGCAGACCGACGACGTGGTCGGCGTGCACCGGTTCCTGCAGCGGCTGTGGCGCAGCATGATCGACGAGCAGACCGGCGAGCCTATGGTCTCCGGCGCACCGCTGGATGGGGACACGCTGCACGAGCTGCACGCGACAATCGCCGCCGTGCGCCGCGACTTCGGCCTGCTGCGCTTCAACACCGCGATCGCCCGGCTGATGGAGCTGACCACGACGGCGGCGCGGATCTCTGCCGTCGCCAGCGCGCTGCCGCGGGATCTGGCCGAGCCGCTGGTCCTGATGGTCGCGCCGCTGGCGCCGCACATTGCCGAGGAGCTATGGACCCGGCTGGGGCACGGCCAGTCGCTGGCCTACACCGACTATCCGGCGGCGGACGCGGAGCTGGCCGCCGAGCAGTCTGTCACCATTCCCGTTCAGGTCAACGGCAGGACGCGGTTCACCATCACGGTGCCGTCCGGTGCGAGCAGCGATGCGATCGAGTCGGTCCTGACCGAGCATCCAGACTTCGCCGGGCACACAGCCGGCCGCGCGGTTGAGCGCCTGGTGATCGTGCCCGACCGGATCGTCAACGTGGTGATCTCTGGGTAACGTGAGGCGCCCAGGGGAATCGTCAGGCTGTCCGGACGGATAAGGAGCGGTGCATGGCGCCGGTCTTCGAGCACCAGGTCAGCGTGCGCTGGCGGGATACCGATGCGCTGGGTCACGTCAATAACGCCGTCTACCTCACCTACCTCGAGGAGGCCCGCGATGCGTTCTACCTGCGCGTGCTGGGAGATCCGATCTACGTGGTGGTACGGCTCGAAATCGACTTCCGGACCGAGCTTCGCCACGCCGACCGTTCCGTGCGGGCCGAGATCGCCGTGGCGGGCGTGGGAACGACCAGCCTGACGACCCGCGAAACGCTTCGGACCGCGGCCGGTGCGCTGGCCGCCGAGGCGCGTGTGATCACGGTGCGCTGGGACCAGGATGCGCGTGCCGCGGTGTCGTTCAGTGACGGCCAGCGCGCCCGGCTGGCGGAGTTCGCCATGTGATCACGCGCACGGAAAGCTACGGAACTAGTGAGTCGGAGAAGACTATGACTGTCGACGTGCTAACGGAGATCGTGATCGGCAGACCGGCCGACGCCGTCGCGGCCTACGCTGCCGATCCTTCTAACGCGCCGGCCTGGTACAAGAACATCAGCTCTGTCAGCTGGGAAACAAGCCCGCCGCTCCAGGCTGGGTCGCGGGTCGCGTTCACGGCGCGCTTTCTGGGCAGGCAACTCGCCTACACCTACGAGATCGTCGATTTCATCCCAGCCGAGCGGCTTGTCATGCGCACTGCCCACGGGCCGTTCCCGATGGAGACCACCTACACGTGGCAGTCCCTGGATGACGGCTCAACCCGGATGACGCTGCGCAACCGCGGGGAGCCGACCGGATTCTCCAAGCTCGCGGGCCGCTTCATGGCCATCGCTATGAGGCGCGCCAACCGCAACGACCTCCGCAACCTCAGGACCATTGTGGAGAGTCACGACAGCTAGCCGCGACGGCCCCGTTCCGTTAGAAAATGGTGTTGATCTTTAACTGCGAGCGAAGGAGCCCGGCATGGGCAGGCTGGATAGCAAGGTCGCACTGATCACCGGCGGGGAGAGCGGCATCGGGCTGGCGACGGCGCGGCTGTTCGTCGCCGAGGGCGCGCGCGTTCACCTCGCCGGGCTGCGCAGGGAGCTGCTCGCCGCCGCGGCCGACGAGCTCGGCTCGGAGAACGTCGGCTGGAGCATCACCGATGTCACCGAGGAAGACCAGGTGATCGGCGCGGTAGCGCAGGCGACCGGCCGGTTCGGTGAGCTGGACGTGCTGTTCAGCAACGCCGGCATCAGCGGCCCCATCGTGCCGATCACCGAGTTCCCGACGGACGAGTTCCGCCGGGTGCTCGACGTGCACATCCTCGGCGCTTTCCTCATGCTCAAGCACGGCCTGCCGGTCATGCGCGACGGCGGCAGCGTGATCATCACCTCGAGCATCGTCGGCCTGACGTCCGCCAGCGGGATCAGCGGCTACGCAACCGCCAAGCACGGCCAGGTCGGCCTCATGCGCACGGTGGCCAAGGAGGCCGTGGCCCGCGGGATCCGGGTGAACACGATCCATCCCGGCCCGACGGACACCGACTTCCAGCGCGACATCGAGATCCGCGCGACGGGCGCCCCGGCATCCGACGCCGCCCGGATCTTCGACGGGATGATCCCGATGGGGCGGCACGCGACCCCGGCCGAGATCGCGCGGTCCGTGCTGTACCTGGCCAGCGACGACAGCTCGTTCGTCACCGGCAC
>JBAUAR010000436.1:0-8581 GCA_049675875.1 Streptosporangiaceae bacterium
AGCACGTCGGCGAGCCCGCGGTGCACGATGCTCGGTCCCGCCGAGATGACGGCCAGTTTGGCGCGCAACCCGTGCCGGCGCACGTCGGCAACGTCGAGCGAGACCGTCTCCCCTGCCGCGTCGCTCAGCGCGGCGAGAGCCGCCTGAACGGCGTGCCCGTCCGCGCCGGCGTCGAGCAGCGCCGCCAGGATCATGTCACCGGCCGCGCCGCAGCTCGCGTCGATCCAGAGTGCCCTGGTCACGGCGCTCGATCCGGGCGGCGAGCGATGCGGGCTGCGGACACGGCCGCGCCGAAGCCGTTATCGATGTTGACGACGCTGACGCCGGGCGCGCACGCGTTGAGCATGGTCAGCAGGGCGGCGACGCCGCCCAGGGAGGCGCCATAGCCGACGCTCGTCGGCACGGCGAGTACGGGTACCGCGACAAGACCGGCGATCACGCCGGGAAGTGCGCCGTCGGTCCCCGCGACCGCGACTATCGCGTCCGCCGCCGCCAGGGTGTCCAGCTCGGCCAGCAGCCGGTGCAGTCCCGCCACGCCGAGATCGGCGAGCAAGACCGTCCCGCTGCCGAACACCTGCGCGGTGACAACTGCCTCGCGGGCCACGGGCAGGTCGGAGGTCCCCGCCGTGACGACCGCGACCGTGCCGTGCGGGACCGGCAGCGGCCCGACCACCACCGTCTGGCCGACGTCGTCGATCAACGCTTCTGGCAGCTCTGCCCGGCAGGCAGCGCGGGTCGGCTCGTCACAGCGAGTAGCCAGAATCGCCCGCCCCGGATGCGCCCGCGACAACTCGGCCAGTGACGCCACGGTCTGCGCCGGAGACTTGTGCGACGCCAGCACGACCTCGGGATCGCCGGTGCGGCGCAGGCGGTCCAGATCAAGCCGGGCGAAGCCGATGTCGCTGGTAGAAGGGCTGGTCACGGTCTCATCGTGTCATAATGAGGTATGCAGGACGGGTGCTTGGATCAGCCGGACCAGGCGCCCAGCCCCGACGAGAGTGCCCTGCTCGACTGGTTCAGCCACTCCACCCCGGTGCTCGTAGCCTTTTCTGGCGGCGTGGATTCTGCCCTGGTACTGGCGGCCGCCGCGCGAGCGCTCGGGCCCGCGAGCGTCGCTGCCGTCACCGCCGTATCGGACTCACTGCCAGCGGGCATGCTGTCGGCCGCGCGGCAACTGGCCGCGGACCTGGGCGTCCGGCACACGGAAATGCCGACGCGAGAGATCGATAATCCTGACTACTCGCGGAACGGGCCCGACCGGTGCTATTTCTGCAAGTCGACGCTGATCGACACGGTGGTCAGTCAGGGCCACCTCGAGGCCGGGGTCCGGCTGGTTACCGGAACCAATGCCGACGACGTCCGGGCCGGCTGGCGGCCGGGCATCCGGGCGGCCGCCGAGCGCGGCGCGGGCACTCCGCTCGCGGACGTCGGCATGACCAAGGACCAGGTTCGCGCGCTGAGCCGGCTCTGGGGCCTGCCGACCGCTGACCGTCCGGCCAGCCCGTGCCTGTCCAGCCGCGTCGCCTACGGCGTGCCGATTACGCCGGCCAGGCTCGCGCGCGTCGACGCCGCCGAGCAAGCCGTCCACGCGGTGCTGGCGCGGGCGGGCGTTGCGGTCCATGACCTGCGGGTGCGCGATCTCGGGGAGACGGTGCGGCTCGAGGTCGACGCCGCCAGCGTGGCCGCCGTGCGGCAGGTCGGTGCCGTTCAGACGGCAGTCGCGTCCGCTGGATTCGGCTCCCGAACCCTCGAGATCGCACCGTTCCGGTCCGGTTCGCTGAACGCCGCGCTGCCAGGTGAACTGCGGTTCCGGTAACTGCTGGTCACACGTCATCCTCGGTCGTCGTCGAACGCAGCTGGGCGCCTGCCGAGTACGAGCAGTGGCTGGCCGGCATCCTGAAATGCCAGCTGCTCGACAGGGAGCGCTAGCCGGGCTGCGCCGTCTCCAGGTAAGGAATCGTCTGCGGCCCCTCGGGCAGCACGCAGAGCCGGCCGGCGGAGCCCAGCCGGCCGAGTTCCGCGGCGATCGTCGCGCTGATGTCCGGCGTCTGGCGGAGATGGGCGTCGGCAAGGTCAGCGTCGGACAGATAAGAGGTGTGCATCACGACCGTGCTGCGCGCCTGAATCTGCGCCTGAATCTGGACTTGCCACTGATCAGGAACAGTGAAAGCGCGGCCGGCGATCTCGGCGAGCAAAGCCTCCGGGCTCGCCGCGGACCGCAGCACCTCCCGGTACGAGCCGTGGTCGGGATAGCCGTCGCGGCACTCCGCCGCGCAGATGATCATCCCGCCATCGCGCACAATCCGACTCGCCGCGGACATGCCCTTGACGGACTGATAGAGGTTCTGGTCGAGCGGGTAACCCGAGCCCGTGGTGACGACGATGTCAAAGAGAGCCGGGAGCGGCCGCATGGCTTGCTGTCGGGCGAGCCGGACGGCGGCGGCGTGCATCTCGAGGATGTCACCGCCGAATGCCGCGACGATCTGCTTCTGCCTGTTCAGCACGACATCCAGCGCGAACGTCACGCCGGTTCCGGCCGCGATGGCGCGTACGTCATCGTGGATCGGATTGCCGACGGTGATCCCCCAGGTCGCTGCCGGATGCCCGATACGCGCGGCGTCGTGCAGCACGAGGACCGTGTCGAGGCCGGCCAGGCCGGGCGCGACCATCTTGGGTCCGCCGGAGAACCCCGCGAAGAAGTGCGGCTCGACGAACCCGGTGGTGATCCGGACGTCCGCGGCCAGCCACTCGGAGTTGAGCCAGACCGGCACGCCGGCGCCGAACGTTCCGGCCCACGTCAGGCTGCCAGCGTCCCGAGCGTCATGGTTGACCACCCGGACCGAGTCCACCACTTCGTCGCCGAGCATCGACCGGAGCTCGCTGTCGGTGTTCGCCCGGTGCGTCCCGGTGGCGACCAGGACGACGATGTCGCCGCTGTCGATGATCCCGTCGAGCTCAGCCAGCACGGCGGGGATCATCAGGCTGGTTGGCTGCGCGCGCGTGCCGTCGCACACTGAGATGGCGACCGTCTGACCCGGCCGGACGCGCTCCCTCAGTGGCGGCCCGCTGACCGGCGAGCGCAGCCCCGCCGTCAGCACGGCGGCGCTGTCGGGCACCGCGGGAGCGTCCTGCGGGTAGACGACGACGGCCGTCTCGGGAACGGAGATGTCGAGCCCGGCATCGCCGTACGACAACCGCACTTGCTTGCCCATATCACCGCCTCCGTCGCCCGAGGCGATGCCACGAGCTAGCCCGTTCCCTCCCTCATGATGATGCAAGGCGGCCCGCAGGCCGTCGAAGATCGGCAGGGCTGGCCTACTTCCAGAGTTGCCGACTCGCGAGCTCGGCACCCCTGACGATGTTCTCGTACTTCGCCCAGGCGGCCTGCGCGTGCCAGCGCATGCCGCAGTCCGTGCCGGCGATGACGTTCTCGCGGCCGCACACGCTCGCGAAGTTGACGATGGTGTCGGCGACCACCTCGGGTGGCTCGACCACCGGGGTCGTGTGATCGACAACACCGGGAATGATGATCTTGTCCTCCGGCCACTTCAGGTCATCGCGCCAGACCTGCCACTCAAGCCGGCGGGTGGACTTCGCGGACTCGATCGAGAAGGCCTGGGCCTTTACCTTCAGCATCATCGGAGCAATCTGCCGCAGCGGCACTTCGCCCGTGTGCATGCCGGGCCAGCTGCCCCAGCAGGTGTGGAACCGGATCCTGTCCGCGGGGATGCCCTCGAGCGCCGCGTTCAGCGCGTCGATGCGCAGCATGACGAAGCGCTCGTACTCGGCATCCGACATCGCCGGGCGGCGCGCCTCTTCCCAGTCGTGGCTGATCGCCGGGTCGTCGATCTGGAGAATCAGGCCGTTGTCCGTGACGGTCTTGAAGATCGGCGCCATGGCCTCCGTCAGCGCGACGACGAACTCGTCATCGGTCTTGTAGTACTCGTTCCAGACGAACTCCTCGAGCCACTCTGGAGCGATGACGCAGTAGAACGCCTCCTTGTCCGGCGCGTGCGCCGCCAGGGCCTTCTTGAACAGCTGGATGTCACGCTCGAACGGGTCGATCGACTTCAGCCGCAGCGGTCCGCTGACCACGGTCCGCATCGACATCACCGGGTTGTCAAAGTCACCCATCATGCTGCCGAACATGTCTGAGTAGAAGTCCTCGTACCTGAAGAAGTCCCGGCCCAGCCAGCGCACCCGCTCGAGGCTCACTGGTGGTTCGCCGGCGGGGATCGCCGGCGTGATCGTCTCGAAGCCCTCAACCAGCTGAAAGACGGTGCCCGGGCCAATGCCGGCCGGCTCGCCGTTCGAGATCACGTCCATGCCGATCTCGACCTGCTTCTTCACCAGCTCGCTGATCTCGTACTCGACCCGTTCCGGCGGAGTGGGCGGCGGACCCATGGCCGCGTTTCCGGCAGCTGGCATGAAGAGCTTGCCCGTGTGCGTGGCCAGGATCCGGTCAGTGCTCCGCTTCAATGTCGTCTCCGCGAGATCGGGGGCGTCCTCGTCCGTAGGCGCAAGCTAACCACGGTGGCCGGTGCTCGCTCCAGCGTGTCCGGATGCACCGCTGTGGCATAACCGGCCGCGCGGCGGCCCAAGCCGCGGGTGGTCAGAGCAGGCTGTCCACCCTGTGCACCTCGCCGCACGGCACACTGAGCGCGGCGTGATGGTTACGGATCGCTTCCTCGTCAGGGCCCTCGAGCAGGCAGTAAACCTTGCCGTCGGCGTTGTGATACAGCTCAAGCTGCCGGACACCGAATTGGTCAGCGGCGCCGTCCTTCGTACCCTGCGCGATCTGCTGGATCGCTTCCGCCGGGAGCTTGAGGTCATCGTGATAGTCCATGAATTTCGGCATACGGCCCCTCCCCTAACTCGTTCTCAGGCAACTGTCCACGATCTGGCGGCGGCCGTCCACTCAGGAGCGGCCCACGCGTGCCACAATTCGCCAGCAAGCGTGCGCCCAGCGACCCGCCGACCGGGAAAGCCGCGGGTGAACGTTTATCAGCCGTGGCCGGAGCCGATCCCGGCCAGGACCTCGGCAGCCCGCGACTAGCGCGGCGCGCCACCAGCGGTCCGGATCCGTCTCGCTGGAACGGTCCTGACCTGGGAGTATCGAACGGTGGGGAGCTTCAACGCGGTAGTCACTACGGGTATCTATTGCCTCCCGAGCTGTACTGGCCGCCCGAACAAAAACCACGTGCAGACGTTCGAACTGGCGGCGGCGGCAGAGGCGGCCGGCTTCCGGGCCTGCTTGCGCTGCCGTCCCTACCGGAAGCAGCCATCGATATCCAGCCGAGTTGCCCCCGCGCTGGTGTGCCGCGCGGTGCGGCTCGTCGTCGACGGAGCCCTGGACGAGGCAACAGAGGAGGACCTTGGCGGTCGGCTCGGCGTCTCCGGCCGGCACATCCGCCGGCTGTTCCTTGAGTACCTGGGGGTGACACCCGACCAGCTCGCTCGATCAACCCGGGTGCACTTCGCGCGCAGGCTGCTGGACGACAGCGATCTCTCGATCGCGGACGTTACCTTCGCGGCCGGATTCGGCAGTGTCAGGCAATTCAACCGCGAATGCCAGGCAACGTTCCACGCCACCCCGAGCCAGCTCCGCGCGCGCCGAAAGAACAGCGACCGGCTCATTGCCGACGGCGGCCTCACGCTGCGCATCCCCTTCCAGCCTCCGTTCGACTGGCAGGGCTGGGCTGGCTGGGCGCAGCAGCGTGCTATCGGCGGCGTCGAGTATGTATCGCCTGACTGTTACCGCCGGACGGTCGTTGTCGACGGTGACGCGGGGGTCATCGAGGTAGCGCCCGGCGACGACGATCAGCTGGTTCTCCGCGCGCACCTCCCGCACTGGAAGGGCCTCATCCACGTCGCCCAGCGGGTGCGAGCCATCTTCAACCTCGATGCGGAAATCGATGCGGCGAACGAGCACCTGCGTGCCGACCCTCTCGTGGGTCCCCTGGTGCGCAGCAGGCCAGGAATACGGCCGCCCGGTGCGTGGGACGTCTTCGAGGCCAGCATCGAGGCGGTCGTCGGCGCCCACGCGAGCTTCGCCGAAACGTCGGCCACGATGCAGCAGATCGCACGGCGCTACGGCAAGCCCGTCATGGGCCTCCAGGCGCTCGGACTGCATCGCACCTTCCCAGCGCCGCAGGACATGGCGGCTGCTGACGTTGCGGAACTCGGACTCGATCCGTCGAGTGCCGCCGCTATCCGCAGGCTTGCCCGGGCGGCGGCTGATGCCCCGGCCGCCGCCGATCCCATCCGCGGCGCACAGGGAAGCCTGCTCTGCGCCATCGGCAGCCCGATGACGCAAAGCCATGCGTTGCTCCGGCTGCGCCTCGGTGAACCCGACGCGTATCCCGCCAGCAGCCCTTCGCTTCTGGCAGCGCTATCAAAGCGAACCGGCTGTGACGTGGCACCACATCAGGCAACTGGCGTGGCGGAGGCCTGGCGGCCGTGGCGTGCGTACGCGACTGCCTACCTGTGGTCCACGCTGGAACGCACCTGCCAGCCCGGTCAGCTGTTACTGAGCCGGTGAGCTGTTGGTGAAAGAGTTGCCCGGCCTCCCCCGGCAGTGGGAGGCCGGACCCTACCGCCGCTGTAGTCGGGTCTCGAAGGAATCGCGGAGTGCGTCACCGATGAAGTTGAACGACGTCACGGTCACGATGATGAGTAGTCCGGCTGGGTAAATCAGCCACCAGTAGCCGAGGTTGATATCGGTGAGGCCGGAGGAGAGCATCGACCCCCAGTCGGTCTGCGGTGGCTGAATCCCGAAGCCGATAAAGCCAAGACTGGACAGGATCAGGATGGAGTCGGCGACCGCGAATGTCGCCTGGACGATAATGACGCCCACGGAGTTGGGCAGGATGTGCCGGAGTATCGCTCGGCTTCGTGTTCCGCCTACGACCTTGACAGCTTGCACGTACTCCCTGGTGCGCAGCGACAGCGTCTCACCGCGCACCAGCCGGGCCGGGCCTGGCCAGTAGGTCAGGGCGATAAAGCCGGTCATGCTGAAGGTGTTCGGGTGGATCAGGCTGGCCAGGATGATCAATACGAAGATGAAGGGGATGGAGAGCATCGCGTCGACGAACCGCATCATGAGAGCGTCGACGTAGCCGCCGGCGAATCCGGCCACGGCGCCGTAGAGCGACCCGAACAGGCAGGCTACGAAGGCCGCCAGCAGACCAACCTCTAGCGAGTTCTGACCGCCGGCCATGAGCCGCCCCAGCACGTCGTAGCCGAGGTCGTCGCAGCCGAGCAAGTGCTGCAGGCCGGGATGGCAGTCGGTGTTGGAGGTCGTGACGGTCACTTGCTGGGTCACGTAGATATGCGGCCCGACGAAGCAGAACAACAGGATGAAGAGGACGAAGCCGGCGCCAGCCAGGGCCAGTTTGTTCTCCGCGAAGACCTCCCAGCCCCGGCGGAACAGGCTCCTCGGCCGTGCCTGATCCGTAGCGACCGGGGGCGCGTCCGGGGACGCTGCGGCTGCCGGAGTCGCCGAACTGACCGGGCCGAGGTGCGGATTGGCCATCAGGTGTACCTGACCCTCGGATCGAGGACGGCGTAGGTGATGTCCGCTACCAGATTCCCGAGAATGGCGACGAGGGTAGTCAGCACGGTAATGGCAAGCATGAGCTGAACATCGGTATTCAGTGCCGCCTTATAGAACAGCAGGCCCATGCCGGGGTAGTTGAACACGAACTCGATAAAGATCGAGCCCCCGATGATGACCGGAAACTGCAACCCGAGCAGCGTCACCACCGACATCAGCGAGTTACGGAAAATGTGATCCAGTAGCACGCGGCGCTCACTGGCGCCTTTCGACCGTGCGGTGCGCACGTAGTCCTGCACGATGTTGTCCAGCACCGACGAGCGCATGTACCGGCTCCATAGCGCGAACGCGACGAACGCATACGTCGCCACCGGCAGCACCAGAGCCTGCGGCTGGGAGAGGATCCCCAGGATGGAGGTCGATTGCGGGGCAAAGGCCGGAAACAAGTGCAGGTCGACGGCGAACCACTGGACAAGCAAGATCCCGGCGAAAAAGGTGGGAGAGCCGTACCCGATGAACCCGATTCCGGTGAGCACGTGATCGAGAACGGAGTAGCGCCGGACGGCCTGGAAGATGCCGAGCGGGATGCCGATGAGCAGGCCTGCCCCGGTGCCGATCACGGCCAGCACGAGGGTACGCACCAGTGCTGGGCCCATCAGCGCGGCGACCGGGGCGTTCTGTCTGAGGTCAAAACCGAAGTTGCCGTGCAGCAGCTGCCACAGCCACTTGCCGTACTGCTCATACAGCGGCTGGTCGAACCCCCACTGCCGGGAGTCCCGCACGATCTCCGCTCGCGTCGCCCGGACGCCGAGGATCGCGCGTACCTCACCGCCCGGAACCAGATGCAGGAGCAGGAAGGTGATGACCGTGACCACGAGCAGGACGAAGGCCGCCTGCAGCACTCGCCTGATCAGATAGCCGGTCACGGCTCAGACCCGCAGCCCGGCGGACCGTGCGTCCCTGTGCAGCGCACGTCGAGCTCCTTCCCGCGGTGGTGCCGGCCGGCTGTCACCCGCCGGGCCGGCC
>JBAUAR010000437.1:0-2695 GCA_049675875.1 Streptosporangiaceae bacterium
CGGCTGTGCTGACTCGGCGGCACCGCCGTCAGCGCCCGCGGCCGCCCCAGCCGACCCGCTGCCAGGCGGCCGGCCCACGCCCGAGCCGACGGGCAGCTCGGGTGCCCGTTGGGCGAACGCGAACCAGATGAGCCCGACCACCGTCATCCCGAGCGCGACGAAGAAGTTCAGCCGCAGGCCGAGGAAGGTCTGAGAGGAGTCGATCCGGATGGTCTCCTCAAAGATCCGGTAACCCGAGTAGCCGGCCACATACAGGGCAAATAGCCCCCACGGCCGGATCCGGCGATGATGGCCGAGCCAGATCAGCACCGCAGCCCACAGCAGATCGAAGATGAGCTCGTAGAGGAACGACGGCTGGAACGTGCTGAACTTCAGGTCAGCGGCCGGGATCTGCGAGTTCAGCCGTGCGGCCATGTCGATCTTGAGCGCCCATGGCAGCGTACTCGGCTTGCCGAACAGTTCCTGATTGAAGTAGTTGCCGATCCGGCCGGTCGCCTGCGCGACGAGCAGCGCGGGCGCGATGGCGTTGGCGAACAGGCCGCCGCTCGCCCCGGCGCGCCGGACCCGCCACACGCCCACCAGCGCTCCGGCGGCGATGCCGCCCCAGATCCCAAGCCCCCCGGACCAGACCGCCAGGACCCCGTACCACACGTGCGGGATGTCGGCTGGCGTGGTGAGGTCGAAGTAGATCCGGCCCCCGATGATGCCCGCCGGCACCACCCAGATGGCGACGTCGCTGACGAGCTCGGGGTTACCACCGACAGCGCTCCAGCGGCGCCGGGTGATGTAGATGGCCAGCGCAATGGCGACCACGTACATCAGCCCGTAAATATGGATGTCCAGCGGCCCGAGGTGGAATCCGTTGATCGGCGGACTCGGGATGAAGCTCAGCGGCAGGCTGCGCACGTGCGTCGGCATGCCACGAGATTATCCGCCTGGCAGCAGCGGCCGGCCAGCCTGGCGCCGGGCTGACGAACTGCTCGCGGGTACTGCCAGTACCACCAGGAGGCCCCCGGCCGAGGCCGGGGGCCTGATGGTGCCGCTCGTGGTGCTACCGCTGGCCCTTGCCAAGGTCGCCCGGCCGGTTACTGGCGAACTGCTGGTCCGGCTCGACCTCGATGCGCTCCCGGCGTATCTCGTCGCGGACGGTGGTGTCCTGCTGTACCTGCTTGGTGCGCAGGCGCACGCGCTCTACCGGCACGAGCTCCTTCCGCAGGACCGCACGCTCCTCGTGCAGCACGATCTCCTGCACGCCCTCGGAGATGTTGCCGGACACCTTCTCGTCGGCGCTGATCGGGATGCGCTCGATCTCGAACTCTTCCCGGTACAGGTGCACCGGCTGCTCGATGGACTCGACGTCGACGTACTTATGCAGCCGGACCCGGCCGGTCTCCAGCATCTCCTTGCCGACCTGGATCTGCTCCTCCTGCCGGATCAGCCAGTCCGACCCCGCCTGGTCCCCGGCCGGCATCTGGTCACCAGCCGGCATCTGGCCGGTGCCCGGCTGGCTCGCCGCCATCTCACCCGAGTCCTCAGCCAGCTTGCCCCTGGGCTGCTGGGTGGGGATGGTGAGGCCGTAGTACCGGCTCAGCTCCTCGGCCTGAGCTGCCGACATGTGCTGGCCAGCATCGATGTCCGGGCCGCTCATGATCTTCTGGCTGTCGAACGGGACACTGAGGCCGTCAGCGGTGACCTGGCTGCTGCCCAGCGGCACGAAGCGGCCCGACTTACCGGCCCGAACCCGGGCCCACGCGGGCGTCCCGTCGACGTCGTCCCTGAATACTTGCTCGACGGTTCCTATTACCTTGCCGTCGGCGCCAGTTACTCGCGCGCCGAGGAGATCTTCGGCCTGGGTTGTCATGGTGACATCTCCCCCTGAGTCGCTATCACCGGACAGTGACCGGCTGCAGCAGCCGCGGCTGCCCACCCCCCACTCAATGTAATCTACCCACTACTGCCTGTTTCAACGGCCCACCGTAGGTTGGCAAACCGGACGTCACAGGGTTGTGCCCGGCACAGACCACGGCTGCACGCGATCGGCGCGGAGTGTCACGCTGCGTGGCCTGGGTCGCTACGATGTCGCGTTATGGCGGCATTGTTCAGCCGGATAATTCCGATCTTGTTCGTCGGCGATCTGCAGGCAGAGCGGCAGTTCTACGAGGCCCTCGGATTCCAGGTCACCTACGAAGGCCCGGAGTACCCGTATTTCCTCGCGCTCGGCTACGGCAAGATCGAGTTTGGCATCGAGTGGCGGCGTGACTTCTCGCAGAGCGTGCTTGACCGCGTTCTGACCTGGCAGTTCGGCGTGAGCGACGTCGATCTGGCCAAGAAGCGGCTCGCCGAGGCCGGCGTCCGCTACCGCGAGGAACTGATGTCGCCGAGCCCGGACTGGCAGTACCGAGTCCTGCACGCACGGACCCCCAACGGCTACCACCTGCTCCTCGAGGAGGGCAGCGACTGAGCGTGCGACCATGACGTCATGCTGATCGGCAGCGTAGAATCCACCGACCTGTTCACCGGACCAGCGGACCAGCCGTTGCAGATCGTCCGGGTCCGGCTGGTTAACACCGGCCCCGCCGTGCTGACCGGCCAGCCGAACGTCACGGTGACCGTACATGGCCGCAACGTCGGCACGCCGCAGCCCGCCGTGGTCGCCGCGCCTGCGCCGGGCGCCGAGGCCGCGGCCGAGGTCGCC
>JBAUAR010000438.1:0-4267 GCA_049675875.1 Streptosporangiaceae bacterium
GGTGTGAACACCGCTCCGCTGCTGGCTGAGTGGCGGCCGCCCGGAGCGCTCCCCCTGGCCGCGTCGCGCCGTCCCTGCGCGCCGCCAGCGTCCGTGGCCGAGTCCGGCCCGCGCCGCATGGCAGAGCCGAGGCGACCGGCCAGGCCGGCCGCTGGCGCTCTCCGGCCGCGTCGGCGGGACTTCCGCTCGGCCCCGCTGTCGTCAGCCGGTTCCCGCATGCGGTTGAGCGTATCGTCCCATCGGCCGTCAGCCGGGCTGTCTCGACCTTTTCGGGCTGGTCAGCGGTCCCTGGCCCGGTCTGAAAGCGTAATGACCCCAGTCGGCTCGGGGCGCGGGCTGTCCGGACAGCGACTGATCTGCCACCGATCTACCACCGATCCGGGCGTCAGCCGCGTCCGCACGTCGCGAGCGGCTGCCTCGCTTTGACCACCGCGGGCAACGGCCGGTATCCTCATGAGGCGTCCATGCGTACTGGCATGCCCGCCGAGCCTCATGGGCAGGGTGAGCTGCGACCGGTACCTGCGGATTCTCGCGCCAAGGCAGGGTATGTCCCCGGCGCGGGCGGGATCAGGACTCACACACGAAGGCTTATGACTGTGCGCACATTCAGCCCCAAGGCTGCTGACATTCAGCGCCAATGGCACGTCATCGACGCATCGGACGTCATTCTCGGCCGCCTGGCTAGCCAGGCTGCGGTGCTGCTGCGCGGCAAGCACAAGCCAGTATTCGCGCCGCACGTCGACACCGGCGATTTTGTGGTGATTGTCAACGCCGCCAAGGTCGCCCTCAGCGGCAACAAACTCCGCGACAAGCTGGCTTACCGGCATTCGGGTTATCCGGGCGGCCTGCGCTCGATGTCCTACGCGGAACTGATGGCGAGGAGCCCGGAGCGGGCCGTGGAAAAGGCTGTCAGGGGCATGCTGCCGAAGAACACGCTGGGCAGGCAGATGCTGAGCAAGCTGAAGGTGTACGCGGGCCCCGAGCACCCGCACCAGGCGCAGCGGCCGGTGCCGTTCGAGATCAACCAGGTCAGTCAGCAGCCGGGCGCTAGCTAACAGGCGTCGCGCGTCGTGCGTCAGAGCAGGCAAATGTCAAGCGGGAAAGTACGAGGAAGGCAACGTGGCCGAGTCCACTGAGACACTGGGAACCGGAGCAGAGGCCAACGCCTCCGAGGTGCAGCTGTCGGAATACACCACATCGACCGGCGACAGCCCGCAGTCCAAGCCAGCCGCGCGCAAGCCGGTGGTGACCGGCACGGCCCTGGGCACCGGCCGTCGCAAGGAGGCCATCGCCCGGGTCCGGATCCAGCCCGGCAGTGGCCAGTGGAAGATCAACGACCGGTCCCTCGAGGTGTATTTCCCAAACAAGGTGCACCAGCAGCTGATCAGCGAGCCGCTGGTGGCGCTCGGCGCCGAGGACCAGTTTGACGTCGTGGCCCGGATCGGCGGCGGCGGGGTTACCGGCCAGGCCGGGGCGCTCCGCCTGGGCATCGCCAGGGCGCTCATCCTCGTGGACCCGGAGAGTCGGCCGACGCTGAAGCGGGCTGGCTTCCTGACTCGCGACGCGCGTGTGACCGAGCGGAAGAAGGCCGGTCTGAAGAAGGCGCGCAAGGCTCCGCAGTACTCCAAGCGCTAGCCGCCGAGGCGGTACGGCGCGGAGGATACTGGCGGGCTATGGGTCAGCTTTTCGGTACCGACGGCATCCGGGGCACTGCAGGGCGGGAGCTGACCGCCGGGCTGGCCATGGACGTCGCGGCTGCGGCCGCGGGCGTCCTCACCACGGCTGCAGCCAGGCCGGGCGAGGCCGACGGTAGTGGCGGGCGGCCGCCGGGCCAGCGCGCGTTCGCGGTCGTGGGCCGGGATCCGCGAGCCTCCGGCGAGTTCCTGGAGGCGGCCGTAGTGGCTGGCCTCGCGGCCAGCGGGGTTGACGTGGTGCGGCTCGGCGTCGTGCCGACTCCGGCGGTCGCCCACCTGACCTCGGCAATGGGGGCGGACTTCGGCGTCATGCTGTCCGCGAGCCACAACCCCGCCGCCGACAACGGAATCAAGTTCTTTGCCCGCGGCGGGGTGAAGTTGCCGGACGCCGTGGAGGACGAGATCGAGGCCAGGCTCGCCAGCGTTCCCGGCCCCGCGGCTGGCTTTCGGGCTGGACCGGTCAGCCTGCCGATGGACGGTTTCGGCCGCGTCACCGAGGCGCCCGACAAGAGCGAACTTTACGTCACGCACCTGCTCGGCACGCTCTGCGACGGTTCGGGAGCGTCCGCGAGCCCGCTCGCTGGGCTGCGCGTGGTGGTGGATTGCGCCAACGGAGCAGCGGCCAGGTTCGCCCCGGACCTGCTGCGACGGGCGGGCGCCGACGTGATCGCGATCGGCGCGGACCCGGACGGTCTCAACATCAACGCCGGGGTCGGGTCGACAAGTATCGAAACGCTATCGGCGGCGGTGATCGAGACGGGCGCGGATGCTGGCATTGCGCATGACGGTGACGCGGACCGCTGCCTCGCCGTGGACGCGGCTGGCCGCGTGGTCGACGGGGACCAGATTCTCGCTGTGCTCGCCATGGCCTTGAAGGCCGAGCGCCGGCTGTCCCGCGACACAGTGGTGGCGACCGTCATGTGCAACCTTGGCTTCCGGCACGCGATGCGCGACGCCGGGATCGCCGTCATCGAGACGCCAGTCGGCGACCGGTACCTGATAGCGGCCATGCTGGACGGCAAGTACGTTCTCGGCGGTGAGCAGTCCGGCCACATCATCATGCTTGACTACGCGACGACCGGCGACGGGATGCTCACTGGGCTGCACCTGCTCGCCGAGACAGCGCGCCAGGGCCGCCCGCTCGCCGAGGTGGTGAGCGTGATGACGCGGTTCCCGCAGGTCCTGATCAGCGTGCCTGGCGTTGACAAGACGCGGGTCGCTGCGTCCGCCCGGCTCGCAGAGGAGGTCGCCACGGCCGAGGCCGAGCTGGGGGACTCCGGGCGAGTGCTGGTCCGGCCCAGTGGCACCGAGCCCGCCGTCCGCGTCATGGTCGAGGCGGCGCACGCGGCCCAGGCCGAGCGCCTGGCCGGGCGGCTCGCCGACGCGATCAAGGCGGTCGGCTAACAGGCCGTTCTCCCGCTTGCGACCGGCCTGGAGACGGCGCCCGCGCCGCATGGTGCGCCAGCTGCAGACGCCCCGCAATGCCGTCTGTTGCGCAACTCCGCCCCTGACTGGGCGAGAAAGTGCGACCGCTGACGTGCTCCGTGGGCGGCCCGGATAAAAGTGCGACCGTTAGCGTCGAGCAGACCACTACATACCGGGCGTTATTTTAACGCTAACGGTCGCACTCTCCGTTCAGCAGCTTCGCGGCTCGCGAGTTGTTGGCCGGCGGAGTTCGCAGCCTCAGTCGGCCAAGGCACGCCGAAGGTATTGGGCGTTTTGTTGTTGTCTGCGGGCAGTGAGTTTCATGGCTGGCCGGTCGAGTGAAGCTGGCGCAGCGCCGGGCGTGGCAGTCTTGACCGTGTGATCCTCGGCATCGGCGTGGACGTGGCCGACCTGCACCGACTGGAGGCCGCGCTGGCCCGCTCACCCCGGCTAGCCGCGCGTCTATTCGCTGAGAGCGAACAGAGCCTGCCTATCCGATCGCTGGCGGGCTGCTTCGCGGCCAAGGAGGCGGTGGCCAAGGCACTTGGTGCGCCACCAGGGCTGCGGTGGACAGATGCGATCGTCCACCGCGACTCCCGCGGCCGACCCGTGCTGGAAATCAAAGGCACGGTGGAGGCCGTGGCTGCCAGCCTCGGCGTGACCGCGTGGCACGTGTCGATCAGCCACGATGCGGGCATCTGCGTCGCCATGGTGGTAACCGAAGGCAGCGATCAGCCGGCCCCGGACCGGATCGAGTCACTGCGAGCGAACGAACGATGAGAACTGCCCACCCGGTCGAAGCCGTCCGCACCGCCGAGCGCGCGCTGATGGCCCGCGTGCCCGAGGGGACCCTGATGCAGCGGGCCGCCGCCGGCCTCGCCTCGACCTGCGCTCAACTGCTCGGCCGCAGCTACGGGGCGCGGGTCGTGGTGCTCGCGGGCAGCGGGGACAACGGCGGCGACGCGCTCTATGCGGGGGCGCTACTCGCTCGTCGCGGCGCTGCCGTGGTGGCGGTCGCAGCAGGCTCTCGGCTGCACGAGGGCGGAGCAGCGGAACTCCGCCGCCAGGGCGGACGGGTGACCGCCAGGGCGATGGCGTCGGTCCAGCCGGCCGCATCGGGCCAGCCGGCCGCATCGGGCCAGCCGGCC
>JBAUAR010000439.1:0-1539 GCA_049675875.1 Streptosporangiaceae bacterium
CTGCTGGCCGCGCCGGCCGAGATCGCCATCAGGACGTTCTGACCATCGGGGATGGGCTAGCCCGCGGACGCTAGCCCATCTCCGTGCCCGCCCTCGGCCGTGCACTCGGGCTGGCTGTCCGTCAGCCGGAGTCCCGCTCAGGGGTGGCGCTGGAAGGCACTGACCCGAGTTGGGCCAGATTAGTGCGCATCGTCGGTACTTTGCCGCGCTCAGCAACTCGCCGCGCAGTTGCTCAAGCGAGACGAGGCTGGCACAGCGGCTCGCTGAGCAACATTGGCCGCCAATAATCGGTGGAGTTGCCCGGCGGCGCGCTGCTAGCTTCGCCAGAAGACGTTCCCAGGTCCCGCCGGCGTCTGCCGGAGCTTGGTGAAGGCTACCCGCCTGGTCTCGCGCCCTTCGTGATCAGAGGGGACGAGCCGCATGCGTCCTGGACACCGACCAAGGACAGGCCGTTGTACGCCAGCTGAGACAACCGCGGCGCCGAGTAGGCACGCCATGAGTTCCGAGGCCAGCACAGGGATCTGACTCCGCTTCGCTGGTCGCCTCATCCGGCCATCCCGCAGCCGTGTGCTCGGGGCCGGGCCCTGCTCTTTCGAGCACTGACAAATCCCGCAGACCAAGCGAGTACAGCGCGCCGTCATGACACACGGCCTGCCACTCGCTCCTCCGTCATGCGCGGATGCCCTTCGCGGAGCGTCGACTCCGCACGGCAATGTCGCAGCAGATCGGTCTCCACCGGTGACCAACAACGAAATAGAACGACGCGTCGCCACCCAGTGGCTGGTATACGCGACAGGGCCGCCGCTCATTCGTCGTCGCTGCCTGCGCTGTACGTCGTCGACTTATCGCGCACACGGAACGTTCCGCGTCAATGCGAACGGCAAGCTCCTCGACGTCTGGCTTCTCGCGCGGTGCGTCGGGTGCGGGAAGACTATCAATCTGACGGTCCTGGAACGAGTCCACGTCCGTGCCATCGACCCGTTGACCCTGACTCGATTTCACGACAACGCCATCGAACTCGCGGCGAAGCTGCTCGAAGATCCCGCATTGCTGCGGCGAAACGGCGTCACGCTCGACTGGGACGGCGCCTGGACTCTCCAGAAGCCGCCGGTCGACGTCGCGCAAGCCGAAGTGATCGATACATCGGTCCGCTTCGTCCAGCGGATCCCGATCAGACTGACGACGCTGCTGTCGGTCGGCCTGGACGTGTCGCGCTCCGAGGTGCGAAGGCTCATCGCCGCCGGCAGGCTCTCGTCAACGCACCGCCTCACCGGGACGGTGTCCGGCGACTTCAGCTTCACCCTCCGCCGGCATGCGGACAACCAGCGTGGCCATTAACGATCAACAGTCAAATAGGACAGAGATTAGTGCGCAACTTCGGCCGCCTCGGACAGCAAACCAGCAGGTCATCGCCCATGCAGGTCGAGCCATGCCCAAGTTATGCCCAAGTCAGGACGAGATCGCCGGACTGCTGGCCGCGCCGGCCGAGATCGCCATCAGGACGTTCTGACCATCGGGGATGGGCTAGCCCGCGGACGC
>JBAUAR010000440.1:0-9990 GCA_049675875.1 Streptosporangiaceae bacterium
GGCACGTCCCGAGCGCGACCAGTGCGCCGTCTTTTGCCATTTTTATGCGCCTATCGTAAGTTTGTGGTCCGATGACTGGGCGTAGTCGCTGTCCGGTGCCCGTCATGACTGCGATGGCTGCCCAGGAGGATTGGTGTCGGAACAGGTCGAGCCCGTCGCACCGGCAGGCACCGGCGGCGCGCGGCCTGATCGCGTCGACGTCAGCGCCTTCGCCGGGCAGTTTGCGGCCCACGCGGCTCACCTCTTCGACTACTGCCGCGCACTGGTCGGGCTCGACGCGGTGGCGGCGACCGCCACTACGGCTGCCCTAGTGGACGCCCAGCACCAGCCGCTACCGGCGCACCTGCTCCGGGCTCGGCTGTTTGCCGTCGCGCGCCGGGACGCCCTGTCGATCACCGGCGACAGTGCGGACTGCCCCGCCGGGTTCGGCGCCGAGGCCCCGGATGACTCCGACCACGCCGTCCTGGCCGTCCTCGGCCGCCTGCCGGCCATCCACCGGGAGGTGCTGGCTCTCGTCTACCGGCACGGCATCTGGCCCGAGCAGCTCCCAGAGGTACTCGGCGTTTCGCCCAGGGAGGCCTATCAACTGCTGGCCGCCGCCGAGGAGGAGTTCGTCAGCATCGCCGACGCGGCCGAGCCGGCTCCGGCCGAACTGGCGGAGCCGCCGGCGCTCGACGATTTGGCAACCTTGCCCCTCGCGGCGGTGCCCGGATCGGTGTGGCGGCACGCGGTCGCGGAGCTCACGGCCGGGATCGGGCGGCGGCCGGCTCACCGCCGGGCGGCGAGTCCGGTGGTTGCCGGCGGTCCGGCTGAGTCGCGTACCCGGCGGCGGCTGCGGGTGCGGATCGCGGTTGCCGCCGCTTTGCCGGTGACAGCGATCGGATGCTGGGCGATCGCGAACGGGGGCGGCGCAGCGCACCCGACTAGCGCGCTCGGTGCGGGCGGGCCTGCACTCGCTGGCCTGGGCCCGGTGAGCTCGCCGTCAGTGGCGACGCCCGACACGGTCGCCACCGGGCCTGCCAAGCAGACACCAGCGCCGTCGGGACAAGGCATCGCGCCGGGTCGGCAGGGCGGCAGGGCGAGCGTGCCGATCATCGCCCTGTTGCCATCGACACCGGCCGGGACAGTGCTGCCCATCGCGTCACCCACTGCCTCCGTGGGTGCGACGGACCCGGCGCCGACCACGTCGGCATCGTCGACACCATCGGCCCCGCCGTCTTCGTCACCGACCGACTCGCCGTCGCCGACCGACTCGCCGTCGCCGACCGACTCGCCATCATCGTCGGCATCCCCATCGGACTCGGCGTCGGCTACGTCGTCGCCATCGGATTCGCCGTCCACCACGTCGTCACCATCAGACTCGTCGTCGGACGCGCCGTCGGTTCCGGATCCCGCCGCGACCAGCTGACGCCACAACGCGAGGTCAGCAGGTGGCCAAGCCCATGGCGCAATAGCGGAGAGCTGCCGCGGCGACGCGTCATGGGGATGCGAGTTTGATAGCTGCCCGCGGGGTAGAGCGTCGTGGAAACGTCAGAATGTGGGCAGCGCGCCCTGATCACATGGGGGCGAGCGCAGCGTGTTTGTGCCAGGAGGCGCCATGGGCGACCCTGTGCAGCCAGCTGAGTCGGGCGAGGTCGACGCGCAGCTAGCCCACCTGTTCGACTATTGCCGTGCCCTGCTGGGCAGCGAGGACAACGCAGTCCGCACCGCGCGATCCGTCATGGTCTCGGCGCACGCGCTGCTGCAAGAGCCGGACCTTCGCGCCTGGCTCTTTGCTCTCGCGCGCAGTTATGCCGTCGCCTCGCTTCAACTCGGCGGCGACGAACCCCGCTATGAAGCGCCGCCGGCTGCGGCCGCCGCGGGTCAACAGCCCCGCCAGGGCGTCATGTCGGCGTTCGCGGCGTTACCATCCCGCGACCGGGAGATCCTCGACCTTGTCTACCGGCACGGCATTCGCCCGGCGGACCTCGGAGTGGTGCTAGCGATCCCAGCCGAAGAGGCCTACCGTCGGCTGGCCAAGGCTGAGCGAGAATTCATCGGTCTAGCGGCCGGGCCTGGCGCAAGTGCCGGTGCTGACCTGGAGCACATCGCGGATCTGCCGCTCGCCGCCCTCCCCGCACCGAAGAGTTCCGGCCGGTTGCGCCGTCATCGGCCAGCGCGCGACATCGAAGGCGCACCCCGGTGGCGGGCGCTCGCGCGCCGTCGGATGCAACTCGTAGCCACAGCCGTTGTCCTGGTGGCAGCGATCGTCTGGGGCGTCGTGTACCTCGCCGCTCCAGGGCACCCTGGCGGTTCCCACGGCGCTACCGCCCTGCCCGGCAACGCTGCGAGCTCAGTTGGTCAGCCTGCGAGTACGCCGAACCCGGCTCCGGCTCCCCGCGTGAAGCCCAGCGCGCCACCGGCCATCCCGATTGCCCTGTTGCTGCCGGTGCCCGGACGCTCGGCGAACCGGGGGGTAACCCTGCCGCCTCCGTCGGCGGGCTCGAGCCCGCCAACGTCGAGCCCGCCGCAGTCGCCAAGTCCCAGTCCGGTGTCGTCACCAAGCCCGTCGGCAGCACCGACGCCGTCGCCTGACCCGTCGGACTCCTCGTCTTTGACGAACTCTCCGTCCGCTTCGCCAGCGACCTGACCTCATGCCAGATCCAAGGACCCTGGCTCTGATCAGCCGCAACCTCTACCATGGTGCCGATCTAGCCCGGTTGCAACCTGGTCATCACGGTTGGCGGCGGGCTGCCAAGCAGGAGCCGTGACCCTGGGAAGCCGGCTTCGCGCAGCTCACCCCGAACCGGAGCAGCCCGCAGTGGTCGACCGTGACACATTCACCGAGGCGTTCGCGCGCGAGGCGGCTCGCGTCTTCGAGTACTGCCGCGGGCTGGTCGGCCGTGATGACCTAGCCGCACGACTGACCGAGGCGGCGCTCCGCTCCGCGCGGTCCATGCTGCGAGAGCCCGAACGGCTGCGGGCCTGGCTGGCTGTCGCGGACTCGCAGCCCACGGACCCTGACCCGGGTCAGGGCATCCGGCCGCCAGACAGCCGGGAAGTTTTCGAGCTTGTCTACCGCCACGGCATTCACCGGTCAGACGTCGCAGCAGTCCTCGGCATATCCACCGCGGCGGCGTCCGTGCTGCTTGCCGCGGCGGAGATCGAATTCAGCCGACCGGAACCACCAGCCGAGCCGGAACTACCAGCCGAGCTGGAACCGTCAGCCGAGCCAGACCGGGCGACGGACGCGCGCAATCACGGCGACCCGATGTCCGGGCAGCCGGTGCTGCCTGACCCAGATCGGCTGCGGGCCTGGCTCTTCGCGGTCGCTCGCCGAGAGGCGATGACGGTCGGCTCGAGCGGCCCGGGCCCGAGCGGCCCGGGCCCGAGCGACACTGCCGGTCCGGCCCCGGCAGGAGCCGGGCTGGCGAGGTACGCCGCGGACGACTTTGCGGCAGCGGAGTCGAAGCACGAGTTTCCACCCGCGAGCTGGTGGCATGGCTCAGTGGCGCAGTCGGCTCCGGCCGGGCGGCGAATACGGACAGCCGCGCTCACCGCAGTTCCGCTGGCAGCGGCCATCGGGGTCGCCGTGTACCTCGGCGGCGCGAGTCGTCCGGTCGGATCCAGCGCTCCGGCACCGGTCCAGCCGACCGCTCGCTCAGCTGCGTCCGCTGCGCGCGCCTCGGCATCGCCGACCGACCCGGCCCCGGTCCCGGCCAGCCCCACGCCCGTCGTGCAGCCGCCGGCAACGAGCCCGCCGCCATCCACAGCATCGCCAACCCCGAAACCCAGCGCTACGCCGACCCCGAAACCGAGCCCGAAACCGAGCCCTACGCCGACCCCGAAACCGAGCCCGAAGCCGAGCGCTACGCCGACCCCGAAACCGAGCCCGAAGCCCAGCGCTACGCCGACCTCAAAGTCCACACCGACCGCGAAGGCGACTCCGTCCTGATCACGCGGCCTCGAAGACTGCCGCCACGCCCTGTCCACCGCCGACGCACATGGTCTCCAGCAGGTACCGGCCGTCGCGACGGCGCAGTTCCCGCAGTCCGGTAGCGAGCATCCGGCCGCCGGTTGCACCGATCGGATGGCCGAGTGAGATGCCGGAGCCGTTGACGTTGAGCTTGTCCGGGTCGTGCCAGCCCCAGCCGGCTAGCACGGCCAGCACCTGCACGGCGAACGCCTCGTTGAGCTCGACCAGGTCCATGGCATCGAAATCCAGCCCGGTGCGGGCGAACAGCTTAGCTACTGCGGGTACCGGGCCGATGCCCATCGTGGCGGGCTCACAGCCGACGGCGGCCCAGCCGGCCAGGAATCCGAGCGGCTCCAGCCCGAGCGCCGCCAGCCGGTCTTCGGCCACGACCAGGCAGGCTGCGGCCGCGTCGTTCTGCTGGCTCGCATTCCCGGCCGTCACCACCCCGCCGGGCATGATGGAGCGCAGCTTGCTCAGCGATTCCGGCGTCGAGTCGGGCCGCACTCCCTCGTCCGTGGCCACGGTGACCGGCTCGCCGCGCCGCTGCGGCACCTGGACGGGGACGACCTCGTCATCGAACCGGCCGGCCGACCACGCAGCCGCGGCGCGCTGGTGACTGCCGGCCGCGTAAGCGTCTGCCTCGTCCCTTGTGATGCCGAACTGCTGGCCGAGGTTCTCGGCGGTCTCGATCATTCCGGAGATCTTGCCGAACCGCCACTCCGGCTGCGACCGCTCGCGGCCCCGGTCCAGCCGGTCGTACAGGAACTGGCTGCCTGACCGGGCACCCCAGCGCATCGACGTGGTGTAGTGCTCGACGTTGCTCATGCTCTCCGCACCGCCTGCCAGCACCACGTCGGCGGCGCCGGTCTGCACCATCATGCCCGCGGTGATGATCGCTTGCAGGCCGCCGCCGCACCGCCGGTCAATCTGCAAGCCGGGCACGCTGACGGGCAGCCCCGCCTGCAGTGCCGCCCAGCGACCGATACACGGGGTCTCGCCGCTGGGATACGCCTGGGCGAACGACACGTCGTCTACCAGTTCCGGGTCGACGCCTGTTCGCTCCAGCACCGCGGTAATCGCGGTCGCAGCGAGGATCTCGACGGGAACCTGGCGGAGACTGCCGCCGAACGTGCCGACTGGCGTGCGCAGCGGGGCGACAATGGCGGCTCGGCGCGTGGTCATGGGATCTCCTTCTGGTTGTCCGCCGCAAGCGCCTGCCTGTGGTCGGGATGGGCGATCGCGAGCATTCGCTCCCGCCGCTGCGGTAGCGTCAGCCCGCGCAGGTCGGCTACTCCATATTCGGTCACGATCACGCCCGCGTCAGCCCGGCCTATGGTTACGGGTCCGTCGAGCCTGGTGACGATCCGGCTTACCCGCTCACCCGCCGGCGTCACTGCAGTCGATGGGAGGGCTAGCACTGGAACGCCGCCGCGCGACAAGGCGGCGCCGCGGGCGAAGTCCACGGCCCCGCCGACCGCGCCGACATAGCGGCTGCCAGCGGTCTCCGTGTTGGCCTGGCCAGTCAGGTCCACCTCGGTCGCCGAGTTGATGGCCACGAACTGGTGCTGGGCAGCCAGCACGGCGTGGTCGTGGGTGTAGCGCGTGTCTCGCAGCGTGATGGCCCGATCGGTGGCCGCGAGCGTGAGCAGTGGCTGGCTGCCCATGAGGAAGCCGGTCACCACACGACCGCGGTCGACGCTCTTGCGCGCGCCGGTCACGACGCCGGCCTCGATCAGCTCAGCGATCGCATCGCTAATCATCCCGGAGTGCACGCCTAGGTCGCGATGACCGAGCAGGCGGCGGGCCACCGCCGACGGCATGCTGCCGATGCCGAGCTGGATGGTGGCGCCGTCCGGGATGAGCCCCGCGACGTGGGTCGCGATCGCCTCGTCGGTCGCGCGCGGCGCGGCTGCCGGATACCCGGGCGGCGGGCGCGACACCGGCACGAGCACGTCGATGTCCTCGGGCCGCACGCGGACGCTCGATGCGACCTGCGGCAGCTGGTCGTTCACCTCAGCGATGAGGACCCTTGCCCGGCCGACCAGCGGGGTGAGGTAGTCGGCACCGAGGCCGGGGCCGAAGCTGCCGTCTGACGCGGCCGGCGGCAGCGAGAGCAAAACCACGTCGACCCGTAGCGGCCCGGCGGTGAGCTGGTCGGGCAGCTGCGAGTAATGGCTGGGCAGGATGGTGAGCGCGCCCGCGGCGGCGAGCGCCCGGTTGGCGCCGGCCGCGGTATAGGAGGCGAACGACAGGTGGTCGCAGTGCTGCGGGGCTGCCGCAGCCGCGCTGCATATCCCGGTGAAGCAGCGAACGCCGCCCAGTCGGCTGCGCTGCGCGGCGAGCGCCTCGGTCAGGGTGAGCGGCTCGGCGCACGCCTGGCCCCACGCGACGGTGTCACCGGGCCGGATAAACCGAGCGAGATCGAGCGAGCCAGCATCGCTGACCTCGGTAGTCACCCGGACCGCTCGGCAGGGATTCCGGACTCAGCCACCGTTGCAGCTGAGGCAAGCACCACGATGTACCGCCAGTCGAGGACGTCGCGATCGGGCGGTCCATCGGCGCGGACGAGCGACCGCAGATGTGCCACTACGGCGCCGGCCGGCCGGTGGTCGACGTGCTCAACCGTGATGGTGCTGCGGAGGGTGTCGCCCTCATGCACCGGACCCAGGTGGTCGCAGCCGTGCCAGCCCGCCACCGTGATCAGGGACGGCAGCGCCCGCGTTGCCTGAGCGAGGGCCAGTCCGATGGTGTGGCCGCCGTAGACGAGCCGCTGGCCGCCAGCCGCAGCGGCGTCGTGGTGCACCGCCGCGACGTTGAGGGTCAGCCGGGCGAGTTCGGGCGCGCTGGAGACCACGTCACCCCCAGCCACCTCGAGACGCTGGCCAGGGCGCAGGTCGGCCGGGCGCGGCCGACCGTGATCGCCGGCGAACCGGTCGAGCTGCCAGCCACCGATGAGCGATGGAAAGTCCGGCGGCGGGGCGTCCTGGCCGATGCCGTCAAGGTTGTCAGCGTGCCCGGTGTCGGCGTCCTGGTCCCGCAGCGGCAGCATGGCGCAGCGCCAGAAGTCCAGCACCGGCCGGCCTTCCTGGTCGCTGGTCGTGATCCGCAGCGCCGCGAGCCCCGTCGGCGCGCGGCCGGGCCGCGGCCTGTTCTGCCGCAAGCCGGCAACCCGGGTGCGGGTGCGCAGCGTGTCGCCGATCAGCGGGACCCGCCGGAACGCCAGTCCGCGGTAGAAGAGGTTGGCCTTGACGTGCTGGGTGACCACGGTGGACTGGCCGATCGCCACGTCCCAGACCAGGCTGGGCGACGCGACCGGGCCGCTGCCGGTGACCTCGCGGCATAGCCGCTGATCCAGTGCCAGCGCCAGCCGGTCCCCGAGGATCGCTCGGTGCGCGGCAGCGAGCCCATCGGTGAGCGTGACCGACGGTGCGCTGGTGAACTCCTGACCCGGCAGCAGTTCGTCGAAAAACGGCCCCTGGCCGGCCGAGACTGCGCTGGAATCTACCATTTAGCCGTGAGCGGTCTTTCTGCGGAGGAACAGGCGGTCGTCGCCACGGTAGCGGACTTCGTGGATCGCGATGTCCGGCCGGTGGTGCGCGAGCTTGAGCATGCTAACGAGTATCCCGGCAAGCTCATCGAGCAGATGAAGGCGCTGGGCATTTACGGCCTGGCCATCCCGGAACCGTACGGCGACGCACCGGTGTCGACGTCGTGCTACGCCGAAGTCACCGCGGAACTGGCCCGAGGCTGGATGAGCCTGGCCGGCGCGATGGGCGGGCACACCGTGGTGGCCAAGCTGCTGCTGGCGTTCGGCACTGACGAGCAGAAACAGCGGTATCTGCCCGCGATGGCGACGGGCGCGGTGCGCGCGACGATGGCCCTCACCGAACCGGGTGGCGGCTCGGACCTGCAGGCGATGACGACCGTCGCGCGGCCTGTCCCGGGCGGCGGCTACCTGGTCAGCGGTGCCAAGACGTGGATCACCAACGCCCGCCGGTCGCAGCTGATCGCGTTGCTGTGCAAGACCGACCCGGCAGCCGCGCCGCGGCACCGGGGCATCAGCATCCTGCTGGTGGAGCACGGACCGGGCCTGGTTGTCTCGCGCGACCTGCCGAAGCTCGGCTATAAGGGAGTCGAGAGCTGCGAGCTGTCGTTCGACGGCTATCACGCGCCCGCCGGGGCGCTGCTCGGCGGCGAGCCGGGCCGCGGGTTCGCGCAGATGATGAAGGGTCTGGAGATCGGGCGCATCCAGGTGGCCTCGCGCGCGCTCGGCGTCGGGCAGGCCGCCTTCGATGACGCGCTGGGCTACGCGCAGCAACGGGAGAGCTTCGGCCAGCCGATCTGGCGCCACCAGCAGATCGGCGGCTACCTTGCCGACATGGCGACGAAGCTGACGGCGGCACGCCAGCTCATCCGGTATGCCGCCGAGCGGTACGACGCCGGCGAGCGCTGCGACATGGAGGCCGGGATGGCCAAGCTGTTCGCGTCCGAGGCCGCGATGGAGATCGCGCTGGACGCGGTGCGAATCCACGGCGGCTACGGGTACTCGACGGAGTTCGACGTGGAGCGCTACTTCCGGGACGCACCGCTGATGATCGTCGGCGAGGGAACCAATGAAATCCAGCGCAACGTCATTGCCCAGCAACTGGTTGCGCGCGGCGGCCTGGACCGCTAGGCCGTTCCGCGGTTACCGTGTGCCATGGCAGCAGCCGAGAAGCTGACAGCGTTCCTGGCGGAGCCGCGCAACATCGTCGTCGCCGGAATCCGCCGCAACGGTGAGCCGCACCTGAGCCCCAACTGGTTTTACTTCGACGGCGAGCGCTTTTACGTCTCGACAACCCGGGTGCGGGCGAAGCACACCGTGTTCCGGCGGAACCCGCGCGCGGTCGTGCTGATCGACGACTCCACCGGGGCCCGCTACGTTCGCGTCCCCGTCACTGTCGAGATCCGCGAGGATCTGGCCGCTGAGCTGCCAACGTTCCGGGCCATTCGCGAGAAGATGGGCGTCGCGGTGCCGTCGGACGCCGAGTTCCTGGCGTGGCTGCGCTCCGAGGGCCGGGTCCTGCTCGCGATGACGCCGGACGGCCCGCAGCACACGTGGACAATCCACGGCCTGGACTAGCGACCGCGGCGCCACACCGGCTTGCGCTTGTCCAGGAACGCCCGCATGCCCTCGCGCGCGTCCGGCAGCTGACTCGTAGCCGCCATCACCTCGACGGCGTACGCGTAGGCCTTGGGCTGGTCGAGGTCTATCTGCGCGTACAGCGCCTGCTTGCCGATGCCCTTGCTGTCTGCCGAGCCGCGGGTGGCGCGCTCGAGCAAGTCAGCGGTTGCCGAGTCGAGCTGACTCGCCGGCACGACACGGTTGACCAGCCCCCAGTCCAGCGCGGTTCGAGCGTCGATGGTGTCGCCGGACAACGCCATCTCGGCGGCCCGCTTGCGCCCGACGTTGCGCGCGATCGCGACCATCGGCGTATGGCAAAACCAGCCGCCCTTGCCGCCGGGCGCGGCGAAGCCGGCGTCCTCGCTGGCCACCGCGAGGTCTGCGGAAGCGACGAGTTGGCAACCCGCCGCGGTAGCCAGGCCGTGTACGCGCGCGACCACTGGCTGCGGCACCTGCTGCATGAGGGTCATCAGCTCGGTGCACGTGCCGAGCAGTGACCGGACCGCTGCCAGGTCCGCGTCGGCGACGTCAGCGAAGTCATGCCCGGCGCAGAACACCGGCCCGTTGCCGGCCAGCACAATGCCGAGCGCATCGCTGCCACCGACTTCGGTGAACGCGTCGATCAGCTCGCGCATGTGCGCGACTGACAGCGCGTTCCGCCGCTCGGGCCGGTTCATGGTAATGGTGGCGAACTCCCCGGATCGGTCCACCAGGACGTGCTCGAAGGCCATAACCACCTCAATCAGGGAACGCCGGCCGGCACCCGCTCAGGCTCGGGCACGCGCTCGGGCGCTGCGGGCC
This sequence comes from Streptosporangiaceae bacterium, assembly GCA_049675875.1. Taxonomy (GTDB): domain Bacteria; phylum Actinomycetota; class Actinomycetes; order Streptosporangiales; family Streptosporangiaceae; genus JAJYUU01. Next base: position 9,921 of record JBAUAR010000440.1, read on the forward strand.
GGTCAGCCGGCCCGGCGATGACCCGCCAGTCCGTCTGCGCGAGCAGTCGCGCAAGATCGCCGGGCGGGAG